>LSKJ01000700.1 GCA_001557035.1 Rhodospirillaceae bacterium CCH5-H10 | reverse complement strand
TGGTCGACAGGAAGCGCTTCTCGGCCTTCACGTTGGTGGCGATCGGCCGGAACAGCGGCGGCTGGGCCTGGTTGGTGCGATTGCTACGGCCCAGCCCCTGGATGGCGGTATCGGCTTTCCAACCCGCCTCCAGCAGGTAGTGAACCCGCAGGCGCTGATTCCGGGCGCCCAAATCCGCGTGATAGGAGCGGCCCGTGCCGCCGGCATCGCTGAACACGAGGATGCGCTTGCCGTCGTCCATGAACGCCTGCGCCTCGGCCAGGTTGGCAGACCCAGGGCGGTTCTCGACGCAGAGCCGCTCTTTCATGCGCACGATCCGCCGCGACCGGCCGGTGACCTCGGCGACCAGGTCGGTCCCGAAGCGCTGCACGATCTGGTCAAGCGCACCCTGCACGGGAGCGAGCGAGGCCAGCCGCTCGATCAGGCGGTCGCGGCGCTCGACGGCATCCCGGCACTGCACAGGCTGGCCGTCGCGATAGACCGGCCGCGAGGACAGATTGCCCTCGCTGTCCGTGAAGGGCTCGAAGAGCTGGGTCGGGAAGCTGTGCGCAAGATAGTCGAGCACATACTCGCGCGGCGTGATGTCGACCTGGACGTCGCCCCAGTCCTCGGTCGGGATGTCGGCCAGCCGGCGTTCCATCAGAGCCTCGCCGGTGGAGACGATCTGGATAACGGCGGCATGTCCGGCATCGAGGTCGCGCTCGATCGCCCCGATCAAGGTCGGCGTCTTCATCGAGGTGATCAGGTGCGAAAAGAAGCGCTGCTTGGCGGACTCGAAGGCTGATCGCGCAGCCGACTTCGCCTGCGCATTGAGCGTGCCCCGCTCGCCGGTGACGTTGGCGGCCTGCAGGGCGGCGTCGAGATTGTTGTGAATGATCTGGAAGGCGCCGGCATAGGCATCGTAGATGCGGATCTGCTCGGGCGTGAGGGCGTGCTCGAGCAACTCGTACTCGAGGCCCTCGTAGGACAGTGACCGGGCCGCATAGAGACCCAGCGCCTTGAGGTCGCGGGCCAGCACTTCCATGGCGGCGACACCGCCGGCCTCGATCGCCTGGACGAACTCGGCGCGCGTGGCGAACGGGAAATCCTCGCCACCCCAGAGGCCCAGCCGCTGGGCGTAAGCGAGATTGTGCACCGTGGTGGCACCGGTGGCGGATACATAAACGACACGGGCATTGGGCAGCGCATGCTGCAGGCGCAGGCCGGCACGGCCCTGCTGCGACGGCGCCTGGTCGCCGCGCTCGCCTTTGCCGCCGGCAGCATTGGCCATGGCGTGGCTCTCGTCGAACACGATCACTCCGTCGAAGTCCGCCCCCACCC
>LSKJ01000699.1 GCA_001557035.1 Rhodospirillaceae bacterium CCH5-H10 | reverse complement strand
GGCGTGCAGCTCACCTATCTCGGCGGCGCCACGGTGCGCGGCATCGAGATGCTGACCCTGAAGACCGGCGCGGGCAACGACACGATCAAGACGCTGGCGACCGTCACGGCCGATACCGGCAGGCATGGTCACAGCGACCTGATCGAGACCAACGACGGCAACGACGCCGTCACCGTCACCGGTGGCTACGATACCGTTGCCATGGGCACGGGCACCGACACGCTGACAGTCGACTGGTCGCTGATCAACCGGTCCATGGGCACCTACGACGTCAACGGCACCGGCGGCGTCGTACTCACCGGGTCGCTGGAGACGGGCTACTCGGGCATCTACTTCGGCGATGACTGGCGTTTCTACAATCGTGTCGACTTCAGCG
>LSKJ01000698.1 GCA_001557035.1 Rhodospirillaceae bacterium CCH5-H10 | reverse complement strand
CGGCCATGAACTGGTCGAACTCGGCGCGATCCTTGGCGGCCCGCAACTTGTCGAGGAAGTCGCGAAACTCGCGCTGCTCCTCGTCGAGGCGGTTCAGTGTCTCCTCGCGATACTCGTCGAAGGCGACGTTGCCGCTGCTGCTGTGGCGACCCCAGCCGTGGCGACGCTTCCAGCCGCGAAACTCCTCACGGCACGAACGGCCGTCCGGCATGTTCCATTGACCGTAGCGCTTCGAGCAAAACATGCGTCCACTCCCTTTGAGATAGATGAGAAGGGCCAGGCCGACCGGCCAGAACAGGATGAAGCTCAGCACCATGAGCGCGATCCACGCCGGCTTGCCGAGGTCGTCTATTTTTTCGATCAGGCCCATGCGGGAGCCCCCTTTTGATGATGTTAACGATGTGAATGTTAACGACATTTACATTGGGGACGAGGACCTTGGGAGTCAATAGGCCGCCGAAAAACTTTCACGGCGAGGCGGGAAAACCCAGCCCCTGCAGGTAGATGAGCATTTCGGACTCCAGAAGCTCCTCGGCCGACATGGGCAGGGGCCGCCGGCCGGAATCGCCGCGGCCGAACAGGGACGCGATGCCGTGCGACATCGACCAAATGTGCAGGCTCATCATCAGCGCCGGCGGCCTCCTGGCGGCCGGCAGCAACGTCACGAGCTGGTCGGCAGCGGTGCGCAGCACGGCGAAGGCCCGCTCGGACGCGGCGCGCAGATCGGTGTTGGCATCGGCCGAAATGCCCGACTCGAACATCGCGGCGTAGTAGGCGGGCTCGGCGCGCGCGAAGGTGAGATAGGCCCTGCCGACATTGTGGAAGGCCGTGATCGGGTCGGGCCTTCCGTTGGCCCAGCCGGTCGTCAGCATGGCGGCGAAGCGCTCGAACCCCTCGCGGGCCACATCGGCCATCAGCGCGTCGCGGTCGCGGAAATGACGGTAGGGCGCGGCCGGGCTCACGCCGGCGGAACGGGCGGCATCGGCGAAGGTGAAGCCTGCCGGCCCCTTTTCCTTGATGAGGTCGCGGGCGGCCTTGATCAGCGCCTCGCGCAGGCTGCCGTGGTGATACTTCCGTTCCTCACCGTCGTTACGCTTCCAGCTCATGTTAAGGCACGTTACATCAAAGCACTTCACCGCAACAGACGCCGTCGTTTCGCACGCCGTGCGCAAATTGGAGAAATTTAAACGCGTCGGGCGACTTGCGGTTGAATCCCGTAGCTCGCAGAATGCAGCGAGTCTGCAATGGAGGGCGTCGCATGGCTGACATTATCGGCACTCCGGACGGCGAAACACTCACGGGCACGAGTGGTGCAGACACGATCTCCGGCCTCGGCGGAGACGACATTCTCCGCGGGCTGAACGGCACCGACATCCTGGATGGCGGTAGCGACGACGACACGCTGGATGGCGGCATCGGCACCGACACGATGTCGGGCGGAACGGGCGACGACATCTACCTCGTCAATGTCGCCGGCGACACGGTGATCGAGAACGCGGATGAAGGCCACGACACCGTCCAGAGCCTCGTCAGCTTCACGCTGCCTTCCCACGTCGAAGATCTCTTCCTGACCTATACGCTGGGCGATTTCGAGACCGGCGCCTCGGCGACGGGCAACGAACTGAACAACCGGCTCGTCGGCGGCAACGGCGAAGACCGGCTGGACGGCCGCGGCGGCGCCGACACGATGACCGGCGGGCGGAACGGCGACACCTATGTCGTCGACGATGCCGGGGACGTCATCGTCGAATTGGAGGACGAGGGATTCGACAGCGCATCGACGACGCTGTCGGCCTATACGCTGGGCGCCAACGTCGAATCTCTCAGTTTCACGGGAGCCGGCAACTTTTCCGGCACGGGCAACGACACGAACAACATCCTGTTCGGCGGCGACGGCGACGACACGCTGCTGGGCCTGGGTGGCGACGACCAGCTGAACGGCGGCGCAGGCGTCGATACGATGGCCGGTGGCCTCGGCAACGATGTTTATTCCGTCGGCAGTCCGGACGACATCGTCACGGAGAATGCGGACGAAGGAACCGACGAGGTGAGGACGGGTCTGGCGAGCTATACGCTCACGGCCAACCTGGAGAACCTGCGGTTCAGCGGCGGGGGCAGCCATGTCGGCGTCGGCAATGCGCTCGCCAACGCGCTCACGGGGGGCACTGGCTCCGACACCCTGTCGGGGCTCGATGGCAACGACACGATCGACGGCGGTGCCGGCGTCGATACGATGCTCGGTGGTGTCGGCAACGATACCTATACGGTCGACAATGCGGGCGATGTCGTCACGGAGAATGTCGGCGAAGGCACGGACACGGTCCTGACGGCGCTCGCCGGCCATACGCTGGCCGCGAACGTCGAGAACCTGACTTTCAGCGGCGCGATCGCCCATGCCGGCGATGGCAATGCGCTTGCCAACATCATCATCGGTGCGTCGCGCGCCGATACGCTGCGCGGGTTCGACGGCGACGACACGCTGAATGGCGTCGCCGGCGCCGATACGATGGTGGGCGGCACCGGCGACGATACCTACACGGTCGAGAATGTCGGCGACCTCGTCGTCGAACTGTCGGGAGAGGGCGTCGACACCGTGCGTACCGGCCTCGCGAGCTACGACCTTGGAGCGGCCGTCGAGAACCTCACCTTCACGGGGGCCACGAGCCACGCCGGCAGGGGCAATGCGCTGGCCAACACGATCGTCGGCGTCTCCCAGGCCGACATGCTGTGGGGACTGGGCGGCAACGACACGTTGACTGGCGCCGCGGGCAACGACGATCTCGACGGCGGTACGGGTGCCGACACGATGACGGGCGGGACCGGCGATGACACCTATCGGGTCGACGATGCCGGCGACGTGGTCGTCGAAGCCGCGAACGGCGGCACCGCCGACCGGGTGGCCACCAGCCTCTCGAGCTACACCCTGGCCGCCAACGTCGAGAGGCTGACCTTCAACGGAACGGGCGACTTCGCCGGTACCGGCAACGGCCTCGACAATGTCGTCGTCGGGGGTGCGGGCGACGACACGCTCACGGGCGACGCCGGCGACGATTCGCTCGACGGTGGCGCCGGTGCCGACACGATGGCGGGCGGCATCGGCAAGGACACTTATCGCGTCGACGATGCCGGCGACGTGGTGATCGAATTGGCGGATGGCGGCAGTTCGGATCGCGTGACGACGACGCTCGCCAGCTACACGCTGGACGACAACGTCGAACGGCTCACCTTCATCGGCACGGGCAGCTTCGCGGCGACGGGCAATGCTCTCGACAACATCGTCATCGGCGGCGCGAGCGACGATGAGCTGACGGGGCTGGCAGGTGCCGATCACCTGACCGGCGGCGGCGGCGCCGACACATTCGTCTTCACCGCGCTGTCCGATTCGACGGTGGCCGCCTCGGGGCGCGACACGATCGTGGACTTCTCCGCGAGCCAGGGAGACCTCATCGATCTCGTCGCCCTGGACGCCGACACGGTTGCAGGTGGCGATCAGGCCTTCACCTTCATCGGCGCCACCGCCTTCTCCGGGGCGGCGGGCGAACTGCGCACGGCGACGTCGGGGAGCTATACGCTGGTTCTAGGCGATGTGAACGGCGACCAAGTCGCGGACTTCTCGATCGCGGTCGCCGGCCTCCCGACGCTCACCGCTTCGGATTTTCTCCTCTAGGGCCTCGGCGCGAGCAGACATTCCGCTTGACGTTCGAGGGACGTGGCAACAGTGTCCGCGCCGATGCTCAGGAACGAGACCCTTTTCGACCGACGCCGACGTCGCTGCGCCCCGCGGCGGCTGTTCTGGCTGCGCGTCGATCGGCGTCCCTCCGCATGGTGAAGACCTCTTCGTAGGTCTCATCCGCAGGAGCGGCTCTGGCCCGCGTTCCTGAACCCCCGCAGCCCCCGGCTCCGGGGGTTTTCTTTTGCCCGAACTCCAGAGGACATCATCATGAACATTCGTGTCGGTATTGTCGGCGTCAGCGGTTTCGGTGGCGGCGAGGCGCTGCGTCTCGTCGCGAGCCATCCTTCCTTCGAGCTGGTCTATGCCGCGGGCGAGGGTAGCGCCGGCAGTCGTCTGATCGACCGCTTCCCGGGCGTGCCGGCCAAACTCGCTGACATCGTGATCGAGAAGTGGGATCCCGCGACCCTGCCGAAGCTCGACGTCCTGTTCGCGTCCCTGCCCACGGGCGCGTCGGCCGACGCGCTGGCGCGGGTGCCCAAGGACGTGAAGATCGTCGATATCGGCGGCGACCACCGCTACGTCGAAGGCTGGGCCTATGGCCTGGCCGACGTCTGGCCCGACGAGATCAGGAGCAGGAGCCGCGTCGCCAATCCCGGCTGCTTCCCCGCCGCGGTGCTGACGGCGCTGGCGCCGCTGCTGGCCGGCAAGTTGATCGAGCCCGGCAACATCGTGATCGACGCCAAGACCGGCATTTCCGGCGCCGGCCGCGGCGGCGCCGACAGCCGCTTCGGCTATGCCGAGAGCAACGAGAACCTGGTGCCCTACGGCCTGCTGAAGCACACCCACATGCCCGAGATGGCGAGCACGATCGGGCGGTTGAGCGGCGGCAGCGCGGCCGGACTGGTGTTCACGCCGCACCTCGTGCCGATGACCCGCGGTGTGCTCGCCACGATCTACGGCCGTGGTCGCGCCACCACGGAGCAGTGCCTCGAAACCGCTCGACGCTTCTATGCCGGCCGGGCGTTCGTCCGCGTGACCGACAGGCCGCCGCAGACCAAATGGGCGACCGGCTCGAACCTCGCCTTCGTCAGCTATGCGGCCGATCCGGAGCGCAACCTGGTGATCGCGATGGGCGTGGTCGACAATCTCGGCAAGGGCGCGGCCGGGCAGGCGGTGCAGAATGCGAACTTGATCTGCGGCCTGCCGGAGACCGCGGGGCTGGACGGCGCGCCGGTCTGGCCGTGACGGGGGAGCGCCTGACCTAGCGCGAGACCTCGCCGACGAGGATGTCCTCGGTCACCTTGCCGGCGATCTCCTCCTCGGGCTCGATCAGGCGCTTCTTCTTCCAGTCGCCCTTTGCGTAGAGGCAGAGGGTGATCAGCGCCGTCACGATGTTGGCGATGGGCAGCGCCCACCAGATCCCCTGCTCGTGCAGGTCCGTGTGCTTGGAGAGGACATAGGCCAGCGGGAACTGCACGACCCATTGCGAGACCAGCGTCAGCACCATGGTCAGCACCATGTTGCCCGAGGCGCGGAACACGCCGGTCAGCGCGAACTGCAGGCCGAGGAAGCCCCAGGCCAGCGACATGATGCGCAGGAATCCCGCGCCGGCTCCGATCACCGCGGGATCGTCCGGCACGAAGAAGGCCACGAACTGCGGCGCGAACAGGAAGACGACGACGCCGAAGAACTGGAGACTCGCGAAGCCCAGCATCGCACCCAGTCGCCCGATCCGCGCGGCGCGCTCGATGTTGCCGGCGCCGATGTTCTGGCCGACCAGCGTCGAGACCGCCATCGACAGGCCCATCGCCGGCACCATCACGACCTGCAGGATGTTCGAGCCGACGCCGTAGGCCGCCAGGGTCAGCGTGCCGAAGCTCGCGATCAGGAAGGTCATCACCATCAGGCCCAGCGCCCGTGCCGACAGTTCCACCGAGGCGGGGAGGCCCAGGAAGAAGGCGCGCTTGATGTAGCCGAAGTCGGGAACGAAATCGCGCCGCCGCACATGAATGCCGTGCATGCCGAGCCGCAGGATGGCGATGCCGATGATCGCGGCAATGGCCTGCGTGATCAGCGTCGCGATCGCCGCGCCCATCACGCCGTAGCCCGGCACCGGGCCCCAGCCGAAGATCAGCAGCGGGTCGAGCACGAAGTTCAGGAACACCGTGCCCAGCACGATGTAGACCGGCAGCGTCGGCTTGCCGATGCCGCGCATGATCGCCTGGAAGACGAAGAACGTGAAATTGAAGACGATGCCGATGAACGACACGCGCATGAAGCCCAGCGCGCCGGGATAGACCTCGGGCGCCACGCCCATCAGCCGCAACAGCGCGGGCGCGGAGAAATAGCCGATCGTGCCCAGCACCAGCGAGGCCAGGATGACCATCAGCAGCGTCTGTCCCGCGACATGCGCCACCATGGTCTCGTTGCGCGCGCCGACATACTGCGCGATCAGCGTCGAGCCCGCGAGCGAGAGCCCTGAGCCGATGGCGAAGGTGAGGAACAGCACCGGGAAGCTGATCGACACCGCGGCCACCGCCGCACCGCCCAGCCGCCCGACCCAGAAGGCATCGATGATCTGATAGGCCGACTGCAGCACGTTGGCCGCCACGATCGGCACGGCGAGCGTCAGCAGGGACCGAAGGATCGGCCCTTCGAGGAGTTTGTTGCTTGGGGGAGGCACGCAGATCCCTTGACGGCTCAATGAGGTTTTTCTGCGGGCCTCAACGTCCGAGGGGCGGCGCGGCTCCCGTCACACGGGGTGCGTTGGGATGCAGGAAGGATCCTTCGCTGCGCTCAGGATGACATGGATCTTTGACACGCCCTCTGTGTCATCCCGCGCGCAGCGAGGGATCCTTTACTTCCAGATCCTCTTGCCAGATCCCGGAAGTCCCAGCGCACTCCACATCGCGTCGACCTTCTCGATCACCGCGTCGTCCATGCGGATCTGCCGGCCCCATTCGCGGTTGCTCTCGCCGGGAAACTTGTCGGTCGCGTCGAGGCCGATCTTGGAGCCCAGCCCCGACACGGGGCTGGCGAAGTCGAGATAGTCGATCGGCGTGTTCTCGATCACCGTGATGTCGCGCGCCGGATCCATGCGGGTCGACAGCGCCCACATCACATCCTTCCAGTTGCGCGCGTCGATGTCGGCGTCCACGACGATCACCCACTTGGTGTACATGAACTGCCGCAGGTAGCTCCACACGCCCATCATCACGCGCTTGGCGTGGCCGGCATAGGCCTTCTTCATCGACACGACGGCGATGCGGTAGGAGCACCCCTCGGGCGGCAGCCAGAAGTCGACGATCTCGGGGAACTGCTGCTGGAAGAGGGGAATGAACACCTCGTTCAGCGCTTCGCCAAGGACGCTGGGCTCGTCGGGCGGCCGGCCGGTGAAGGTCGAGAGGTAGATCGGCTTGCGCCGCATCGTGATGGCGCTGATCGTAAAGACCGGGAACTGCTCGACGCTGTTGTAGTAGCCCGTATGGTCACCGTAGGGGCCTTCGTCGCCATAGTCGTCGAGGCTGACATGGCCTTCGAGCACGATCTCGGCCTCGGCCGGCACCTTGAGCGGCACCGTCTTGCAGGCGACCAGCTCGACCTTCTTGCCTCTGAGGAGTCCCGCGAACTGATACTCCGACAGCGTGTCGGGTACCGGCGTCACCGCCGCGAGGATCGTGCCGGGATCGGCGCCGATCACCACGGCAGCCGGCAGCGGCTCGCGCTTGCCGGACTTCTGCCAGCGCTGGTGATGCTGCGCGCCGCCGCGATGCTTCAGCCAGCGCATCAGCGTCGTGTTCTTGCCCGTCACCTGCAGGCGGTAGATGCCGAGGTTGAAACTGTCCTGCTTGTCGCCTTTCGGATTCGGACCCTGCGTCACCACCAATGGCCAGGTGATGAGCGGCGCCGGCTCGCCCGGCCAGCAGGTCTGGATCGGCAGCGCGGCGAGGTCGATGTCGTCGCCGGTGAGCACGATCTCCTGGCAGGGCGCGGAACTCACCGTCTTCGGCTTCATCGCCATGACGGTGCGCACCATCGGCAGCATTTCGAGCGCCTCGCGCCAGCCGCCCGGCGGCTCGGGCTGGCGCAGGAAGGCCAGCGTCTCGCCCACGCCGCGCAACTGGCCGGGCTCGCGGTCCATGCCCCAGGCCACCCTTTCGACCGTGCCGAACAGGTTGACCAGCACCGGGATGTCGGAGCGCGTGCCGTCGGGCCGCACGACGTTCTCGAACAGCACCGCCGGGCCTTTTTCCGCGAGCAGGCGGGTCTGGATCTCGGTCATCTCCAGGTGCGGCGAGACCGGCGCGGTGACGCGCACGAGCCGGCCGCTCTTCTCCAGCCGGTCGATGAAGTCGCGAAGCGAGGCGTATGGCATGCTAGGCACGTCGTTTAGAGGGGCGGACCGATGAGATCAAACGACATTCCGGTGGAGTTCGAGGACCTGCTGAGCCGTGCCGGTCGGCGCGTGCTGGCGGGCACGCATCCGCTGTGCGGCGCGCTCGCCAACCCGCGCACGCGCTTCCTGGCGGCGGAGGACCTGCTCGATCGCACGAAGGCGGCGCGCCTGCGGCGCACGCTGGAGGCGGAGATCGAGAGCACGCTGGAGCCGATCGAGAAGCCGATCCCGCCCGACTCCATCTTCGAGATGAAGCAGGATTACGGCGAACTGCTGCCCAAGACCAGCCGCGCCCGCACCATCTATTTCGAGAGCCGCCGCGAGCCCGGCTACAAGGCGGCCGAGCGGATCGGCCTGGTCGGGATGATGCGCAGCCCGAGCTACCGCGCCTTCGCCGAGGCGCTCGCGGGGCGCAAGCTGGCGTCGGGATGGGGGATGCAGGTGCTGCGCTACGGGCCGGGCGACTATGCCGGGCCGCACAACGACCACCATCCCGAAAATGACAAGGCGAAGGGCGGATACGTCGATCTGCATCTCAGCCTGTGCGGCCCCGGCGTCGATCATCAATGGCTGGTCTACAGCCGCGCCGGCCATTTCAGCGAGATCGTCTCGGTCGCGGGGCCGGCGACGGTGACGGCCTATCGCCTGCCGTTCTGGCACTACACGACACCGCTCGTCGGCACGCCGAAAGCGGGCCGCTGGGTGTTGCTGGGGACGTTCCTGTATCGGTGAAGACGAGGATCGTGCTGGGAGCGCGCCACTCCAGTGGCGCTCATGGCTCGCCTGTCAAAGATCCGAGCGCAACTGGAGTTGCGCGCTCCAATGATCAATCCCGGTCGGGGGCGCCCAGCGGGAAGAGAGGTCGGAACGGGCGGGCATCCTCGACGCAGCGTGCGAAGGAGGGGCGGGCCAGCAGGCGGGTGCGATAGGCACGCAGTACCGGAAACGACTCCGGGATCCGGTGCACCCAGTCGGCGTAGAACAGCGACGGTGCGGCGGCGCAGTCGGCCAGCGTGAAATCCTCACCCGCGGCCCAGGTGCGGCCGGCAAGCTCGCTTTCCAGCCAGGCGTAGGCGAGATCGAGCTTCTTGATCGACTCGTCGTGACCGTCCTTGCGCTTGACCGGATCGCCGCTCAACGCCCCGTTCACCGCGATCTGCATCATGTTCATCACATGCAGGTCGAAGAAGCGGTCGAGGAAGCGCACGTCGAGGGCCGCCATCGGATCGGCGGGAATGAGCTGCACTGGCCCCGGATGGGCGATCTGCAGGTATTCGATGATGATGCTGGTCTCGACGATGGTGCGATCGCCCTCGACCAGCAGCGGGAACTTCGCAAGCGGCCAGCGTTTCAGCCAGTCACCGAAATGCGCGGTCTCGTCCTGCCCGAGGGCGCGGAACTCGAACGGCGTGCCGTTCTCGTAGAGCGCCATCAACACCTTCTGGGTGTAGGACGAGAAGAGATGGCCGTAGAGCGCGAGCGACATGTGCGGTTGTTCCCGTTCAGCCTGTTTTCTTCCACGACGCCGCGCGCGCGAGCAGCCGTTCGGCGCGGATGACGATCGGCAGGTCGACCATGCTGCCCTCGAAGGCGACGGCGCCCTCGCCGTTGGCCTTGGCGACCTCGAAGGCCGCGAGCAGGCGACGGGCACGATCGAGCTCGGCGTCGGAGGCGCCGTACTCCTCGTTGATGATCGGCACGTGCGCGGGATGGATGCAGGAGGCCGTGGTGAAGCCCAGTTCGCGGCCGCGCTTCAGGCCGGCGCGGTAGGACTCCAGGTCGTCGATCTTGGCGAGCTGGCCCATCGAGCCCATCGGCAGGATGCCGGCGGCGCGGCAGGCGGCCAGTCCCTGCATCGCGAAAACGTACATGCTGTCGGCCGACGGGATCGCGCCCATGTCGGTGGCGAAATCCTCGCCACCGACCGACATGCCGGCCATGCGCGGCTCGGCGGCGATGGCGAAAAGATGCGGCAGCGCCGCCGTGGTCTCGATCAGCACCAGGAAGCGCGTATGGCCGATCTCCATCCCGAGCTGCGTCTCGCGCTCGGTCACCAATTCGGCCAGCAGCCGCACATGCTCGGGGCCCATCACCTTGGGCAGCATCAGCGCCGAGACGCCGGGCATCACGGCGGCCTCGATGTCGGGTACCGCAAGTTCGAGCGGACGGTTGATGCGGACCACGACGTCGGCGCCGTTCTGTGCGACCCGCGGCACGGCGGCGGCGATGGCGGCGCGCGCCTCCGCCTTCTTGGACGGGATGATCGAATCCTCGAGGTCGAGGATCAGCGCATCGGCGCCGCGCGTATGGGCCTTGGCGATGAAGCGTTCGGCCAGCACCGGCACGAACATCAGCGAGCGCCAGTTGGGCGGGGGACGCGTGGTCATTCCATTGTTCTCCGAATGAAGTCAGCGCAGTCCGACGGGCACGACGCTGATCGAGTTCTGCGGGCTGCCCTCGATCACGCGGTCGGTATAGGTGAGGTAGATGAGCGCGCGCCGCTTGGGATCGTAGAAGCGCACGACCTGGGTGGTCTTGAAGATCAGCGAGGCGCGCTCGCTGAACACTTCGTGCGGGCTCTTGAGCTTCTCGGCCTTCTCGGCATCCACCGGGCCGACCTGGTGGCAGGAGATCGAGGCATAGGGCGGGTCTTCCGCCAGGCCGACCATGCCCTTGAGGCCGCCGGTGCGGGCGCGCGCCAGGTAGCAGGTGATGCCGGCGAGGTCGGGATCGTCGAACGCCTCGACCACGATCTTGTCGTTGGGCCCCAGCCACTTGAAGCGGTAGCCGACCGAGCCGATCTCCTCGGCCGCGGCGGGAAGCGCCATGGGAAGCGCCACGAGCAGGGCGAGGGCGGCAAGGAAAAAGCGGGTCATCTCAGGCTCCTTTGGCAGGGCGGGTCGCGAGGAACAAGCCGGGCAGCACCAGCATGGTTCCCATCAGATGATACCAGTGCGGCGTTTCGCCAAGGGTCAGCCAGGCCAGGATGCCGACATAGAGCGGGCCGAGATACATCGACACGCTGGTGACCGACGGTCCGAGCTCGCGCACGCAATAGGCGAAGGCGCCGTAGGCGCCGACGCCCGGAATGATCGCCAGCACGAGGAAGGCCGCCCAGGTGCGCCAGTCGGCGAGGTCGGGCGCCTGCCAGAACAGCGCCTCGCCGAGCGTGAACGGCAGCAGCACGATCGCGCCCGCGAAGGAGATGGCGCAGAGCCGCGTCAGTGGATCGAGGGCACTCGGCCGCGCCTTCAGCAGCACGGAATAGAGGCCCCAGCAGGCCGAGGCGGCGGCGATCCACAGATCGCCCTCGGTGAAACGGACCGACAGCAGGTTTTCCACCCGTCCCTTGGCGAACACGGCGGCGACGCCCGCGAGGCAGAGCACGATGCCCGCGATGCGGCCCGGCGTGAGTCGCTCGCGGTAGAGAACACGGCCCAGCGCCACCACCAGGATCGGCGAGGCGGCATAGATCAGGCCGATGTTGAGCGCCGGCACGGAGCGCGCGCCGATATAGACCCAAGCGCCGCAGATCCACATGCCGAGTGCGCCGAGCAGCAACAGGTCGCGCCACTCGCGCGCGAGCGCGTGGCGGTGGCGCACGAGACGGAGCCAGACGAACGGCAGCAGCAGCAGGGCCACGAAGAACCAGCGTCCCAGCGCCAGTGCGTTCGGCGGCACGAACGTGGCGTAGCGCGCGCCCAGCATGTTCACGGAGAACATCGCGGGCGTCAGCAACAGCAGCGTCCAGGCGATGCGACGGCGGGTGAAGAACGACACGATGGGGTTCTAGCACGATGCCGCCGGCACCGAGGAAGGATCCCTCGCTGCGCTCGGGATGACACCGTTGGGGTATTGGCGTCGTGCACCCGGGATATGGCGCACCTCGTTCACATCGAAAAAGGTGTCATCCCGAGCGTAGCCGAGGGACCCTTGGGCGGCGCCAGCAACCGGCGACCGTCTCAGGTCGGGCGCAACCCGTCCTTCGGATACTCGCCGCCGGCTTCCTTGATCGCGGCGCGGTAGTTCTTCTCGGAGTTGAACGGCTCGACCTTGGGAAAGTCTTTCGGCTTGCCCGGACGGATCTCGCCGGTCGAGGGCGTCACGATCAGCAGTTCGCCCTTGCGGCCGAGCAGCGGGATCTCCCGCTTCCAGCGCGAGTAGACGCGGCGCGCCGAGGCCGAGAAGTCGACATAGGTGTCGAACTCGCTCTTGTCCTTGATGAACAGCGCCTCGTAGGTGGCGATGAATTCCTCGACGAACTTGCGGTCGACGATCTCGAGGTGGGACATCATCCAGCAGCGGTCCTCGAACACCCAGTAGGTGCCGATACCCACGAACTGCTTCTGCCGCGTCAGATAGGGATAGAAGGGGAAGCCGCGGCAGGCGATGGTGCGGTTGTCGCGCTCGCAATGGCGCGCGCCCTTGCAATGGATCGCCATGCAGTCGGGCGTCAGCTCCTCGACGATCTTCTTGGTGGCGTAGTCGTAGGGCTTGAACTTGGACCACAGGTCGGTGCGGGTCTTGAGCAGGTCCCATTCGACCTTGTGCACCACCGGCACCGCGTTCTGCGTCGAGCAGCAGACCGGCTCGCCGTCATTGAGGGGGGCACATTTGCGGCCGCAGTCGAACCGCGAGACAGGGGCGTTGAAGCCCTCGTAGAGACTCGCGAAATCGGCGGGCTTTATTTTTGATTTCTGGGAGGCAGGGGGCATGGTTTCACCGTACCCCGACTTGTCTGTGAAAGAACAGCGATGGAATTGTTACATCCGGACGGGGTGATTCTTTGTCCGAAAGAGAAGGATCCTTCGCTGCGCTCAGGATGACACCGAGGACATGACGCCTGGAGGCGTCTTGGTTTGGCGCGCGACGCGATCACACAATCCGTGTCATCCTGAGCGCAGCGAAGGATCCTTGGGCTGCATCCGAAACGTGCAGGCCTTTACGAAAGCGGCAGGACCCGCCACACCACTGTCTCGCGCATGCCGCGGTTCTCGAGCTGGAGGGTCGTCGGGATCTCGTAGCGGCCACGCTCTTCGAGGCCCTGGGCGCTGAAATAGTTGCGGCCGGGGTCGCCCAGCAGGACCAGGCGGCCTTTTTCGGCGTGGCTGCGCAGCCAGGCCAGCGCCTGGACCGACATTTCCCGCTCGTAACAGACGTCGCCCGCGATCACCACGTCGGCCTCGGGGCTGCCGGGTGGACCGGCCAGCCAGTCTTCCTGGCTGGTGTCGATCGACAGACCGTTGGCCGAGGCATTCAGGCGGGCGGCGACCAGCGACAGGAGGTCGATGTCGTTGGCCAGCACCGAGGCCGCGCCGCAGCGGGCCGCGGCCATCGAGGAGACGCCCGAGCCGGCGGCGAAGTCGATCACGCGCTTGCCGGCCACCAGCGACGGGTTGTCGAGCAGGTAGCGCGCCACCGCCTGGCCGCCCGGCCAGCAGAAGGCCCAGTAGGGCGGATCGACGTTCTGCTCCTCCAGCCAGGCCTCGGTCGCCTGCCAGATCGGCACGTATTCGCTGGCCAGCCACAGCCTGAACTCGGGCACCATTGCCGGCGCTTCGAGCGCGGTGTTGGTGCGGATGAACGCCTCGGGGTCTTCAGGCAGTTTCGACATGTACCTCAGTACAGCCTGTCCGCCACGAGCGCAGCCAGCATCATCCAGCCGACGGCCCGGTTTGACTTGAAGCGCATCAGGCAGTCGGCCGGGTCGTGGGGCTTGAGCAGCGCGATCTGCCACACGAAGTGCGCCGCGATACAGGCCAGCAGGACGAAGTAGCCCACGCCCAGCGGCGCCAGCAGGCCGGTCGCCGTCCACAGCGCGAGGGCCAGCACGGCGAAGAAGGTGAGCCAGCGGCGCGGGGCGGCGGCGAAGCGGCGGGCGGTCGACTTCACGCCGACCACGGCATCGTCGCGCTGGTCCTGCATGGCGTAGATCGTGTCGTAGACCATCGTCCAGGCGACGCCGCCGAGATAGAGCGCGATGGTGGCCCAGGAGAGCGTCTGGGTGACGGCGGCGTAGCCGACCAGCGCGCCCCAGTTGAAGGCGAAGCCCAGCACGACCTGCGGCCAGGAGGTGATCTTCTTCATCGCCGGATAGACGGCGACGAGCAGCAGCGAGAGCAGTGCCACGCCACCCGCGAACTTGTTGAGCTTGAACAGCACGGCCGCGCCCACGGCGCCCTGAAGCGCCATCCAGATCAGCGCGTGGTGCAGCTTCAACTCGCCCGAGGGCAGCGGCCGGCCGCGCGTGCGTTCGACGCCGGCATCGACCTTGCGGTCGAGGATGTCGTTCCAGGTGCAGCCCGCGCCACGCATGGCGATGGCGCCGACCGTGAACAGCGCCATGTAGCCCGCGAGCTGGGCCCAGTTCGGCGCGGCGGCCAGCGCCGACGACCACCAGCAGGGAAACAGCAGCAGCCAGATGCCGATCGGTCGGTCCCAGCGCGCCAGCCGTCCATAGGGCCGCGCCCAGGGCGGCAGGTAGCGCAGCGTCCAGTGCGTCTGGTCGATATCGGTGAAGCCGGTTGTCCGGGCGGTGGTCATGGCGTCATCATGCAGCGATGCGCGTCAATGATCCATCGAAGGAACTTTCATGAGTGCCGCACGCCTCTTCGTCGAGGCCGATCTCGCGGCCGGCGGCGAAGCCCCGCTCGACGAGGCCCAGGTTCACTACCTGCGCCACGTGATGCGCCGGCCGGACGGCGCGCCGCTGCTGCTGTTCAACGGCCGCGACGGCGAATGGCGCGGCACGCTGTCGTCGCGCGGCAAGAAGGCGGCGGTCGCGGAAGTGAGCGAGCGCACGCGCGAGCAGGTGCCCGAGCCCGACCTCTGGCTGTGCTTCGCGCCGGTGAAGCGTGCGCGCATCGACTACATCGCCGAGAAGGCGACCGAACTCGGCGTCTCGGTGCTGCAGCCGGTGGTGACGCGCCACACGGCGGTCGAGAGGGTCAATGTCGGCCGCCTGCGCGCCAACGCCGTCGAGGCGGCGGAGCAGACCGAGCGGCTGACCGTGCCCGAGGTTCGCGAATCGCTCGATCTCGGAAAGTTGCTCGACACCTGGCCCGCGGACCGGCGGCTGATGATGTGCGACGAGACCGGGGGCGGCCCGCCGATCACCGAGGCCCTGTTGCAACTGGATGACGTCGCGCGGGCCGCGCCGTGGGCGATCGTGATCGGGCCCGAAGGTGGCTTCGCCGAAGCCGAGCTGCAGGCACTCCGTCGCATAAAGGATGTAATGTCTGTCGGCCTCGGTCCGCGCATCCTGCGGGCCGACACGGCGGCGCTTGCAGCGCTGGCATGCTGGCAGGCCCTCGTGGGCGACTGGCGGCGCCCGACGCCCCGTCTCAGCGGCGATTATCGCACATCCAAGGTTACCGTCTGAGCGCTTGCGCAGTCCCCCGGCGATGTGGGAGAGGGGGAATCGAACAGGATGAACCAGCCGCAGGCTCGCGTGAGGTTTCCTCATGCGACTGCGCCGCTCCACCAGCCCTCAGAAGGCCCGGAGCGATCAGGGAGAGATGACCGTATGTCCGCACCTCCGTCGGGCGGCGGCGCGCCGATCGAAAATCGGCAGCAGCTGATCGAATACTTCGCAGCCGGCAACAAGCCCC
The DNA here is from genome assembly GCA_001557035.1 of Rhodospirillaceae bacterium CCH5-H10. Lineage (GTDB taxonomy): Bacteria > Pseudomonadota > Alphaproteobacteria > Reyranellales > Reyranellaceae > Reyranella. Next base: position 1,530 of record LSKJ01000698.1, on the reverse strand, counting down.
GCGCCCAATGGCGCATGGGCACCGAGCACGAGAAGTTCGGCTACCACACGAAGACCCTGAAGCCGCTGGCCTATGATGGGCCGGACGGCATCCGCGCCATGCTCGAAGGGCTGACACGCTTTGGCTGGGAGCCGGTGGTCGAGGGCAACAATCCCATCGCGCTGCTGCGCGGCAAGGCCAGCATCACCCTGGAGCCGGGCGGCCAGTTCGAACTGTCGGGTGCGCCGCTCGCGACGCTGCACGAGGCGGCGGCCGAGAACGGCCAGCACATCGACGAGGTGAAGACGGTCGCGGGCGAGATCGGTGCGTCGTTCATCGGGCTGGGCTTCGCGCCGGAATGGACGCGCGAGGACATGCACTGGATGCCCAAGGGCCGATACAAGATCATGCGCGAGTACATGCCCAAGGTGGGCAAGCTCGGCCTCGACATGATGCTGCGGACCTGTACCGTGCAGACCAATCTCGACTTCGATTCCGAAGCCGACATGGTGAAGAAGTTCCGCGTGTCGCTGGCCCTGCAGCCGATCGCCACCGCGCTGTTCGCCAACTCGCCCTTCAAGGAGGGCAAGGACATCGGCTTCAAGAGCTACCGCAGCCACATCTGGACCGACACCGACCCCGATCGTTGCGGCGTGCTGCCCTTCGTCTTCGAGGACGGGTTCGGCTTCGAGCGCTACGTCGACTACATGCTCGATGTGCCGATGTACTTCGTCTATCGCGACGGCAAGTACATCGACGCCTCCGGCCAGAGCTTCCGCGACTTCCTGAAGGGCAAGCTGCCGGCGCGGCCGGGCGAGCTGCCCTCGATCAACGACTGGGCCGACCACATCACCACCGCTTTCCCCGAGGTGCGGCTGAAGCGCTACCTCGAGATGCGTGGTGCGGATTCGGGGGCGTTGCCCGCGCTGAACGCGCTGCCGGCGCTGTGGGTCGGCCTGCTCTATGACCAGGGCGCGCTCGACGCGGCGTGGGACCTGGTGAAGGACTGGACCACCGCCGACCATGACTTCCTGCGCGCCGAGACGCCGAAGACCGGTCTCGCCACGATGTTCCGCGGCCGTGTTCTGTCCGAACTGGCGCGCGACGTGGTCGAGATCGCCCATGCCGGCCTGCGCGCCCGCAAGCAACTCGACGCCGACGGCGCCGACGAGACCATGTATCTGGCGCCGCTCGATCGCGCCGTCGCCAGCGGCCAGGCGCCGGCCGACGAACTTCTCGCCAAGTGGAAGGGCGAATGGAAAGGGTCCTTCGCGGCGCTGTTCCGCGACTGTGCCTACTGAGGTAAGGTCGCGACATGCTCGATCGGTGTGACCGCGTCCAGATCGCCGTGCACGACGCCGCCAGGGCGGCGCAGCGCTTCGGCCAGTTGCTCGGCAGCCAGGTGGCGCGCCACGACCATAGTCGCCACCTCTCGGCCAAGCGCACGATCCTCGCCGTCGGCGAAAGCGAGTTCGAACTGTGCGAGGCCGACGGGGCGGGCCTCACCCAGGATTTCCTGAGCCGTCGCGGCGAGGGGCTGATGACGGCGGG
>LSKJ01000070.1 GCA_001557035.1 Rhodospirillaceae bacterium CCH5-H10 | reverse complement strand
CGGATAGGCAGCCCGTCGAACGTGACCCCGCCGCCCCGATGCGCCACGGCCAGCCGGTCGCGCGGCACATCGAGAATCCAGCCGGCGATCGCCCTCCGGTCCTGCACGAGGCAGACGATGATGGCGAAGCGGTCCCGGCCCGCGGCGAAGTTCGAGGTTCCGTCGAGCGGATCGACGATCCAGCAGGCCTCGCCCGGCCGGGCGATCAGGTCGAGCAGGCCGGGATCCTTCTCGACGGCCTCCTCGCCCACGACCGGCACGCCGGGCAGGATTTTTGCCAGCCCGGAGGCCAGACGCTGCTCGGCCGCCTCGTCGGCGACGGTGACGATGTCGCCCGGCCGCTTCTGCCGGACGTCGTCCTTGGACAGATTGCGGAAACGCGGCAGCAACTCGGCTGCCGCCGTCTCGCGCATGAGTTCGGCGACCCGCTGGGAGGCGCCGGCGTCGATCATCGGCCTCAGCCGACGACGCCGAAGAGGTCCTCTTCCTTCAGGATCACGTGGTCTTCGCCGCCGAGCTTGACCTCGGTGCCCGACCACTTGCCGTACAGGACCGTGTCGCCGGCCTTTACGCCCAGCTCCTGCAGGCGGCCATCCTCGAGGCGGCGTCCCTTTCCGACCGCGACGACCTTGCCCTGCATCGGCTTTTCCTGGGCCGTGTCGGGAATGATCAGGCCGCCCTTGGTGCGCGTCTCAGCGGCCAGCGGCTTCAGCAGAATACGATCGTGCAAGGGCTTGAAACCCATGGTGTTTCCTTCGTCCTGAGGTTGGTGTTTCTAGGTTTCGCCGCTTATAGGAAGTGCGCCCGCAGGGTGTCAACGCGCCTGCTGGCGGCGCTCGAACTGGGCGGCCGACGCCTCGTCCAGCGAGACGGTCAGCCAGGCGGTTTCGCCGTCGTCGCGCCGGCTGCGGACCTCGCCGTGGCGGTAGAGCCAGGCGATGGTGGCACCGTCGGAGATCGGCACGGATACCTCCCGCGCCTCGCCGGCGGCACCCAGCAGGTCGGCGATGGCATCCATCAACCGGTCTACGCCCTCGCCCGTCAGCGCCGACACCGGATACTGGCGCGCGCGCTCGGCACCGGTGGTCGTGCGGGTTTCCAGCACCTGCCGCATTTCCTCGGGCAGGGCGTCGATCTTGTTCAGCGCCTCGATGAACGGGCGCCCCGCCCCCTCCTCGAGCGCGCCCAGCTCGTGCAGCACGTCCTCGACGTCGGCACGCTGCTGCTCGCTGTCGGGATGGGAGATGTCGCGCACATGCACGATCAGGTCGGCCTCGATCACCTCTTCGAGCGTGGCGCGGAACGCCGCGACAAGATGAGTCGGCAGGTCGGAAATGAAGCCCACCGTGTCGGAGATCACGCAGCCCTTGCCGTTGGGCAGCTTGATCGACCGCATGGTCGGGTCGAGCGTGGCGAACAGCAGGTCCTTGGCCATGACGTCGGCGCCGGACAGCCGGTTGAACAGGGTCGACTTGCCCGCATTGGTGTAGCCGACCAGCGCCACCGTCGGCAGCCGCGCCTTCTTGCGGCCGGCGCGATTGACCTGGCGCGTCTTGCGCACGGCTTCGAGGTCGAGCTTGATGCGCACGATGCGCTCGCCGATCAGACGGCGGTCGATCTCGATCTGGGATTCGCCAGGACCGCCCATGAAGCCGAAGCCGCCGCGCTGGCGTTCGAGATGGGTCCACGACCGCACGAGGCGGCCGCGCTGGTAGTCAAGCGCCGCCAGTTCGACCTGCAGGCGGCCTTCATGCGTGCGGGCGCGGGCCCCGAAGATCTCCAGGATGAGACCCGTGCGATCGATGACCTTGGTCTGCCAGGCCTTCTCGAGGTTGCGCTGCTGGACGGGCGTCAGCTTGTCGTCGACGACGACGAGGCCGATACCCAGTTCCTCAACCGCCGCGGCGATGCGGGCGACCACGCCCTTGCCTATCAGCGTCGCCGGCGTGACCTGCCTCAGCGGCGCGACCTGCGCGAGCCGCACGTCGAGATCGATGGCGCCGGCCAGGCCGACGGCCTCCTCGAGCTTGGCCTGGCTGTCACGGTCGCTGCCGCGACCGCGCGGACCGGCCATGTAGGGACACACGACCGCGGCCACCGTCGCGGGGCGCGCGGTTTCCAACGGCTTGCGAGTGCGCTTTTCCTGATCGTCTTCGTCGAATTCGTCGATCAAATCAGCCTGCGTCGGCCTTGTCACCGTCGAACAGCTGCACCGGCGTGACCGGCATGATGGTCGAAATCGCATGCTTGTAGACAAGCTGCGAATGGCCGTCGCGGCGCAGCAGCACCGAGAAGTTGTCGAACCACGTGACGATGCCTTGCAGCTTCACGCCGTTCACGAGGAAGATCGTGACCGGAGTCTTGTTCTTCCGAAGGTGGTTCAGGAAGACGTCCTGAACGTTCTGTGCCTTTTCGCTCATATTTTTTGGCCTCTTGCTGGGCAGCCGGCTTCCGAGGGGTCGCCGGTCAGAAGGTACAGGGTCCGTCCCCGCTACCGAGTTGCCTCAAATATAGGGGAGGTTGGTCTCAAAGCAATGCCACCAACTCATGACAATTACGCGCGCGCAGTCTCGGCGGATGTTCCAGGAGGGCCACAGTCAGTTGCTCTGCACCTCCCACCAGGACCGGAAGACACCCTGCCGCATGCGCGCTCTTGAGATCGGCCTGGGTGTCACCCACCATCCACACGTTCTCGTCAGGGGCAATTCCCGTGCCGTCGAGGGCCAGATAGATGGGGTCCGGCGCTGGTTTGTCGCGGGCCGCGTCCCGCGCGCCAACGGCCTTGGCGATCCATTGGCCCCAGCCGAGATGGGCCACCTCGGCCCGCAGATTGTCCCCCACCTTGTTGCTGACGATGGCCACGTAGCAGCCCTTGGCATGGCAGTGCGCCAACAGGTCGGCGGCGCCGTCCAGAGGCTCCAGTCGCTCCAGATGGATACGCAGGAAAGTCTCGTAGAAGACCTTTTCCGCCTCGGCGGCGCGCGGCCCGAAAAGGCCCGGGAACAACTCGCGCAACGAGCCGTGGGCGCGATCCTGCACTTCGGCCGAGGTCCAGGGCGTAAGACCGAGTGCAACGAAGGTGTCGCGATAGCACTCGACGATCGTCGGCCAAGTGTTGACCAGCGTGTTGTCCCAGTCGAACAGGACCGCGCGCGGAGGCTTGAGACCGGCCGGCCGGCTCACGTCACGGCCTCTCCCGCCTCGGAGAAGCGGACATATTCCTCGCGCAGCCGGCGCGCCGTGGCGCCGACCTTGCCGTCTGCGACCTTCTCGCCGTCGATCTTCACGACCGGCGTCACGAAGGACGTGGCGCTGGTGATGAAGGCCTCCTTGGCCTTCTTCGCTTCCTCGAGGCTGAACGGCCGCTCGACCAGCTTGAGCTGGAGCGAATTGCAGATCGTCTTGAGCGTGGTGCGCGTGATGCCGGACAGGATGCCGTTGTCGGTCTGGCGCGTGATCAGTTCGCCGTCCTGCGTCACGATCCAGGCATTGGTCGAGGCGCCCTCGGTGACGCAGCCCTTCTCGTCGAGCAGCCACGCCTCGTAGGCGCCGGCCTCGCGCGCGGCCTGTTTGGCGAGCACGTTGGGCAGCAGCGCGACCGTCTTGATGTCGCAACGCTCCCAGCGGATGTCGGGCATGCTCTTCACGGCGACGCCGGCGCCGGCATCGGCCACGATGTGCTTGGTCGCCTTCGTCGTCAGCACCAGCGCGGGCTTCACCGGCGCGGTCGGGAAGCCGTGGTCGCGCCGCGAGACGCCGCGCGTGACCTGCATGTAGACCAGACCGTCGCGCAGACGGTTCTTGCGCATCAGCTCGCGGATGATGAAGCCCAGTGTATTGCGCGACACCGGCCAGTCGATGCGCAGTTCCTTCAGCGAGCGGTCGAGCCGGTCGATGTGCGGCTTCTCGTCGATCAGCTTGCCGTCGCGCACGCCCACGACCTCGTAGACGCCGTCGGCCAGCTGGTAGCCGCGATCCTCGATGTGGACGCTGGCCTCGCGATGCTCGACGTAGCGACCGTTGACATAGGCATAACGCGCCATGACGCCCTCTCTCCTGCTCAGACCGGCGGCTCGGCGCCGCCCTCGGTCGCCCCGCCGTGCAGGCCGAGCGACTTCAGCTTGCGATGCAAGGCCGAGCGCTCCATGCCGACGAAGGTCGCCGTCCGTGAAATGTTGCCGCCGAAGCGCGTGACCTGCGCGAGCAGGTACTCGCGCTCGAACACCTCGCGCGCCTCGCGCAGGGGAAGCTGCATGATCTCGCCGCCCTTCTCCCAGCGCAGCACCGAGGGTGCATCCTCGCTCACGTCGTTGGGCAGCACGTCGGCACGGATCGGCGCACCGCCCGGCGGCGCCAGAATCAGCAGCCGCTCGATCACGTTGCGCAGCTGGCGCACGTTTCCCGGCCAGTCGTGCCCCTGCAGCGCCGCCTGTGTGTCCTCGCCGATCGAGCGCGGCGGCAGACCGGTCGCGTCGGCGACGCGCTTCAGGAGGTCCTGCGCCAGTTCGGGAATGTCCTCGCGGCGCTCACTGAGCGGCGGCACGCGCAGACTGACCACGTTCAGGCGATGGAAAAGCTCCTCGCGGAAGTTGCCTGCGGCGATCTCGGCCTGCAGGTCGCGCGCCGTCGTCGAGAGGACGCGCACATCGATCTCGACCTTCGTCTTGCCGCCGTCGCGTGCATAGGACTGTTCCTGCAGCAGGCGGACCAGCCGGCTCTGCAGCGGCAGCGGCAGGTCGGCCACTTCCTTCAGGACGAGGGTGCCGCCATGCGCCATCTCGAAGGCGCCGGAAACGCGCAGCGTGTCGGCGGTGGTCTCGCCGTCGGTGCCGAACAGCTCGATCTCCAGCCGCTCGGCCGGCAGGGTCGAGCAGTTGACCACGACGAAGGGGCCATCGGCGCGCTTGGAGCCCTGGTGGATGAGGCGCGCCGCCGTCTCCTTGCCCGAACCGGATGCGCCGGTGACGAGGACGCGGCTGCCGGTCGGCGCCACCCGCTCGATCTGCGCACGCACGTTGGCAGCGTCGCTCGACGAGCCGACGAAGGTCACCTCGCCGCCGGCGCGGCGGCGCAGCGCCAGGTTCTCGCGCTTCAGCTTGTCGGCCTCGATGGCACGGTCGACGACCAGCAGCAGCCGGTCGGCCTTGAAGGGCTTCTCGATGAAGTCGTAGGCGCCGGTCTTGATGGCGGAGACCGCGGTGTCGATCGTGCCATGGCCGCTGATCATCACCACCGGGATCGGCGGATCTTCGCGGCGGATGACTTCGAGGATCTGCAGTCCGTCGAGTTCGCTGCCCTGCAGCCAGACGTCGAGGATGACGAGCGCCGGGCGGCGCTGCCGCACGGCCTCGATGGCTTCGGTGCTGTTGTGGGCACGGCGCGCGGTGTGACCCTCGTCCTCGAGGATGCCGGCGATCAGCGTGCAGATATCGCGTTCGTCGTCGACGATCAGAATATCGTGGGCCATGTCACTTCAAGCAGCCCGCATGGAACGGCGGGTCATTGTGCGGCTGTCGCATGA
>LSKJ01000007.1 GCA_001557035.1 Rhodospirillaceae bacterium CCH5-H10 | reverse complement strand
CGATGCCGACCATGACGGCGGCGCTACCGGCCGGCCGCGCCGCCGTCATGGTCGGCATCGCCTGCTGCGCGGCGATCGCGCTCGGCCTGGTGCGCTATGGCGGCATCGTGCCGCCGCTCTCGACCATGCCCTCGACCGCGATGGCCTATGTGAAGCAGGCCGGCATCAACGGTCGCGTGCTCAACCACTACAATTTCGGCGGCTATCTCATTCACGCCGGCGTGCCGACCTTCATCGACGGCCGCGGCGAGCTCTACGGCCGGGAATTCATCCGCCGCTACGCCGACACGATCGGCCTGCGCGGCGGCGAACCGCTGGAGCAGCTGCTCGAGCGCAATCGGATCGACTGGACGTTCATGCCCCCCGACCAGCCGGCCAACCGCCTGCTGGCCCGACTGCCGGGCTGGCGCCAGGCCTATGCCGACGAGGCCGCAGTGATCTTCGTGCGCGAGCGCTGACCGCGTCAGCGCCAGTCGATCGGATTTAGATCGAGATAGACCAGAAACCCGTAGACGAAGATCGTCGGCAGGGCCCCAACCGCCAGCAATGTCAGGCCACCGCCACTCATGCCGCGCCGGCCCAGCAGGACGCCGCAGGCGGTGAGACTGACGAGTATCGCGATCAATCCCGCGCAGATCGAAAGCTCGATGACCATCACCCCGTCATGGGTGAGCATCCCGGCCGCAAACCATACGAGCCCGACCACGCCGGCGATGTTGATCGAAGCGAGCAGGGCCGCGACGACCTGCGCAGCCTTGCCAGCGTCCGGAGCGGTCAGGCCGCCCTGCCGCCCGCCGAACGCCTGCAACAGGACGAACGTCGCGATTGCGGCGGCGAAGATGAGAAGGAGGGGCGAGATCTGCAAACGGCTTGCCTCGTTCGACGCGGGTCGTGCCGGCGGCGGCCCTCTATTCCTTCAACACGATCCACGTGCAGTGGCCCAGCGCGCAGAGGCGGCCGGACTCGGTATAGAGCGCGGTGCCGGAATAGAGCTTGCGCCCCTCGGCGCCGATGCGCCAGCCGACGACGGCGCAGCGTTCGCCGACCTTCGGTCGCTCCAGCACCCTGGCGGTCATGCGGCCGGTGAGGGCGGGACGCCAGTCGTCCGGGTCCTGCGCGGCCCACGCACCGGGGCAGTCGAGCGTGCCCCACAGGAACTCCGGCCGGATGCGGCCGTCGGCGTCGGCATGGTTGGCGTGGGGCACGTAGCAGGAAAGGGAAGTCCCGCTGCCTGAATGGCTGCCGAACACGCGCAGGCCGTCGCCCACGCCGCGGCTGCGACCGCACACCAGGCACCACTGGAAATCGCTGCCCTCGCCACAGCCGCCGACCGCGTCCTGATGCATGACCTCGGTCCAGTCGGCGGGCGGCTTTGGTGGCTGCAGGTGGTCGACCGAGCCGGCGCGCGCCTCGCAGATCAGCGTGTCGCCGTCGCGCATCATCAACGCCGCGTCCTCGCGCACGAGGTTCATCGGTGTTTCGATGGGGATGGGCGCCCGCAGCGTGATCTCGACCGCATCGTCGCCCGTGCCGAACGCCTTGGTGTAGTGCGCGGCCAGCACGCCGCCGACATAGCCGCCGTTGCCCGAGAGGCGCGGGCCGTTGAAGCCGGTCCGGATGATGACTTGATCGTCCACTCTGTCCCTCGCATGCGTTGGCAGCGGCAAAAACTGGCGTGCGCATGCGGAGAATGCAAGCCTGCCGGGCCAGCAATCGGCTTGCATCGCCGCTCGCGCTCGTCGAGGGTGAATCGATGGGTTCGGCTTTGCCGTGGGCGCTCGTGGCGCTGTGTTTTGCGCTCGGCATCGCCAGCCGCTCGGTCAGCGACACGTTCGTCGTCTTCGTGCCCGCGCTCCAGCACGACTTCGACGCCAATCGAGGCCCGGTCACGCTGATCTACAGTTTCGCCTTGCTGGTCGGCGGTACCGCGGCGCCCATCACCGGCTGGATCCTCGACCGCTTCGGCCTGCGCGCGCTGACCGTGATCGGCGTGATCGCGGCGGCCGGCAGCACCGCCCTCGCCTCGCAGGCGAGCCAGCTCTGGCACCTCTACCTGTCGTTGGGCGTGATGATGGGGTTCGGCGCGGCCTCGCTGTCGGGCATTCTTTCGTCGTCGCTGATCGGCCGCTGGTTTCCGGCCCATCGGCTGGGCGTGCCGCTCGCGGTGTCGTGGTCGGCCTCGGGCGTCGGTGCGATGGCGACCTTTCCGGCCGCGCAATACCTGATCGACACCGATGGCTGGCGTCACGCCTATCTCGTCTTCGCCGCCTTGACCGCGCTGTTCATCCCGCTGCTGCTGGTGCTGCCGTGGAAGAAGATCGAGCGCGGGGCGCCGGGCCTCGCGAAGCTGCGCGAAAGCGCGGCGCCGGGCGTCACGGTGGGCGAGGCGCTGCGCGACTGGCCCTTCTGGGCACTGACCTCGTCCTTCGCCCTGACGTCGATCGGCATCTTCTCGCTGGTGCCGCAGAGCGTGGTCTATCTGCTGGAGCGCGGCATGGACGGTCCCTATGCCGCGCGGGCGATGGCGGTCGCGGGCTTCCTGACGCCGCTCGGCATGATCGGTTTCTCGTGGCTGGCCGATCGCGGCGGGCGCCGGCTGGCGGCGATCCTGGCCTATGCCTGCTCGATCGCGGGTGTCGGCGCTCTGGCGATGGTGCGAGGGCCTGAGGACGATTTCTGGCTGTGGACCTTCGTGCTGCTGTTCGGCGGCAGCATGGGCTCGCGCGGGCCGATGATCTCGACGCTCGCCACACTGCGCTATCGCGGCGCGCATTTTGGCCGGATCTACGGGTTGATCGCCATCGGCATGGGGCTGGGCGGTTTCCTCGGGGCCTGGATCGGCGGGG
>LSKJ01000697.1 GCA_001557035.1 Rhodospirillaceae bacterium CCH5-H10 | reverse complement strand
TCTGGGTGGTGGCAATATCTGCATGGCCCAGCATCAATTGGACCGAGCGCAGGTCGGCGCCGCCGGCCAGCAGATGGCTGGCGAAGGCGTGGCGTAGCACATGGGGTGACACGCGCGCCGGATCGATCCCCGCGCCCACGGCCGCTTCCTTCAGAAGCTGGGCGAACCGCTGGCGCGTGAGATGGCCGGTGCGGCCGCGCGACGGAAACAGGAAGCGCGAGGTCTCGCCCTCGGCGAGCTGGCCGCGCCGCATGTGCAGCCAGGCAATGATTGCCAGGCGCGCCGGGTCCGACAGCGGCACCAGCCGCTCCTTGTCGCCCTTGCCGCGCACCAGCAACATCGAGGGATCGCGTTCGACGGCGGACAGAGGAAGGCTCACCAGCTCCGACACACGCAGGCCCGCCGCGTAGAGGATCTCGAGCAGCGTCGCCATGCGGCCGCCGTCGACGGTGTCCTTGCCCCGTGCGGCCTCGATCAGCCGGTCGACTTCCTCGCGTGACAGGACCTTGGGCAGCGGCCGGCCGAGGCGCGGCGAATCGAGCGTGCTCGCCGGGTCGTCCTCGCGCAGGCGTTCGGCCAGCAGGAAGCGGAAGAGCTGGCGCATCACCGAGAGGCGTCGCGCCACCGTGCGCGGCGTCATGCCGACATAGTCGAGCGACTTCAGGTAGGCGCGCAGCCCGGTCGCATCGGCCGTCAGGGGGCCCTGCTTGCGCCGCGCCAGGAACGCCTGGAGATCGGCCAGATCCGCGCCATAGGCGATCAGCGTGTTCTTCGAGGCGCCACGCTCGGCCTGCAGCATCTCGAGAAAGGCCAGCACCTCGCGCGCATGGCCGAAGGCGGGCTTACGCTTCACAGGGCACGGCGGCCAGAAAGCCGCAGCTACCGCGCAAGACGCTCATTGGGAACCGGGACTTCGAAGTGCTTGAGTGGCGGGCGCGGCTCCAGCACCGCAAGCACCACCACGCCGGCAACCAGCAGGGTCGCCACGGCGACGGCAATGATGGGCCCGATGCGCAGATTGGGCACGTTGAAGCGGTTTCTGGAACGGAACAGGGGCACGGCCCGGCCAACCTACCCGCCCTCCCCCGGAGCGGCAATTGCCTAGACGTCGCCGACCGCGATGCCGCAGCCAATCGCTTGAAACCGGGGGCATAATGGGCGACATGGTTGGGGCAGCCCGACATGGACGTCTCTTCTCCCCTGTCCTTGCCGCGCACCGTAGCCCTCGTGGGTCTGATGGGCGCGGGCAAGAGCGCCATCGGCAAACGGCTGGCGGCAAGACTCGGCCTCCCGTTCGTCGACGCAGACGACGAGATCGAGCGCGCGGCGGGCTGCACCATCGCCGAATTCTTCGAACGCTTTGGCGAGCAGGAGTTCCGCGCCGGCGAACGGCGGGTCATCTCCCGGCTGCTGGAGGAGTCGCCACGCGTCCTGTCGACCGGCGGCGGCGCCTACATGGACCCCGAGACCCGGAGCCTGATGAAGACCCGGGCGCTCACGGTCTGGCTGCGCGCCGAACTCGACGTGCTGTTCGACCGGGTGAAGAAGCGCACGCACCGGCCGCTGCTGCGCCAGGGCGATCCGAAGGAAACGCTCGCGCGGCTCATGCAGCAGCGCTACCCGATCTACGCCGAGGCCGACATCGTGGTCGATTCGACCGCCCAGCCGGCGGAGCGCACGACCGAACAGGTGATCGACGCCATCCGCGCGCATCTGCAGGCCCAGACAGCAGGACAGACCGCATGAGTTCGCCCCGTACCATCCGTGTCGATTTGGCCGGCCGCGCCTACGACATCGCCATCGGTCCGGGCCTGATCGACCGCGCGGGCGAGTTGTCGCGTCCGCTGCTGGCCGCGCCGAGGGTCACGATCGTGAGCGACGATACGGTCGAGCCGATCTATGG
>LSKJ01000696.1 GCA_001557035.1 Rhodospirillaceae bacterium CCH5-H10 | reverse complement strand
GCTGTGGCGCGACCGCCGGTTCCTGACCCTGGCGGCGGCGATGGCGCTGGGCCTCTTCGCGCAAATCGGGTTGATCGCGCATCTCTTCTCGCTGCTGGTCCCGGTGTTCGGCGGACCGGCGGCCGGCATCCTGATGGGACTGGCGACGGCGGCGGCCATCGCCGGGCGCACGCTGGTCGGCTGGCTGATGCCGCAAGGCAGCGACCGGCGTCTGGTCGCCTGTCTCAGCCACGTCGTGCAGATCGCGGGATCGCTGGCGCTGCTGTTCGCGGCGGGCGCCGACACGGTGCTGCTGGTCGCGGGCGTGCTGTTGTTCGGCGCGGGCATCGGCAACACCACGTCGCTGCCGCCGCTGATCGCTCAGGTCGAGTTCAACAAGGCCGACGCCCAGCGCGTCGTGCCGTTGATCGTGGCCGTCGGACAGGGAGCCTATGCATTCGCGCCGGCCGTGTTCGGAGGGCTGCGGACGCTGTCACCGGCGGAAGAGATGCCGGTGTTCGTCGCGGCCGCCCTGATCCAGGCGGCCGCGATCGCACTCTTCCTCTTGGGAAGAAGGACTTAGTAGTACCAGCCGGGATACGGGTAGCCGCCCCAGGGGCCCCAATCCCAGTCGTTCATCGCATTCTCGTCGGCCGTCATCTGCTGCTCGTCGGCCAGGTTCTTCTGGAAGACGTTGTTGCGATACTTGCCGTACGCTGCGGCGTTGCCGACGTAGATGCACACGCAGACGGTCGGGTCAGGATAGACGTAGAACACCTGGCCGTTCTTGATCTCACGCGAGAACTTGTGCGGCGGCAGCGAGCGGAACGCCTGCTGACGCTGAGGCGTGTTCGCGGGCACGAACTTGAAGCCCGCCGCCACCATCATGTCTTCCTTGTTCGCGATCACCTGCTGCGGGTTCTGGCAGGCGGCGACGGCAGCGCCCATTCCGAGAACCAGTGAGAGAGTGGCAATCCGCTTCATCAAAAATTCCTCCGTAACAATCGTCTGTCAGGCGCCTGACCATTTGGGTGCCCGCTTCCCCAGGAAGGCCGCCATGCCCTCGCGGAAGTCGGCGCTACCGTAAGCCAGTCTGATGAGATCGTCGATGTTCTCGTCACCCAGGCGGGCCTGCAAACGCCGCAGCGCCTCCTTGGTGACCTGCATGGTGAGCGGGGCGTGGCCGGCCACCTGGTTGGCCATCTCCTCGGCCCGGGCCAGCAGGGCCGCTTGGTCCGGCAGCAGCTCGCTGATCAGGCCGCAGGCCAGCGCAGAGGGGGCGTCCATCAGCTTGGCCAGCAGCATCATTTCCTTGACCCGCTGAGGGCCGATCAGGGCCGCCAGGCGGGCGTAGTTGGCCATCGAGAGGCAGTTGCCGAGGGTGCGGGCGATCGGGAAGCCGAACTGGGCACTGGCCGAGCCGATGCGCAGGTCGCAGACGGCCGCGATGGCCGCGCCGCCGCCGGTGCAGAAGCCGTTGACCGCGGCGATGGTCGGCACCGTGCAGCGCTCGATTTCACCCAGGATGCGATCCATCTTGCGCTCATAGGCGATGCCGTCCTCGCCGCTCTCGAAGCTCTGGAACTGGGCGATGTCGGTGCCGGCGGCGAAGGCCTTGTCGCCGCCGCCCGTCACCACCAGGGCGCGGACCTCGCCGGTCCTGCCGATTCTGGCGCAGATCTCGGCCAGACCTTCATACATCGCGAAAGTGAGGGCATTGCGCGCCTTGGGCCGGTTGAACGTCACCCAGCCGATCTCGCCACGCTTCTCGAAAAGCAGTTCTTCGGTCATGTCATCCAGTATTGTGTGATGGTGCGCTGCGGCATCATCGTCTATGTCGCCACGGGCCGCAAACGGGCATAGGTAGGCACATCATGGCACTGGAACGGCTTCTCAAGGGCTTCGCGGATTTCCGCGTGGGCTATTACCAGGAGCATCTCGACCTGTTCGAGAAGCTGGCGACCGAAGGTCAGTCCCCCAAGATCCTGATCATCGGCTGCTCCGACGCACGGGTCGATCCCGGCATTCTCACCCAGACAAAGCCGGGCGACATCTTCACCGTGCGAAACGTGGCGGCGATGGTGCCGCCCGCGCAGTATCCGCCGGACGATCGCCAGCACGGCACGTCCGCGGCCATCGAGTTCGCGGTACGCGGGCTCGGCGTCGAGCACATCGTCGTGCTGGGCCATGCATTGTGCGGCGGCATCGGCGCGCTGGTCGACGGCAGCGGTGGCGCGTATGCGCACTACGACTATCTTTCGACTTGGACCGCCGTCGCCCAGCACACGCGCGACGTCGTCGTCGAGGAGTTGAAGGGCCGTTCGCGCGACGAGGTCACGCGCGCCGTCGAACAGGCCGCGGTGCTGAACAGCGTCAGCAACCTGATGGGCTATCGCTGGATCGAGGAACGGGTGAAGGCCGGCACGCTGACCCTGCATGCCTGGTGGTTCAACCTGACGGTCGGCCAGCTCTACGCCTTCAATCCCGAGACGCTGAAGTTCGCGGCGGTCGTCGGCGTCAAGCTCGACACCGCGATCACCGCCCGCACGTCGCTCTCGGCGCTGAAGCCGGAGGCATTCGCCGCCGCGCTCGCCGGCAAGAAGCCGGCGTTCTGAGAAGAAAGCGAAGGATTCCTCACTTCGTTCGGGATGACACGGTTATTGGATAGGCGCCGTGCGCCGATTGTCATCGCGGGCGGGGTAGCCCCCGCCCTGGAACGCAGCGAAGGATCCTTGGCTGTTCCTCGATCTGTGACGAGCCCTAAGCCGACAGCGACTTGATCGCCGCGTCGACGCCGCCCGGGACGAAGGGCACGCCCGAGGCCTTCATGGCCAGCTCGGTGGTGGCCAGGCAGCCCAGCAGCATGGGCTCGTTGAGGTCGCCCATGTGGCCGATGCGGAACATCTTGCCCATCATCTTGCCGAGCCCGCCGCCCAGCGACAGGTTGAAGCGGTCGACGGCGGCTTTGCGCATCGGGTCGGAGCTGACGCCCTCGGGCATGACGACCGCGGTCACCGAGTTCGAGAGGCGATCCTCGTTCTGGCAGAAGAGCTGCGGGCCCTTGCCGTCGGACCCCCACACGCGCACGGCGGCGCGGGTCGCTTCGGCCAGGCGTGCATGGCGGGCGAAGACGGCGTCGAGGCCTTCCTCTTCCAGCATCTTCAGCGACTCCTGCAGGCCAAAGAACATGTGCACGGGCGCGGTGCCGACGAACTTCTGCGGCGCGCGGCCGGTCATCATCTCCCAGCTCCAGTAGTGGCGCGGCGTCTTGGACTTGCGCGACACTTCCAGCGCCTTGTTGCTGACGCCGGTCATCGACATGCCGGTGGGCAGCATCAGGCCCTTCTGGCTGCCGCCGACGGTGAGGTCGATGCCCCAGGCGTCCATCTTGTATTCCATGCTGGCCAGCGAGGAGATCGTGTCGCTGAGCAGGAGGGCAGGGTGCTTGGCCTCGTCGATGGCGCGGCGCACCTCGGCCAGCGGCAGGACCATGCCCGTCGCGGTCTCGTTGTGGACGGTCAGCACCGCCTTGATCTTGTGTTCCTTGTCGGCGGCGAGTCGCTCGGCGATTCTGGCGATGTCGGCGCCCATACGCTGGTCGGCGGGGATCGTCTCGACCTTGATGTCGAGATGGTTCGCCATTTCGGTCCAGCTTTCGGAGAAGTAGCCGGTCTCCACCATCAGGACCGTCTCGCCGGGCGAGAACAGGTTGGCGAGAGCGGCCTCCCAGGCACCGTGGCCGGTCGAGGAATACATGAACAGGTTCTGGTCGGTCTTGAGGACGCGCTTCACGCCGTTGTGGCAGGCGTGATGGATGGCGACGAATTCCTCAGACATGAAATCGATTACGGGCCGGTCCATCGCACGCAGGACGCGGTCGGGAATGTTGGTCGGGCCGGGATTGTTGAAGAATTGGCGGCCACGGGGCTTGGCGTTCACGGCGTTCCTCCACCTTGAGAGTGGCGGACTGTGGCGCGAGGCCCTTGGCGAAACAAGCGAGACAAGCGATGCTCAGCCATTAGCTGGATTGAGGGCAAGTATGACCGGGCAAGAGAAAGATTCATCGCAGACGAACTCCGCCGTCGTGGCCGACTACAAGGCGAGGACGGGCAAATCGGCGGCCCTGTTCGAGCGTGCCCACAAGGTGCTGCCCAGCGGCATCACCCACGACGCGCGCTACCTCGATCCCTATTCGATCCACGTCACGCGTGCCGTCGGTCCGCGCAAGTGGGACGTCGACGGCAACGAGTATGTCGACTATTTCGGCGGCCACGGCGCCATGCTGCTCGGCCATTCGCATCCCGCCGTCGTCGAGGCGGTGAAGCGGCAGATCGAGCTGGGCACGCATTACGGTTCGAGCCACGAGCTGGAAGTGCGCTGGGCCGAGCTGGTGTGCGAGCTGACGCCGTGCGCCGAGCGTGTGCGCTTCACTGCGTCGGGCACCGAGGCCTCGCACATGGCGATCCGCCTCGCGCGCGCCCACACGGGCAATGACAAGATCGTCCGCTTCCTCGGCCACTTCCACGGCTGGCACGATCATGTAACGGCCGGCGCCGGCGCGACCTATGACGGCGGCACGACACCCGGCGTGCCCCAGGAAGTGGCGTCGCTCTCGATCGTGCTGCCGCAAAGCGATGTCGCCGCGGTGGTGAAGGTGATCGAGGAGCGCGACGACATCGCGGCCGTCATGTTCGAACCGTCGGGCGCCTCCTGGGGCCAGGCCCCGCTGCCGCCGGGCTTCGTCCAGGCGGTGCGCGATGCCACGGCGAAGAAGGGCGTCGTCATGCTGATGGACGAGGTCATCACCGGTTATCGCTGGTCCTCGGGCGGCGCGCAGAAGGCGCTGGGCATCACCCCCGACCTCTGCATCCAGGCCAAGATCGTGGCCGGCGGCCTGCCGGGCGGCGCGGTCTCGGGCAAGCGCGAGATCATGGACCGCATCGATCACGCCGCGACCGCGGCCCGCAAGATCGAGCGCATCCTCCATCCCGGCACCTTCAACGCCAACCCGCTGTCGGCCGCCGCTGCCGTCACGGCTCTGTCGCTGGTGCGCGACGAGAACCTCGCCGAGAAGGCCAACAAGACCGCGGCCGAGCTGCGCGCGGCGCTGACCGAGGTGCTGGTTCAGGAAGGCGTGCCGTGGGGCATCTACGGCCAGAGCTCGACCTTCCTGATCTATCCCAATCCCTTCGGCGACCCGATCGATCCCGCGACCTTCGATCCGCTGAAGGTGCCGATCGAGAAGCTGAAGGGCGCGCGTGGCGCCGGTCCGCTCACCGGTAAGATCCGCATGGGCCTGATGACCCACGGCGTCGACGTCATGGGCGCCCCGGGCGGCTTCGTCTCCGCGACGCACGGCGGCGCCGAGATCGAGAGGACGGTGCATGCGCTGCGCCAGACGGTGCGTGCGCTCAAGGCCGAACGCGAAGTGAAGGCGGCCTGATTTCTTCTCCTCCCCCGTCTTACGGGGGAGGCCGGGAGGGGGAAAGCAACGCGAAGATTTTGAGCGGTGGAGAGATCATGTGTGTGCTCTCCCCCTCCGGCCTTCGGCCACCTCCCCCGTGTGACGGGGGAGGAAATGAAGATGTTCGGGAGAGAAACGACAATGTACGGAATGACGACGCCTGTTCGTGCAACCGAGTTCACGCGGCTGCCGGACAGGTTCCGCAAACCGTCGCGCACGGCGTGGGGCGATACCAATGCCGTGGGGCAGCTGCTCGACTCCTTCCTCGAGGGGCCGAGTTTCGATCGCGACGGCAATCTCTACGTCACTGACATTCCCTTTGGCCGCATCTTCCGTATCAGCCCGGCCGGCGAATGGACTCTGGTTACCGAGTATGACGGCTGGCCGAACGGGCTGAAGATCCACAAGGACGGCCGCATCTTCATCACAGACTACAAGCGCGGCATCGTCCTGCTCGATCCCGCGACCGGCAAGGTGACGCCGTTGCTTGAGACGCGCGGCTCGGAAAGCTTCAAGGGCGTCAACGACCTGTTCTTTGCCGCCAACGGGGATCTCTATTTCACCGACCAGGGCCAGACCGGCCTGCACGACCCGACGGGCCGCGTGTATCGCTACGACACCGCCGGAAAGCTCACGATGCTGGTGAACACGGTGCCGAGCCCCAACGGGCTGGTGATGAACAAGGCCGAGACGGTGCTCTATGTCGGCGTGACGCGCGGCAACGCTGTGTGGCGCCTGCCGCTGATGGAGGACGGCACGGCCAGCAAGGTCGGCCTGTTCATCCAGATGAGCGGCGGCCATGCCGGTCCCGACGGCATGGCGCTGGACGACGAAGGAGGCCTGGTGATCGCCCATCCCAGCACCACGGCATGGCGCTTCGATGCGCTGGGCCGGCCGACGCATCACGTCGATTGCGGCGACGACATCTACTGCACGAACGTCGCTTTCTCCGGTCACGACCTCTACGTCGTGGTGTCGCGCCGCAGCGAGAAGATCGCGGCCGGCACCATCCTCAAGGCGACCATGCCGGTCGCCGGCAAACCCATGTTCAGTCACGCCTGATGCTCACCATCGGCAAGCTCGAACCGTCCGACCGCGCGCAATGGGAAGTGCTGTTCCGCGCCTACATGGATTTCTACGAGCGCACGCTGCCGCAAGCGATGTACGACCGCGCCTGGAACGAGTTCGCCAATGACACGCGCATGCACGCGCTGGGCGCCCGTCTCGACGGACGCCTGGTCGGCATCACGCACTTCCTGATCCACGCCAACACATCGTCGGACGACGTCTGCTACCTGCAGGACCTGTTCACCGAGGCCGAGGTGCGCGGCAAGGGCGTGGCCCGCGCATTGATCCAGGCGGTTGCCGACTGGGCGAAGGCACAGGGCTGCCCACGCCTCTATTGGCAGACGCAGGCCAGCAACGCGACCGCGCGGCTCCTGTACGACAGGATGGCCGTGAATCGCGGGTTCATCCGCTACGACATCGAGCTGGGTTAACGCCTTCCCTTGCCGATGTGGGCCACCGCCTCGATCTCGACGAGGATCTCCGGTGCGGCCAGCGCGCTGACCTCGACGAGGGTCGAGGCGGGGAAGTCGCCGGTGAAGAACTCGCGACGAGCCTGCCAGACCTTGGTGTTGTTGGCGATTTCGGTGAGGAAGATCGTGATCTTCACCACGTCGGACATGGCGCCGCCGGCGGCTTCGACCAGCGACTTGATCTTGCCGAAGATCACCTTGGCCTGGGCGTACTCGTCCATCGACGCCAGCGCCTTCGGGTCGGCGCTGCGCGCCGTCATGCCGGAGACATAGGCGACCCCATCGACCACGAGGCAGTTCGACCAGCGCTCGGCCGGCGGTTCGGCGACATCGGGCGAGATCACGCGTCGGATGGTCATGGCATCTCCTCTCTTGTTGTGCGGGCCTTAACCCGGCGTGGCGCCCGAAGCCTTCACGACCGGCGTCCATTTGTCGATTT
This sequence comes from Rhodospirillaceae bacterium CCH5-H10, assembly GCA_001557035.1. GTDB lineage: Bacteria > Pseudomonadota > Alphaproteobacteria > Reyranellales > Reyranellaceae > Reyranella. Next base: position 9,711 of record LSKJ01000696.1, on the reverse strand, counting down.
CGCCCTGGATGAAGCGCGTCACCTCTGCCGGCGTCATGGTGCTTCCCGCGGCGCCGATCTCTTCCCAGCGCTTGATGACGGCCGGTTCCTTCAACACGGCCTGCATCTCGGTCGCGAGGCGATCGACGATCGGCTGCGGCGTCTTTGCCGGCACCGAGATGCCGAACCAGGAATAGGAAATCAGGTCGGGATAGCCGAACTCCTTCATGGTCGGCACATCGGGGAAGGCGGGGCTGCGGGTCTCCCCGCTCACCGCCAGCGCGTTCACCTTGCCTGCCTTGATGTGGGGAGCGGCCGAGGGCAGCGAGTCGAACATCACCGGCACGTTGCCGGCAATCGTGTCGATCATGGCGGGTCCGGCGCCACGATAGGGCACATGGACCAGTCCGGCGCTGATGATCTGCTCGAGGCGCGCACCCAGCAGATGGTTGCTCGAACCCGCGCCCGAGGTCGCGTACGAGACCTTGCCGCGGTTGGCCTTCGCGTAGTCGACGAACTCCTTGAAGGTCTTGGGCTGGAAATTCGGATTGGCGACCAGCACGCTGGGATTGGTCGAGGCGATGGAGACGTGGATGAAGTCGCCCATCGGGTCGAAGTCGGCGCCGCCATAGAGCGTCGGCGAGATCGACAGGCCGGAGATCACCGACATCAGCAGTGTGTAACCGTCGGGCGGCGACTTTGCGACGATCGCCGTGCCGACCATCGCTCCCTTGCCGGGCTTGTTGTCGACGACGATGTTCTGGCCGAGCTTCTGGCCGAGATATTCGGCGACCATGCGGGCCACCACGTCGGTGGTGCCGCCGGGCGCATAGGGCACGACGAGCTTGATGGGCTTGGAGGGCCAGGGTGCGGCCTGCCCTGAAGTCTGGGCGGCGGCCGGGGCGGATGCGACGGCGAGCGTCGCGGCGACGAATGAGCGGCGGTTGAGCATGGACGGACTATACTCCGCCCATGAGCGATCCCAAGGTTCTCTTCTCCGCGCTGTTCGAACCGCGACGCGTCGCGCTGATCGGCGCCTCGTCGGACGTGACCAAGACGACGTCGCGGCCGCAGCGCTTCCTGCGCAAGCACGGCTTCAGGGGCGAAATTCTGCCCGTCAATCCGTCGCGCAGCGAAATCCTGGGCGAGACTGCCTACAAGGACCTCGATGCGATCCCGGGCGAGATCGACCACGCCTACATCCTGCTGAACGGTGCGGCGGCGGTCCGCGCGCTGGCGGACTGCGGCCGGCGCGGCGTTAAGGTCGCATCGATCCTCGCCGGCGGTTTCGCCGATGCCGGCGCCGCCGGCGCCTCGTTGCAGGACGATCTTGCGAGGGTCGTGCGCGAGACCGGCATCCGGCTTGTCGGTCCCAACAGCATCGGCACGGTGAGCACCGATCCCGCCGTGGCGCTGACGGCCAATGCCGCTTTCGCCGTGGAGACGTTGCGCACGGGCAACTGGGGCCTGGTCAGCCAGAGCGGCAGCCTGATCGGCGCGCTGCTGTCGCGCGCCGATGCGCGCGGCATCGGCTTCTCGCGGCTGATCTCGGTCGGCAACGAGGTCGATCTCGCCGTGGGCGAGATCGCCGACCTGCTGGTGGACGATCCGAAGACGAAGGCCATCCTGCTGTTCATGGAAACGCTGCGCGACGGCGAACGGCTCGCGCGCGCGGCGCGGCGGGCACACGATGCGGGCAAACCGGTGATCGCCTACAAGCTCGGACGCTCCGACATCGGCCAGGAGCTGGCGCGTTCGCATACCGGCGCCATCGCAGGGTCTGACGCGACCTTCGACGCCTTCTGCCGCCGCCATGGCATCGCGCGCGTGTCGATGTTCGAATCGCTGATCGACGTTCCGGCGCTGCTGGTCGACCGACCGCAGTCCGGGCGTGGCGGCCATCGCGTCGCCGTGGCGACGACGACCGGCGGCGGCGCCGCAATGGTTGTCGACAGCATGGCGGTGGCCGGCCTCGACATCGTTGGGCCGCCGAAGAATCTCGTGGAATGGTTGAAGCCGTTCGGAATCTCGGCCGGCGACGGCAAGCTGGTCGATCTCACCCTGGCCGGCGCCAAGCCCGAGATCGTGGCGGGCACCATCGAGCGCCTGCTGTCCGACGACGACAACGACGCGGTGATCTTCGTGGTCGGTTCCTCGGCGCAGTTCAATCCCGAGCTCGCCGTCGAGCCGCTGCTGCGCTTCGCCGGATCGGGCAAGCCCTTCGCCGTGGCGTTGACGCCGTCGGCGGAGAAGTCGCTGGCGCTGCTGACGGCAGCGGGCATTCCCGCGTTCCGCCATCCCGAATCCTGTGCCGAGGCGATGGCGCTGTGCCTTCTGCGCCGGCCGCCGCAGCCGGTGCCGCGTCTCGCGGAACCTTCGGTCGGCGCCCTCGACGCTCTGGAAGCGGGGCGCGTCTCCGGCTTCGACGAACGCCGCGCCGCCGACTTCTTCGGTGCCCTTGGTGTGCCGATGGCCAGGTCGATGGCGGTGCCCGATGCCAAGCGGATCGCGGCCGCCGTCGGCGAGGTGGGCGCGCCGGTCGTCCTGAAAATCCTGTCGGTCGACATTCCTCACAAGACGGAAGCGGGCGGCGTGGCGCTCGGCATTCCCGACGGCCAGACGGCCGCCATGGCGGCGCGGGAGATCGAGAAGCGGGTGAAGTCCTATGCGCCCGGTGCGCGGTTGCAGGGCTTCCTCATCCAGAAGATGGAACGCGGACTCGTCGAGGTGATCCTGGGCTTTCGTCGCGATCCGCTGGTCGGTCCCACGGTCACCGTGGGGCTCGGCGGCGTGCTGGCCGAGATCTACAAGGACGCCTCGACGCGTCTCGCGCCTGTCGACGAGCGCGAGGCGATGGAGATGATCGCCGAGGTGAAGGGTCTCGCGACCGTGCGCGGCTATCGCAACATGCCGAAAGGCGATATCGCGGCGCTGGCGAGGACCATCGCGACTTTCTCGACTCTGGCGCACAGGCAGTTTGCGGATGTCGCCGAAGCGGAAATCAATCCGCTGCTGGTAAAGCGCGACGGCGACGGCGTCGTCGCGGTTGATGGGTTGATGGTGCTGGTCTGATGACAGAAACAAACAACCCGTCGCCCTGAGCGGAGCGAAGCGTAGTCGAAGGGCCTCTTTTCTCTTCGATGCAGAAAAGAGGTCCTTCGACTGCATTGGTTAGTGTTTTGGTCGGTCCATGAGCTGGCGGAAATCGTCGAGGACGAAGTAGGTGTTCTGCAGCCGGTCTATCTCGTAGGGGCGGTTCATCGCCGTCGTTGCATCGAACGGCAGTCGCTCGACGCCATCGCCCTCGATCGCGTGCTTCACCTCGGCGGCGGAGGACAGGATGCCGGCACCATAGGCCTTCAGGCCCTTATCGGTATGGATCAGGCCGAACTCCACGGTGAACCAGTAGAGGCGCGCCAGCAGATGCACGTCGGGGCCGGCCTCGACGCCGCGGCGGCCATACTCCTGCATGTAATCGGCGAACACCGGATTGGTGAGCAGCGGCACGTGCCCGAAGAAATCGTGGAACAGGTCAGGCTCGACCAGGTAGTCGATCTCCTCGCGCTTGCGGATCCACACCGTCACCGGGAAGCGGCGATGGGCGAGATGATCGTAGAAGGCGGCGTCGGGAATGAGGCCCGGCACGCCGACGATGCGCCACCCCGTCAGCGGCTCCAGCCGCGCATTGACCGCCGCGAAGTCCGGGATCGTGTCGCCGAGTTGGATGGCCGCGAGGCCCGCCAGGAACTCCGTACAGGCATAGCGCTCGGCCAGCGCGCGCTGACGCTGGACCAGAAGCCGCCACACGGCCTGGTCCTCGTCGGAATAGAGGTCGGGATGCTGCGAGACCGTCCAGTCCGGCGCCATGCCGGCATAGTCGCCACGCAGGTTCTCAAGGGGGGCAGCGTTGGTGTTCATGCCCTGAGTATGGGCGGGCGACGCTGGTGAATCCCGGCGAAGTTGGCTTTGGTTCATATCGGATTTGGAGATATTCTCTCAATACTGGATGAAATTGAGGGAATGTCTCCATGATCGAGCTAGACGACATCGACAGGCGCATCGTCGCCGCCCTGCAGGCCGAGGGCCGGCTGGCCATGGTCGACCTGGCCGGGCGGGTGGGGCTGTCGCCCACACCCTGCCAGCGCCGGGTGAAGCGGCTGGAGGAAGAGGGCGTAATCGATCGCTATGCCGCCCTCGTGTCGCCGCCCGCGCTGGGCCTCGCCCTGCAGGCGATGGTGCAGGTGACCCTGGACGACCATTCCGAGAAGACGGTCGAGGCCTTCGAGGCGGCGATCCGCGCGCGGCCCGAGGTCGTGGCCTGCTATGCCATGACCGGCGACATGGATTTCCTGCTGCATGTGCTGGCGCCCGACCTCGCGAGCTTCAGCGAGTTCGCCATGAAGGCACTGCTGCGCATGCCGGGTGTTCGCGGCACGCGCTCCTCCTTCATCATGCAGGCGGTGAAGAGCGATCTCGCCTGGGCGCCTCAGGTGCCGGCGAGCGTGCGCAAGTAGAGCGGCCGGTCGATGTTGCCGCCGCTCAGCACCAGGCCGACGCGCTTGCCCGCCAAGCGGCCGCGCTCCTGCAGCAGCGCCGCGAGCGCGGCGGCGCCCGCGCCCTCGGTGAGCTGGTGCGTGTCCTCGTAATAGGCTCGCATCGCTTCACCGATCTCGGCGTCGCTCACCTGCACGATGCGGTCGGCGCCCTTCAGGATGATTTCCAGCGCCTCGGCATCGGGGCCGCGCACGGCCATGCCGTCGGCCATCGTGTCGGCGCTGTTGGTGGCCACCACCTTGCCGGCCGCGAAGGAGAGCGCATAGGCCGGCGCCTCGGTCGACACGACACCGACCACCTTCGTCTTGAGCCCGAGTGCGTCGCGTACGGCGATGGTGCCGCAGATGCCGGAGCCGAGCCCGATCGGCACGTAGACCGTGTCGAGCGGCGGCGCGGCGCGGAACAGTTCGAGCGCATAGGTCGCCACGCCGGCCACCAGGTCGCGATGGAACGACGGCACCATGGCGAGCCCGCGTTCGCCGGCCAGCTTCTGCGCGGCTTCCCTGGCGGCATCGAAGTCGTGGCCGGCCTCGACCAATTCCGCCCCGAAGGCGCGCATGGCGGCGTTCTTCTCGACCGAATTGCCTTCGGGCACCACGATGGTGGCCGCGATCCCGTTGCGCGCCGCCGCCAGCGCGATGCTCTGGCCGTGATTGCCGCGGGTGGCGCTGATGACGCCTTTCGGTTGCGGCGAGCCGCGCTTCAGCCGGTCCATGTAGACCAGCCCGCCGCGCACCTTGAAGGCGCCGGTCGGCGTGTGGTTCTCGTGCTTCACCCAGACTTCGCAGCCGGCGCGCTTCGCCAGCAGGGGCCAGGCATATTGGGCGGTGGCCGGCATCGCGCCATGCACGATTGCGGCAGCAGTCTCGACATCGTTAAGGGACAACATGGCTGTCACTTTGGTCTAAGATCACCCCGGTTCCAACCGGAGTACCCCATGCCCGTTCTGCCGCGTGCCCTCGAAATCCAGGGCGAGATCTCGGCGATCCGCCGTGACATCCATGCCCATCCCGAACTCGCCTTCGAGGAAAACCGCACCTCCGACGTGGTGGCCGCCAAGCTGCAGGAGTGGGGGCTGGAAGTGACGCGCGGACTGGGCAAGACCGGCCTCGTGGGAACGCTGCGCAAGGGCAATTCGCTGAAGTCGATCGGGCTTCGCGCCGACATGGACTGCCTGCCGATGGACGAGACCAACGATTTCGCCCACCGGTCGACGAACCCCGGCCGCATGCACGCCTGCGGCCATGACGGTCACACCGCGATGCTGCTGGGGGCTGCAAAAATGCTCAGCGAGACACGGAACTTCGAGGGGGCCGTCCACTTTATCTTCCAGCCGGCCGAGGAGGGCGGCGGCGGGGCCAAGGTGATGATCGAGGACGGGCTGTTCGAGAAATTCCCCTGCGACGCTGTTTTCGCCATCCACAACAAGCCCGGCCTTCCGCTCGGCCACATCGTGACCAAGGGCGGTCCATTGCTGGCCGCCGCCGATCGCTGGGACATCCGTATCAAGGGCAAGGGCGGCCATGCCGCCCATCCGCACACCACGCTCGACCCCATGGTCGTCGGCGCCAACATCGTGATGGCGCTGCAGACCATCGTGTCGCGCAACATCGATCCGATCGATTCCTCGGTCGTGACCGTCGGCTTCTTCCATGCGGGCTCGGCCTACAACGTCATCCCCGGTGAGGCGCATATCGGCGGCACGACGCGCACGACCACGCCTGAGAATCGCGCGCTGATCGAGCGCCGCATCAACGAGATCTGCGAGGGCGCCGCGAAGATGCACGGCGTCAAGATCGAGGTCGAGCACAAGCCCGGCTATCCGCCGACGGTGAACGACGTCGACCAGGCCCGCTTCGCGGCCGACGTGGCGACCGGCGTCTGCGGTGAACACGCGGTCAAGGACAACACCCGTCCCAGCATGGGCGCCGAGGACTTCTCCTACATGCTGGAGAAGGTGCCGGGTGCCATGGTGTGGCTGGGCAATGGCGGCGATTCGGTCAGCCTCCACAATTCCCGCTACGACTTCAACGACATGGCGATCCCCTTCGGTGTGAGCTTCTTCGTGCGCACCGTCGAGCGTTTCCTCGACCCCAAGGCGGCCTAGGGACAACGGACGCGGACGGACCACATGGAATTCTTCCGCGTCTATGGCCGGGTCATCGGCCTGTTGCGGGCCGAGAAGGGCCTCGCGATCACGCTGGCCATCGCGAACATCGCGGTGGCCGGGCTGCAGTTCTACGAGCCCGTCCTGTTCGGCAAGGTCATCGACCTGCTGAGCAATGCCCGCAACAAGCCGGTCGAGGCGCTGTGGCGCGAGGCCCGCGAGATCCTGGGCCTGTGGGCGCTGGTCGGCATCGGCGGCATCGTGGCCAACATGGTGGTCTCCCTGCAGGCCGACCGGATGGCCCATCGCCGGCGCCTGGGCGCGATGTCGACGTATTTCCAGCATCTGCTGATGCTGCCCTTCTCCTTCCACAACGCGCAGCATTCCGGCCGCCTGATCAAGATCATGCTGACCGGCGTCGACAACCTGTTCGGCATCTGGCTGTCGTTCTTCCGCGAGAACCTCGCGACCCTGGTGGCGCTGTTCGTCATGCTGCCGCTCAGCCTGTTCATGAACTGGCGACTGGGGCTCCTGCTGCTGGTGCTGATCCTGTTCTTCGCCGTCACCAACGTCTGGGTGGTGAGCAAGACCGACCGGCTGCAGAAGGAGGTCGAGGACTTGCACAGCGAGCTGGCCGGCCGCGCGGGCGATGCGCTGGGCAACATCCACCTGATCCAGAGCTTCGTGCGGCTGGGCGCCGAGACGCGCGAGATGCACCGCATCATCGGCCAGACGCTGGCGGCGCAGTTCCCGGTGCTGAACTGGTGGGCCTTCCTGTCGGTGCTGACGCGCGCCGCCTCGACCATCACCGTCATCCTGATCTTCGTGCTGGGCACCTGGCTCTACACGCGCGGCGAGGCGACGGTCGGCGAGATCGTGAGCTTCATGGGCTTCGCCACCATGCTGATCGGCCGCATGGACCAGGCCTCGGGCTTCGTCAGCCGCATCTTCTTCCAGATGCCCTCGCTCGGCGATTTCTTCCGCGTGCTCGATTCGCAGTCGACCGTGCCGGACAAGCCCAACGGCATCGACATCGGCCGCGCGAAGGGCGAGGTCGAGTTCGACGACATCAACTTCTCCTACGACGGCAAGCGCCCGGCTCTGGTCCATTTCTCGCTGAAGGTCCCGGCCGGCGCGACCGTGGCCTTCGTCGGCCCTACGGGGGCGGGCAAGAGCACGGCGCTGTCGCTGCTGCACCGCATGTGGGATGCCCAGTCGGGCGTCGTCCGCATCGACGGCGTCGACCACCGCGACATCAAGCTCGAATCCCTGCGACGGAACATCGGCGTGGTGTTCCAGGACAGCACCATGTTCTACCGCTCGATCGCCGACAATCTGCGCATCGGCAAGCCCGACGCCACGCAGGCCGAGCTGGAGGAGGCCGCCAGGCTCGCCGAGGCCCACGAGTTCATCATGCGTCAGCCGCAGGGCTACGAGACGCTGGTCGGCGAGCGCGGCACCACCCTCTCCGGCGGCGAGCGCCAGCGCCTCGCGATCGCCCGCGCGCTGCTCAAGAATCCGCCGATCCTGATCCTCGACGAGGCGACCAGCGCGCTGGATTCGGTCACCGAGGCGCGCATCCAGAAGGCGCTGAAGGTGCTGATGCAGGGCCGGACGACCTTCGTGATCGCCCACCGGCTCTCGACCATCCGCGAGGCCGACCAGGTCGTGGTGTTCGAGCACGGCCGGGTCGTCGAGCACGGTGCCTACAAGGAGCTGGTGTCGCGGGGCGGCGCCTTTGCACGCCTGGTGGCCACCCAGCAGGCTGGCATAGAATCTGCCTGATATCCCCTTGGCGGGCGTCAAATGTCCGCCTAAGAGTCGCGGACAGGGAACTCACGGGGATCAATAAAATGAGCAAATTCGCCAAGATGCTGGGCGGTGCGGCGGCTGTCGCCCTCGCCCTGGGCAGCCTGCCGGCCAATGCCCAGACCGCGATCAAGTTCACCCTCGACTGGGTATTCCAGGGGCCGACCTCGCCGTTCCTGGTGGCGCTGGAGAAGGGCTACTACAAGGCCGAGGGCCTCGACGTGACGATGGATCCCGGCCAGGGCTCGGCTGGCGCGGTCCAGCGCGTGGCCACCGGGGCCTACCAGATCGGCTTCGCCGACGTGAACTCGACCATCGAATACAACGCCAAGAACCCGGGCAAGGAAGTGCTCTGCGTGTTCATGGTCTACGACTTCGCGCCGTTCGGCGTCTATGCGCTGAAGAAGAGCGGCATCAAGACGCCCAAGGACCTCGAAGGCAAGAAGCTCGGCGCCCCGGTGTTCGATGCGAGCTTCCGCCTGTTCCCGGCCTTCGCCAAGAAGAACGGCATTTCCAAGTGGGAGCACGTCAACCTGACGCCGCAGCTGCGCGAGCAGAGCCTGGTCCAGGGCACGGTCGACTTCATCTCGGGCCACTACTTCTCCTCGATGCTCGACCTCAAGGCGCGCGGCGTGGCCTTCGAGGACATCACGGCGATGCGCTTCGTCGACTTCGGCATGGACGTCTACGGCAATGGCGTCGTGGTCTCGGGAGAGATGGCGAAGAACGAGAAGGCGGTGAAGGGCTTCCTCGCCGCCACGATGAAGGGCTGGAAGGACGTCATCGCCAATCCGCAGCTCGGCATCGCGGCCGCCAAGAAGCGCGATCCGCTGATCGACGAGAAGCTCGAGATGGAGCGGCTCAAGATCTCGCTCGAGACCAACATCCTGACGCCCTACGTGAAGACCAACGGCATGGGCGACGTCGACCCGGCCCGCTTCGCCCGCGCCGTCAAGGACGTGTCCGAGGCCTTCGGCCTGCCGGCTGCGCCCGCGCCGGACAAGGTGTTCAGCAACGCCTACCTCCCGCCCAAGGCCGACCGGATGGTGTCCAAGTAGAGTGAGACTTCCTCCCTCGTCATACGGGGGAGGTGCCCGAAGGGTGAAGGGGGAGAGCAACACCATGAATATCGCGGTCGAGCCGGTCATGGCGCTGCCTTCCCCCTCCCTGGCCCTCCCCCGTAGGACGGGGGCGGGGAACTAATGGCCTTCGTCGATCTCAAGGGCGTCAGTCTCACCTACCGGCTCGGCAAGGACACCACC
>LSKJ01000695.1 GCA_001557035.1 Rhodospirillaceae bacterium CCH5-H10 | reverse complement strand
TTTGCACCCTGCACGAAGACGCCGCCGGTGCCCTGCGTGCCCGCCGTGTCCAGATATTGCGCCAGCAGGCTCTCGAAGGTGGAGCCGCCCGGGTCGGTGCTGGAGACGTAGCTTCCCTGGGCCGGCTCGATCAGTCCGATCATCCCGGTCTGGTAGGCCGAGCCGTCGAGCGGGAAGTTGTAGGAATCGGCGACCGACTGCGGCGCGGCGGGTGGCAGGATGTT
>LSKJ01000694.1 GCA_001557035.1 Rhodospirillaceae bacterium CCH5-H10 | reverse complement strand
CGAGGCTTTCTTGCCTCGCGAGGAATGCCGGCGCAGCCGGCAGGGGAAGAAAGCCGCAGGACCGCCGTTGCGGGACCGGGCGGGCTGCCGTCCGATCGCCCCTCTAGAAGGCCGGGGTGCGCTCCCGTCCGGTCCGAAGGGCAGCAAAGCGATCGAACACGAAGCGATTCACCGTGCCTGTGCTCATCCCGTCCCGGCTAAGGCCAGGAAGCGCTCCACGTCCTGCGGGACGAGTTGCTGGCATAGCGATACCCGGAGCCATTCATTTCCCAGGCGGCTGAGATCCTCATTGAAGTCATCGAAGCAGGGCGACAGCACGCACGGCTCGATCCCGGCGGCTTCGGCGCGGTTGCACAGGCTGGCCATCGCAGCATTACCGGCCGGGTCGGCATCGCGAGCGACATAGAGACGGCGCAGTGTGGGTGGAAGCAGCAGTGCGGCGAGGTGGTTGGCCGAGAGCGCCGCCACCATGGGCAGAGTCGGCATGATGACCCGCAGCGACAGAATGGTTTCAATGCCTTCCCCGACGGCCAAGATGTCGTCGGCCACGCCGAAGCGGACACCGTGCCCGAGAAGATGGCCCATGGCCCGTCGCGGCGAAGCGATCGGCGCCTTGTCGTGACCTGACGGATCGAGCCAGGTGCGGTGTGCTCCGGTGATCCTGCTGCCAAGATCGGTGACGGCGGCGATCAGTGCCGGCCAGGTCTCGGTCGGACTATGCTCGTCGGGGCGATAGTAGCAGCGCGGATGGAAGCGCAGCGGGTCACCGTCAGCCACAGTCACGATACCTCGGCTGCGCAGGTAGGTTTGCGCCAAGGTGCCCACGATCGGTCGGGACATGGCGTAGAGACGCCTCGCGGATTCAGGCGAGCCGCCTGACGCAGGAAGACGATCCCACCGTGGAGCGAGCTGGTCTGGCGGCAAGGCGAGGAACACCTGTGCCTCGTCCAAGGTGTCGCGCAGGCGATCGAGACCGCGATTGACGGCGATGAGGTCTAAAAGATCGCCATGCTCACCGGTGGCGGCGTCGGTCTTATGTGCAGTTGAACATAAGACCGATTATGTTGCGCCGGGGATTATGTTGCGGGCCTGTGCTGGGCGGCCGTTT
>LSKJ01000693.1 GCA_001557035.1 Rhodospirillaceae bacterium CCH5-H10 | reverse complement strand
CGAAGAACGCGGTCCGGAACGTTGGTCGGACCGGGAATTTGCAGGAAATGACGTCCGCTTGGATGTGAGTTCAGGCGCATGTCGTGGGGCCCCTTTCGGCTTCGCTGTTGCATTTTGTATACAATATGCCAAAGTGAGTCCAGAGAAGATGGATGGTTCTATTTTCCCGATCGCGCGTCTGACGCTGCCCGAGGCGGCGGCCGAACGGCTGCGCGCCCTCATCATCGAAGGGGAACTCGCGCCGGGCGCCAAGTTGAACGAGCGCGAACTCAGCGAACGTCTGGGCGTGTCGCGTACCCCGTTGCGGGAAGCGTTCCGCATGCTGGCGGCCGATGGCTTATTGATCCGGCTCCCCAACCGCGGCGCGCAGGTCGTCGCCCTGTCGCGCGAGGATGTGCGCGGCGCCTTCGAGGTGATGGGCGCGCTGGAGGGGTTGGCGGGCGAACTCGCGGTGGAGCGGGTGACGGACGCCGACGTGGCGGATTTGCGCACCCTGCAGGAGCAAATGGAGGCCGCCCATGCCGCCCACGACCTGCCGGCCTATTACCGGATCAACCGCGCCATCCACGACCGGCTCAACGCCATCGCCGGCAATGCCGTCCTCGGGCAGACCTACCGCACGCTCAACGCGCGGCTGCATGCCCTCCGGTTCCGTTCCAACCTGAACCCGGCGAAGTGGGCTCTGGCCGTCTCCGAGCATCGTTCCATGATTGCAGCCCTTGCGGCGCGCGACGGCGCTGCGCTACGTGGTCTGCTCGTCGGGCATCTGCGTGCCAAGCAGCAGGCGGTTCTCGATTCAATGGACAACAGAGACGACAAGAACCTTCAGGGAGGAACAGAACCATGACGACGACTTTCTCGACGTCGCGCCGCAATGCCCTCAAGCTCGGCCTCGCCGCCAGCCTGGCGGCTCCCGCCGTGGCCCGTGCCCAGCAGGGATGGCCGAACGGCCCGATCACCTGGGTCAATCCGTTCCCGGCCGGTGGCGGCACCGACGTCTTCGCCCGTCCGCTGGCCGCGCAGGTCGGCGACCAGCTGGGCGTCCAGATCCTGATCGACAACAAAGGCGGCGCGGGCGGCACGGTCGGCGCCTCGCAGGCGGCCAAGATGAAGCCCGACGGACAGACCTTCTTCGTCGGCGCGATCCATCACACGATCGCCCCGTCGGTCTACAAGAACCTCGACTACGATCTCGAGAAGAACTTCGAGCCGATCACCATGATCGCGCTGGTGCCCCAGGTGATCTCGATCAACCCGAACAAGGTGCCGGCGAAGACCGCGGCCGAGTTCATCGCCTACCTGAAGGCCAATCCGAACAAGGTCAACTATGCCTCGGCCGGCGCCGGCACCGCCCATCACCTCGCGGGCGAGCTGTTCAAGCTCGAGACCAAGACCGAGATCGTCCACGTGCCCTATCGTGGCGCAGGCCCGGCCATGCAGGACCTGCTGGCCGGCAATGCCGACATGATGTTCGACGGCATGGGCACGTCGGCGCAGCAGATCAAGGCCGGCAAGCTCCGGGGCCTTGCGGTCGCCACGGACAAGCGCGTGCCTGAGTTCCCCGACATGCCGACGGCCGCCGAAATTGGCGTGCCGTCCTGGCTCGTGTCGACCTGGTACGGGGTCTGGGCCATCAAGGGCACGCCGGAGCCGATCGTGAAGCGCATGTACGACGAGATCGTGAAGGCGCTGGGCAGTCCCAAGCTCCAGACGATCTGGAAGGAGCAGCTGGCACAGGTCGGCGGCGAGGCCCCGGCCGACTTCGCCAAGCGCATCCGCACCGAGATCGAGAAGTGGCAGAAGGTCGTCGCGGCGGCCGGCGTGAAACTCGACTGAGGATGGAGAACGTTCTCCGATGAACCCGCCTTGGGTGTCGATTACTCAGCCCTCTCCGCCCGCGTCATACGCGAGGGGAGAGGGAAGGGACCCACGCGGAGCGTGGGGAGGGAGAGGTGGGTCGGATGTCGGAGCAACGCACGACGAGATCGCTGTAATGCCTGTCACTCAAAGGTCCCTCACTTCGTTCGGGATGACACCGTTTTTTGAACCAACGAACTGCGCCAGCCCCAACAATGCTGTCATCCCGAACGAAGTGAGGGACCCTTCACTTGCGTACGACGCGGGCGGAGAGGGCGTTAACGTGTGGCTTCAGTCATGAGCAAGCTCGAACAAAATCTGCGCCGTAGCCTGAAGGGCGAGGTCCTGTTCGACAGGGCCTCGCGCGGGCGCTACTCGACCGATGCGTCGATCTACCAGGTCGAGCCGGTTGGCGTGGTGGTGCCGCGCGACGAAGCCGATCTGGCGCTGGCCGTCGACGTGGCGCGCGACGCCAAGGCGGCGATCCTGCCGCGCGGGGCGGGCACGTCGCAGTGCGGGCAGACGGTCGGCGATGCCCTGGTGATCGACTGCTCGAAGTACCTGCGCGAGATCGTGGGCTTCGACAAGAACAAGGCGCAGGTGACCGTCCAGCCGGGCGTCGTGCTCGACCAGCTCAATGCCTGGCTGAAGCCGCACGGCCTCTGGTATCCGGTCGACGTCTCGACCTCGGCGCAGTGCACGCTGGGCGGCATGGCCGGCAACAATTCCTGCGGCTCGCGCTCGATCCGCTACGGCAACATGGTGCACAACGTGGCGTCGATCGACGCGCTGCTGGCGAACGGCCAGCGGGCGCGTTTCGGGTCGGCGCGGCCCGAGCACATGCCCGACGGCGTGCGTGCCATCGCCGACAAGGTGGCCGAGATCGCCTTCGCCGAGCGCGACGAGATCGAGCGCATGTACCCGCACGTGACGCGCCGGGTCGGTGGCTACAACCTCGACATCTTCTTCCCGCAGTCGGAACGGCCCTACACGACCGATAATTCGGTGAACCTCGCGCACCTGCTGGTCGGCAGCGAAGGCACGCTGGCAGTGAC
>LSKJ01000692.1 GCA_001557035.1 Rhodospirillaceae bacterium CCH5-H10 | reverse complement strand
GTGTGGTCACATCCGGGCCATCGCGTCGAAGAAGTCCATGACCGAGCCGGTCGGATGGCTGACCAGGCCGGAAATGGAAGCCATCCTGGGCGTCCCCGATCGGACGACAGAGCGCGGCCGTCGCGACTATGCGCTGCTGCTCTTCCTCTACAACACCGGCGCGCGGGTGTCCGAGGCGATCCAGCTGAAGGTGCGCGACTTGCAGATCGGGAGCGGCAACGGCGGCCACGATCTGGCGACCCTGCACGGGAAGGGCGGCAGGCTGCGGCAATGCCCGTTGTGGCCGGAAACCAAACGCGCCCTTGCCGGTGAGATCAGCGGTCGCGCCGCTGATCGTGCCGTGTTCGTCAGCAGGCTCGGAGGGCCGTTTACACGCTTCGGGGTGTATAGGCTCGTCGAGCGCTGCGCAGCCCAGGTGCAGGCCCTGGCCGGCAGGACGACAACTCCGCACGTGATCCGGCACACGACGGCCTGCCATCTCGTTCTTGCCGGCGTGGACATCAACACGGTGCGCGCCTGGCTCGGCCACGTCTCGATCAGCACCACCAACATCTATGCCGAGATCGACCTCACGACAAAGGCGAGCGCGGTCGCCCTTTGCGAGGTGGGTCAGCCGCAGCCGGGGCGCTCGTGGAAGGAGGACAAGGACCTCATGGCCTTCCTGAAATCCTTGTGAGTGAGAAGGACGGTCCGACCTCCCATCTGTCACTCTGTCCTGATCTTCCCCTGGCATGCGAAGCGAACGACATCCTGGGGTGTGAGCTGGATGCGCAGCGCTGCCCGCACCGCATCAACGCCGAATGCACGGAGGTCCTCGTTGAAATCGTCCCCCTCCGGAGACAGGGCGAGCGCCTCGATGCCCGCCGCTTCGGCGCGTTGGGTCAGCGTCGCGAATGCCATATCACCTGCAGCATCGGCGTCGCGGGCGATGTAGAGCCGTCGGAGCGTCGGCGGGAGCAGAAGCGCAGCGAGGTGATTGGCCGAGAGCGCGGCGGCCATCGGCATGACTGGCAGTGCACAGCGCAGCGACAGCATCGTCTCGATGCCTTCGCCGACAGCGAGGACGTCGTCGGCCGCGCCGAAGCGCACCGCATGGCCGAGGAGACCGCCCATTGCACGCCTCGGCGTGGTGACCGGCGCCTTGCCGAAGCCGTTCGGCGAAAGCCAGGTGCGATGCGCGCCGGTGATGCGATCGGCAAGATCGGTCACCGCAGCGATCATCGCCGGCCAAGTCTCAGTCGGCGAGCCGTCGTGTTCGCGATAATAGCAGCGCGGATGAAACCGCAGCGCGTTCGCATGGTGGAGAGCCTTGATGCCGCGATTGGACAAATAGGTCTCCACGAGCGTCCGGCGGATCGGCTGCGACATGGCGAAGAGCCGTCGCGCCGCTTCCGGCGATC
>LSKJ01000691.1 GCA_001557035.1 Rhodospirillaceae bacterium CCH5-H10 | reverse complement strand
GCGGCTTGTCGGTGAACTTCAGGTGCCCGTACCAGGCGAACGTCATGAAGACGTTCGAAATCAGCAGCAGGACGATGGGCGTGACGCTGGCAGGCAGGAAGGACATCGGTTCCTCGACTCAGTGACGATCGCTGCAACAGCCGTCTCACGCCGCCAGGCGCTCCCATTTGGGATCGCGGCTGGCGACGGGCTTGGTCTTGCGAATGCGGCCATCGAGTTCGATGTGCAGTTCCGAGTAGCGGCCGTTGCGCTTGCCCAGCACTTCGAAATGCCTGGGCTTGCGGCGCGGTTCGGCGGCCGGTTCGTAGCCGGCCTCACGCGCTGCCTTCAGCACAACTTCCGGATCGGCAGGCCCGTGAGGGTGCTCATGATGATGGTCGTGGTGATGATGCGGCTTCTTGTGCTCGATCCTCACCGTGCGGCCTCTGCGCGTGAAGCGCGACACCTTCAGTTCGGACGGCTTGGACTCGCCTTCGAGCGAGACGGTGTCGCCGACCCGGAGAGTGACATGGTCGAGACCATGCGGTGTGACGTCGGCCAGGATCGCACCGGCCCTGGTCTGGACGACGAAGCGGTGGGCGAAGACATGCAGTATCTCGCCGGAGACGCTGACATGATCGGCGGGCATTGCGAACTCCATGAACAAAGCGGAAGGAGACGGCCTGAACGGAACTGCCGTTCAGGCCGCTGTGGAAACCTCAGCGCGGCGCGGGCGGCGGCGGCGGGCGGCGGCCCGGGCCGCGATCGGCCTCGCGCGGCGGCGGCGGCGCCATCGGGCCGAACACCTCGCTGCGTCCATCGGCGCGCGACAGCACCTGGGCGGCCACGAAGCCGCGGTCGAAGCGGCCCTGCACCGAAACCTGCTCGCCCTTGGTCACGACGACCCGGTCGTCGCCGCGCGGACCGAGATCGACCAGCATGCGCCCGCTGTCATCCTCCAGAACGAACTTGTTGCCGTAGATCTCGGCAACGCTGCCTTTGAGGGCGACGACGTCGGATGGCTGCAACCTGGCGATCGGCATGGGCGTGATCAGCATCACGGCCTGTGGCTGGCCGGCGACGGGAGCGGGCGGCGGGGGCGGCGTTTGGGCGACTGCGATGCCGCCGATGCCGGCGGCCAGCAGCACACCGGTTAGTGCCAGGGCCGCGGTGCGCCGCGGCTTGAACGTCGAACGAACGATTGAGTTTGTCATGACCATCGCCTCCTGTAAGTGTTGCGATGGCCTCAACATAGGATCCGCCTCCGAATGCACGCTGAATCGAACAGTTCAGCTTGCATTCAGCTTCGGTCGGCTACTTCAGCAGGGATGAGGCACACGCCACGGCCGGGGAAGCCATGAAGGTCCTTCTCGTCGAAGACGACGCCCCGCTCGCCGAGCAGATCGCGCGGGCGCTGCGCGACGAGAACTTCGTCGTCGACATCGCCGCCGACGGCGTCGACGGCCAGCACATGGGTGAGACCGAAGCCTATGACGCGGCTGTGCTCGATCTCGGCCTGCCGAAAATCCCCGGAGCGACGGTGTTGCGTGCCTGGCGCAAGGCCGGCCGGCAACTGCCGGTATTGATCCTCACGGCGCGCGACGGCTGGACCGACAAGGTCGATGGCTTCAAGGCCGGCGCCGACGACTACCTCACCAAGCCTTTTCGCATCGAAGAGCTGATCATGCGGCTGCGCGCGCTGGTGCGGCGCTCGACCGGACACGCGACCCCGCGGATCGTCTGCGGCGCGGTGTCGTTCGATGCACAGACCGGCGTGTTCGAGCTCGACGGGCTGCCGCTCAAGCTCACGGCGCTGGAATGGCGCGTGCTCGAATGCCTGATCCTGCGCAAGGAAGTGGTGATCGAACGCGGAGACCTCACCGAGAAGGTCTACCAGGGCGATGTCGGTACCGATTCCAATTCGCTCGAAGTCATCGTCGCCCGCCTGCGTCGCAAGATCGGCCGCGACGCGATCGAGACGGTCAGGGGCCGCGGCTACCGGCTGACGGCGACGGCAGGCGCATGACGCAGGCGGCCTCGCTGGGACGGCGGCTGCTGATCGGCGCCTCGGTGTTCATCGCCGTGGCGCTGGTGATCGCCGCCATCGTCATCGGCTTCGTGCTGCATCGCTTCGTGCAAGGCCAGATCGACCAGCGCCTCGACACGCAAATCAACTTCCTCGCCTCCACGGTGCAGGCCGATGCGGCCGGCCAGCTATCGCTGAACGGCAGCGCCGACGGTCCGCCTTTCGACCGGCCCGCGCGCGGCTGGTACTGGCAGGTGAGTGGACCGCACAACGTGCTGCGCGCGCGCGCGCTGGGCCTCGACACGCTCGAGGTTCCGGCGACCTCACCGCCACCGCCTCCCCCACGCCCGCCGCCACCCGCGGCATCGACCGGAGCGCCGCCTCCGCCACCCCGTGCCGGGCCGCCGCCGCGCCCGGCAGATGGACCGGGTCCGAACGGCCAGGCGTTGCATTACCGCGTGCAGCGCCTCGTCGTCGGCAACACCCCCATCGAGATCGTCGCAACGGCGCCGCGTGCCGCTGTATTGGGCCCTCTGCGAGAGGCGATGACGACGCTCGGCCTGTCGCTGCTGGTGCTGGGCGCGGCCCTGGTGCTGGCGATCGTGTTCCAGGTACGCCTCGGACTGCGACCGCTCGACCGGCTTCGCCAGTCCATCTCCGATGTGCGCGCAGGACGGCAGGCGCTGGTTCCCGCAGAACAGCCAGCCGAGATACGCCCGCTCGTCGCCGAATTGAACGCACTCCTGAAGCAGAACACCATCAACCTCGAACGCGCCCGCGCCCATGTCGCCAACCTCGCCCATGGGCTGAAGACGCCGCTGGCGACGCTGGGCCTCGCACTGTCGGCGAAAGGCGACGACGGCCGCGCACTCACCGACCTCGTCGACACGATGGAGCGGCGCATCCGCCATCATCTCGGCCGGGCGCGTGCGGCCGCGCTGGCCGGCCCGGCGCGCGCACAGACGCCGGTCGCGCCGGCGATCCGCGATCTCGGCGCCGTCCTCCTGAAGGTCTATGCCGGGCGCGCCATCGCCTTCGCGGCAGACATACCGGACGGGCTGGCCGTGGCGTGCGAACCGCAGGACTTCGACGAGATCGCGGGCAACCTTCTGGACAACGCCTTCAAGTGGTCGCGGCGGTCTGTGGCCGTGAACGCCGTCATCGAAGGCCGCGTGGTTCTACTGCAGATCGACGACGACGGGCCTGGCCTTTCGGCAGAACAGGTTCCCGATCTGTTGCGACCGGGCCAGCGACTCGACGAGAGCGCCCCAGGCTTCGGTTTCGGCCTGTCGATCACGCGCGAGCTCGTGGAGCTGTATGGGGGCAGCCTTGCCTTCGCGAGGGCGCCGGCGGGAGGCCTGCGCGTTTCTCTTCAGCTGCCACTGGCGCGCCATCGGTCCTAGACATTCGGGGGCCGTCGTGTCGGCGCCTCCTACTCCACCCTGATCTTGCCGGCTCGCGCGATGGCGCCGAAGTCGGTGCGCTCCTGCGTGATGAAGGCGAGCGTCTCGGCCGGCGTGGTGATGCGCGGCGAGGCGCCCAGCTCGCGGATGCGCGTGGCGATGGCTTCCTCGCGCAGCGCCTGATTGATGACCGTATTCAGCTTCTGGATGATTTCGTCGGGCGTGCCCTTGGGCGCCATGAAGGCGTACCAGGCCACCCATTCGCGCGGATCGAGGCCGAGTTCCATCATCGTCGGCACGTCGGGCAGCTTCTCCGAGCGCTCACGCGAGGTGACGGCCAGTGCGCGCAGCTTGCCGCCGGCAATGTGACCGGCACTGGCGCCGAGACTGTCGACCGTGATCGGCACCTCGCCGTTGATCACCGCCAGCAGCGACTGCGGCGTGCTTCGGTAGGGCACGGCGGGCATGTCGAGCTTGTGGCGGATCTTGGTGTCCTCCGCGACGAGGTGCGGGATGCTGCCGGACGCGGGCAGGCCGTAGCGCCACTGGCCGGGTTCGGCCTTCGCCTTGGCGATGAACTCCGGCATCGTCTTGAAGGGCTGTGACGGCGTCACCACCCAGACCAGCGGCGAAGTGACCGCCACCGAGATCGAGGCGAGATCGTCGACCGGATCGAGCGGCATGTTGGTGTAGATGCTGCTGCCGATCGAGATGGCGCCGATATGGGCGAACATGAAGGTGTAGCCGTCGGGCGCGCTGCGCTGGACTTCCTGCATGCCGATGATGCCGTTGGCGCCGGGCTTGTTGTCGACGACGACGGGCTGGCCCAGCAGTTCCGCGAGGCGCGGCGCCAGGATGCGGGCATAGACTTCGTAGCCGCCGGCGGCGCTGGGAACGAGGAGCCGCAGCCGCCGGTTGGGCCAGTCGCGCCCCTGCGCCCAGACCGCGGGCGCCGCCAGGGCAGGTGACGTGGCCAACAGGCCGAGCGTGGCGCGACGTGACAGGCGCATCGATGTCTCCTCCGGGCCGAAGCGAGGAGGCGGCGCCGTCCCTCTGGCCTTGTTTGTCTGGAGCAGGTCATTCGCCTGCTTTGCGACAGCGTATACGTTGCCGTCAGGTTCGCAACGCTTGGCGTCGGCAGCGCAGGCCCGCTACTGTCGGCGACATGACACTCAGCCCGATCACGATCTTCCGCGCCCGCCGCATCCTCACCATGAACCCCGCCCGACCGGAGGCCACGCATGTGGCCGTGCGCGACGGCCGCATCCTGGGCGCCGGCCCGCTGGAGGAGCTGGCCGGCTGGGGCACCTACACGCTGGACGAACGCTTCGCCGACAAGGTGCTGATGCCCGGTCTCGTCGAGGGTCACAGCCACGCTGCCGAGGGCACCTTCTGGCGCTACACCTATCTCGGCCGCTTCGATCGCATGGATCCCGAAGGCAAGGTGTGGAAGGGCGCGGAGTCCATCGAGGATGTCGTGGCGCGCCTGCAGGAGGCCGAGCGCAAGCTCGCCTCGCCGACCGAAGTGCTCGCCGGGTGGGGCCTCGACCCCATCTACTACGGCGACCGTCGCGTCGTGCGCGCCGACTTCGACCGCGTGTCGACGACACGCGCGATCGGCGTGATGCATGCCAGCGGCCACATCTTCAACGTGAACACGCGCGCGCTGGAACTGGCCGGCCTGATGCGGCCGGGTGTCAACCATCCCGGCATCCCGCTTGGGCCCGACGGCCTGCCGACTGGCGAACTGAAAGGCCCCGAGGCGATGACGATCGTCGGCGCCCATGTCGGCTTCGACCGCGAGGCGCTGGCCAACGACGAGGAAGGCCTGAAGCGCTTCGCCAAGCTCTGCGTGCGGCAGGGCGTCACCACGGCGACCGATCTCGCCAACCTGCTGCCCGACGACGCGGTCTCGATGATGGCCCGCGTCACCGGCGAGGCCAGCTTTCCCGTGCGCATCGTCTCGTTCCGCCGCTTCCAGGCGCTGACGCCCGAGCAGGTCGTCGACATCGCCGTCAAGCTGAAGGCCAAGTCGACCGACCGGCTGCGGCTCGGGCCCATCAAGCTGTTCGTCGACGGCTCGATCCAGGGCTTCTCCGCGCGCCTGCGCTGGCCGGGCTACTACAACGGCGCGCCCAACGGCCTGTGGTACACGCCGCCCGAGGCGATCTCCGGCCTCTACAAGCTTGCACTACAGAAGGGCGTGCTGGTGCACAGCCACACCAACGGCGACCAGGCAACCGAGATGGCGCTGGATTGCCTCGAAGGCGCGCTGCTCGACCAGCCGGCGCGCGACCATCGCTTCACGCTGCAGCATTGCCAGCTGGCCGACGCCGCGCAGTTCCGGCGGATGGCGCGGCTCGGAATGTGCGCCAACCTGTTCCCCAACCATCATTTCTACTGGGGCGACCAGCATTACGAGACGACGGTCGGTCCGGAGCGCGCGATGCGCATGAACGCCTGCGCGACGGCGCTGGCCAGCGGCGTGCCGCTCGCCATCCATTCCGACGCGCCGGTGACGCCGCTCGGCCCGCTCTTTACGGCGTGGTGCGCCGTCAATCGCCGCACCGCCAGCGGTCGCACGCTGGGCACCAGCGAGGCCATCTCCGTGGCCGACGCGCTGCGCACCATCACGCTGGGCGCCGCCTGGACGCTCAGGCTCGACGGCGAGGTCGGCTCGATCGAATGCGGCAAGCGCGCCGACTTCGCGGTGCTGGAGGACGATCCGCTGGAGATCGCGCCGGACAAGCTGAAGGACGTGCGCATCTGGGGCACCGTCCAGGGCGGCCGTCCCTTTCCCGCCAACGGGGCGTGAACAGGGAACAACCCGCTGCGCGGCTGCCGGTCACGGTGATCGGCGGCTATCTCGGCACCGGCAAGACGACGCTCGTCAATCGCCTGCTGCGCGCCGCCGACGGCCGGCGGCTCGCCGTGCTGGTCAACGATTTCGGCGCGACGCCGATCGACCGCGACCTGATCGTGTCGTCGAGCGGCGACAAGCTGGAGATTTCCGGCGGCTGCGTCTGCTGCAGCTACGGCTCCGACCTGATGGACACGCTGATGACGCTGCCCGAGCAGCGGCCGGACATCGAGCGCGTGGTGCTGGAGACCAGCGGCGTCGCGCTGCCGGGCATGGTGGCCAGCGCCGTCACCCTGCTGCCGGCCTATCGCATCGACGGCATCGTCGTGATGGTCGATGTCGAGACGGTGCGGACGATGGCCGACGACGCCTATCTCGGCGACACGATCACGCGCCAGCTCGGCGCCGCCGACCTCGTCATCGCCAATCGATGCGATCTCGTGGACGACACCTCTTTGCAGGAGACGCTCGCGTGGCTGGCCACGCAAAGTCCCGCGGCACGGCTTCTACCGGCGACACGAGCCGAGATCGCACCCGACCTGCTGCTCGGCTTGCGCGATGGCACCTCGCCTCGTCTGTCGGCGACACTTACGACGCCCGGCGCCCCCGACGCGGCATCGCTCTACGACTCGCTGGAGCTGGACGTGCCTGAGAATGTCGACATCACCGAACTCGGCCAGCGTCTCAGCGCACCCGGCACCGGCGTTCTGCGCGCCAAGGGCATCCTGAACCGGCTCGCGCTGCATGTCGTCGGCCAGCGCTTCGAGATCGACGCGGCCCCTCCCGGCGCAGCACCCGGCAAGCTGGTGGTCATCGGCCTGCGGGCGCGGCTCGACCGCGCGGCGGTTGCGCAGGCTGTTCAGCCAAGCTTGTCGACGTCGTTGCGCAGCGCCTGACCGGCGCGGAAGCGCGCGAGGTTCTCAAGGAAGATGTCGAAGATCGCCTCGTTCTGGCCCAGCGAATGGCTGGCGGTGTGCGGCGAGACCAGCACATTGGGCAAGTCCCACAGCGGCGAGGCCGGATCGAGCGGCTCGTGCTCGAACACGTCGAGATAGGCGCCGCCGAGCTTGCCGCTCTGCAACGCGGCGATGACGTCTTTCTCCACCGCGACTTCGCCGCGCGCGACATTCACGAAATGCGCGCCGTCGGGCATCGCCGCAAAAGCAGCCGCATTGGCGATGCCGCGTGTCACAGGCGAGGCCGGGCAGCACAGGATCAGCCAGTCGGCCTGCGGCAACACCTCGTGCAGCTGTTCGTAGGCGACGACGCGCTCACACGGTTCGACCGGCTCGGCGGTGCGGCGCACGCCGATCGGGCGCATGCCCAGCATCGCAAGCAGCTTGGCGATGTTCTGTCCGATCGGGCCCATGCCGACGATCACGGCGCACTGGCCCGCGAGGTCGCGCGGCGAGCGTTCGCCCAGCCGCGGCTCCCAGGCGTGGCGGCGCTGAGCGTCGGCCAACAACGGGAAGCGGCGATTGATGGCGATCACCGCGCCCAGCGTGCTGTGCGCCACGGTGACGGCGGTGGCGCCCGACGCGGTCGTCACCTTGACGCCGCGCGCCCGCAATTCGCGATAGATCGGCCGTTCGGCGCCAGCCGGATGGATCTGCAGCCATTTCAGGTTCGGCGACTTCCGCACCACCGCGTCGAAGCCCTGCAATTCGGGCGTCAGATTGCCCGGGCTGGACTTGCCCGTGACCTCGCGGGTCATGAAAGCGATGTCGGCGGCGCCGGGTCCGTCGGCGGCCAGCGCCGCTTCGGCAGTAAGGAAGGACAGCGTGCCCGGCGGCACGGCTGCCGCAATTCGCTCGCCCCAGACACGCAGCGCATGGGACGAAAGCAGAAGCGTGGTCATGGCGGGAGGATAACCAACCTTCGACCGCGATGACAGGCATGGTACGCTTTGACCATGCTCAAGCTCTATTACTCGCCCGGCTCCAGCTCCATGGCAGCCCACATCGCCCTCCACGAGGTCGGCGTCCCCTTCGACAAGCACGCCGTCTCGGTGCCGCGCAAGGAGACGCGCACGTCCGACTTCCTCGCCGTCAATCCGGTGGGCAAGGTGCCGGTCCTGATGATCGACGGGAATCCGCTCACCGAGGTGGCCGGCATCCTGTTCTATCTCGCCCGCACCCATCCCGCGGCGAACCTGCTGCCGGCTGGCGACGTCGAAGCCGAGGCGCAGGTAATTTCCTGGATGTCCTACGTTGCCTCGACGATTCATCCGGCGATCCGGCAGGGCGTCGCCGAAGCCCGCGAACTCTACGCGGTGGCGGACAAGCGCCTGGGCAATCGCAAATGGATCCTGGGTGATCGCTATTCGATCGCCGACATCCACCTGTTCCGCGTCTACTGGCGCTTCCGCGATCAGCTCGAACGCCAGCCGGGCGACTTCCCCGCCCTCGAAGCCCACTACGCGCGCATGATGGAACGACCGGCGGTGAAGAAGACGATCGAGATCGAGGCGAAGGGTTGAGTTTGAGCTTTCCTCCCCCGTCACACGGGGGAGGTGGCCCGAAGGGCCGGAGGGGGAAGGCCACAAAGCCTGATCTTTCCCCACAAAAAATCATCGCGTTGCTTTCCCCCTCCCGGCCTCCCCCGTGAGACGGGGGAGGTGAAGCAATGGAGCGGCGAATCTAACCGCCGTTGATCGCCCGCCAGACCTTTTCCGGCGTCGCCGGCATGTCGATGTGCCTGCCGCCCAGCGCATCGACGATCGCGTTCATGACCGAGGGCAGCGCGCCGGCACAGCCCGCCTCGCCGCAGCCCTTGATGCCCATGCGATTGGTCGTGCAGGGCACGGAGTGGCTGTCGATCGTCATGTCCGGCGCGTGCTCGGCGCGCGGCAGGGCATAGTCCATGTAGCTGCCGGTGACCGGCTGGCCCTGCGGGTCATAGATCGTATGTTCCATCAGCGCCTGGCCGATTCCCTGCAGCACTCCGCCATGCGCCTGGCCCGCGACCAGCATCGGATTGATGACCGTACCGAAGTCGTTGACCATGAAGTAGCGCACGACATCGATGTGACCGGTGTCGCGGTCGATCTCGACTTCGGCGATGTGGCAGCCGTTGGGGAATGAAAACGGCGGATTGTCCGAGAGGTGGCTGACGTCGAGCGACTGGGGCAGGTCGGCCGGCAATGACATGCCGCCGCGAATCCGGTCGGCGAGTTCGAGGATTCCGATGCCGCGGTCCGTGCCCGCGATCGTGAAGCGGCCGTGCGCGAACTCGATATCGACGGCCGAGGCTTCGAGCACATGGGCCGCGATCTGCTTGCCTTGCTCGATCAGCTTGTCGCCGGCCTCCAGAAAGGCCTGCGAGGCGACCAGCGCCGAACGCGAGCCGCCGGTGCCGCCACCGACCTTGAGCTGGTCGGAATCGCCCTGGAGCAGCCGGAAGCGCTCGAACGGAATACCGACATGGGCCGCCAGCACCTGGGCGAAGGGCGTCGCATGGCCCTGGCCATAGTCGAGTGTGCCACTCAGCATGGTGACGGTGCCGTCTTCCTCGAAGCGGATGCCGCCATACTCCTTGCTGGGAGGGCCGGTGACCTCGAGGTAGGAGCCGATGCCCCGGCCGCGCAGCTTGTTGCGCGCCGCGCTTTCCGCCTTGCGTGCCGCAAAGCCTTCCCAATCGGCCGCCTTCAGGGCCTTGTCGAGCACCGCGGTGAACTCACCGGAATCGTAGTTCATGCCCGACGGCGCCTTGTAGGGCATCTGGTCGGGTGCGATGTGGTTGCGCCGCCGAAGGTCGGCCGGGTCGATCGCGAGTTCGCGCGCCGCCGTGTCGATCAGGCGCTCCATGAAGTAGTTGCCCTCGGGCCGACCGGCCCCGCGATAGGCCGCGACCGGCGTCGTGTTGGTGAAGACCACCTTGGAGTTCACCTCCATCGCGGGTGTCCGGTAGACGTCGATGACGTTCTTCACTGCATTCGTGGTCGCCGGCATCGGCGGATAGATATAGGCGCCTGCGTTTGCCGTGCCCGACAGGCGGACGGCGAGGAAGTGGCCGTCCTTGTCGAGGGCGAGTTCGGCCACGCGCTGGTGATCGCGGCCGGCATGGTCGCTGAGGAAGCTTTCGGAACGCTCGTCGGTCCATTTCACCGGCCGGCCGAGCTTCTTCGAAGCCAACAGCAGCGGGCCATACTCCGGATAGACCTGCGACTTCATCCCGAAGGAGCCGCCGACGTTACCGGTCAGCACGTGGACCTTGTCCGGCGTCACCTTGAGCACATCCTTGGCCAGCGTGCCGCGGATGCCCATGACGCCCTGGCAACCGAGATGCAGCGTCCAGCGCTCCGTATCCGGATCGTAGGAACCGATCGCCGAACGCGGCTCCATGGCGCTGACGGCGATGCGGTTGGAGACGATCTCGAGGCGGGTCACGTGGGCTGCCTCGGTGAAGGCCTTCTTCACCGCCTCAGCATCGCCGTAGTGGAAGTCGAGCACGAGATTGGAGGGCGCCTCGTCGTGGATCTGCGGCGCGCCGGGCGTCAGCGCCATGGAGCCGCGTTCGGCGATCGGTTCCTACGA
>LSKJ01000690.1 GCA_001557035.1 Rhodospirillaceae bacterium CCH5-H10 | reverse complement strand
GTCGCGGAGCCCTACGAATTGCTGCCGCAGCCCGTGCAGATGCCGCATCCGCCGCTCTACATGGCGGGCGGCACCGACCGCTCGATCGGCTACTGCGGCCGCAACGGCTTCGGTCTGATGCTCTCGACGCTGCCGGGCATCGAGACGCTGGCGGCGCAAACGGCGCTCTACAAGCGCGAGCTGGCGAAAGCCTCGGCGGAGCGCTCCAAGAACCCCGCCGCGGGACAGATCGACATCGCGCGCTGGGTCTATATCGCCGACACCGATGCGCAGGCGCGCGCCGAGACCGAGGAGGCGATCGTCCGCCACATCGCGCATTTCGGCGGCACCGGAACGGCGGGCTATCTCGGCTCCGTGTCCGAGAAGGGCAACCAGCTCAGCTACGACGAACTGCTGAACACCACGCTGCTGCACGGTTCGGCCGAGACGGTGATCGCACACCTGCGCGAGATGCAGGCGCGCACCGGCATGACCTCGCTGCTGCTGCACTACCCGCCCTATTACGGACGCGAAAAGACGATGAAGAGCCTGAAGCTCTTCGCCGAGCGCGTGATCCCGGCCTTCCGGCCTCCGGCGCAGCGCGTCGCCGCCGCGGAATGACGGCTCCCGCGGCCGCACCCGGCCGCAACAACACGTCGCGCGGCGCGATCTTCACCATGCTCGCCATGCTGGGCTTCGCCAGCATGGACACCATCACCAAGTGGATGGTGGCCGACTATCCGATCGGCCAGATGATGTGGGTGCGCTACGCCATCTTCTGCCTGTTCGCCTGGTTCGTGGTGCGCCGCCGCGGCCTGCGCGCGGCCGTGCGCTCGAACCGGCCGTGGCTGCAGTTCGGCCGCGCACTGCTGGCGGTGGTCGAAAGTGCGGTGTTCGTGCTGG
This sequence comes from Rhodospirillaceae bacterium CCH5-H10, assembly GCA_001557035.1. Classification (GTDB taxonomy): domain Bacteria; phylum Pseudomonadota; class Alphaproteobacteria; order Reyranellales; family Reyranellaceae; genus Reyranella. The sequence goes on along the minus strand of LSKJ01000690.1, from coordinate 3,685 downwards.
CCTTCCGCTACCTGCCGCTGGCCGACACGCACGCCGTTGCCGCCACCTCGCCGCTGATCGTGATTGCGCTCGGCGTGCTGTTCCTCGGCGAGAAGGCCGGACCCGCGCGCTGGGCGGCCGTGGCCGCGGGCTTCGTCGGCGTGATGCTGATCGTGCGTCCGGGCTTTCGCGAACTCGATTGGGCACTGCTGCTGCCGGTGGCGGGCGCGATCCTGTGGGGCGCCTACCAGATCCTGATCCGCCTCTGCTCGCGCACCGATACGCCGGAAACGACGCTCGTCTGGTCGGCGTTCGTGGCGTTCGGTGCGACGACCCTGATTGGACCGCTGCAATGGCGCTGGCCGGACGCCACGGGATGGGCGCTGCTGATCGCCATCGCGTCACTGGGCGCGCTCGCCCACTACGCGCTGATCAAGGCGCTCGACTATGCCGAGGCCGGTTCGGTCCAGCCCTACAGCTACACGCTGCTGGTCTTCGTCACGATCCTGGGCGTGATCGTGTTCGGCGACATCCCCGACCACTGGACCCTCGCAGGCGCCGCGGTGATCGTGGCGTCGGGCCTCTACACCTGGCATCACGAGCGGCGGGCCTCGAAAGCCTCGTAGGAGCAATTCTTGTCATCCTGAGCGAAGCGAAGGATCTCACGCCCGCCACGCAGTACTTTGGCCGTTCTGTGAGGTCCTTCGCTTCGCTCAGGACGACAAATCCACCTTCAATTCCTTACACAGGACAGGTCGCCTTCCTGGCAGTTGAGCTGTGCCTCGAGATCCTTCACGCGCACGAAGGTGAGGCGTGTCTGGCATTGGGCGACGATCATGCCGTGGATGGAGCCGCCGATCGTCGGTGAACCGATGAACGCACATTCCTGATCGCGGAAGCGAATCCACGCCTCTTCGGCGGACTGCAAGCGTGCTCGGCTCTCCGGGGACAATCGCGCCCTCAGCTTCGTGTAAGCCGCATTGAGCTGCCGGTCGGCATCCTGCAGCGCGGCACCGGCCTGCTGGTTTAGCTCCATCTGGCTTTGCGCGAAGCACGGAGCCGGCATCGCAACGACCGCCACGAGGAGCGCGGCCAACGGCCGGATCATCGCGGCCAGGCGCGCAGTGCGACGAGGCCACCATCGATCGGCAGCATCACGCCCGTCACCCAGCGCGATTCGTCGGAGGCGAGATAGACCGCGCCGTGGGCGATGTCCCAGGCCGTGCCCTCGACCTGCATCGGCACCATCTTCTTGCGGCGGTCGCGCGCCTCGGCGCCGAGATGCGCCACCATCGGCGTGTGCACCGAGCCCACGATGATGCAGTTGGCGCGGATGTTCTGCGTCGCATAGTCGGCCGCGACCGACATGGTGAAGCCGTGCAGGCCGGCCTTGGCCGTCGCATAGGCCACGGCGCCGGCGCTGCCCATCAGCCCGACGGCGCCGGCGATCGAAGAGACCATGATGATCGAGCCGCCACCGCCATCCTTCATGCGCGGCAGGCAGGACTTGGTGCAGAGCATCGTCGTGGTGAGATTGGCCTCGAGGACCTTGTTCCAGGTCTCGAGCGTCACCGTCTCGGGCGTGCCCGGTCCGCCGATGCCGACATTGTTGTGCAGGATGTCGAGGCGGCCGTACTTCTTCATGGCGAAGTCGGCCATCGCCTCGGCCTCTTCGGCCTTCGCCACGTCGGCCGCAAACACCGAAGCCTCGCCGCCCTCGTCCTTGATCTGCTTGGCCAGCGCCTCGGCACGCTCGGCGCTGCGATTGACGAGGACGACCCTGGCGCCTTCCTTGGCGAACAGCAGCGCCGTCGCCATGCCGTTGCCGACGCCCTCGCCGCGCGGCGCCGCGCCCGTCACCACCGCCACCTTGCCCTGCAGCCGTCCGGCCATGTCTACTCTCCGCCCAGATGAATTCAGGCGCGGACCTTAGCCGGGAGACGAATGCGATGACCAGCCAGACGGAAACCTTCGAAGGCGGCTGCACCTGCCGCCACATCCGGTACAGGCTCGCCTCGAAGCCGCTGTTCGTGAATTGCTGCCATTGCCGCTGGTGCCAGCGCGATTCCGGCACCGCCTTCGCGATGAACGCCATGATCGAAGCCGATCGCGTCGACCAGTTGGGTGGCGAGGTCGAGGTGATCGACACGCCGACCTTGAGCGGCAAGGGCCAGAAGATCGCGCGCTGCCCGAAATGCCGCATCGCGGTCTGGAGCAACTATTCCGGCGCCGGACCGACCGTGCGCTTCGTGCGGGTCGGCACGCTCGACGAACCCGACCGGCTGCCGCCCGATGTCCATATCTTCACCATGAGCAAGCAGCCCTGGGTCACCCTGCCCGCCGGGGTTCCCGCCGTGGAGGAGTACTACGACCGCAACGAACTCTGGCCGAAGGAAAGCCTCGACCGGTTTGCGGCGTTGAGGGCGAAAGCCGCGACCTGATATAGGTCCGCGGCCTCATACGGAGTGAAAGCATGAAAGCGTTGAGTATCCTGGCGTTCGTCCTGACCGCCTTGGCGAGCCTGTCGGCGCAGGCCCAGTATCCCGACCGTGCCGTCACGGTCATCGTTCCCTTCCCGCCCGGCGGCGCCTCGGACATGACGGCGCGCCTTCTGACCAAGAAGCTCGCCGAGCGCGTGGGCCAGTCGATCGTCGTCGACAACCGCGGTGGCGCCAATGGCGCGATCGGTGCGGTGGCGCTGAAGCAGGCCAAGCCCGACGGCTACACGTTCCTGGTCGGCTCGATCGGCGTGTTCGGCATCAACCCCGCTCTGTTCAAGGACCTGCGGTACAACCCGTTGCAGGATTTCGACCTGTTGAGCGTCGCCGTTCGCACGCCCAACGTGCTGGTGGCCAACCCCGGCTTCCCGGCGAACACGGTCGCCGAGCTGGTCGAGTACCTGAAGAAGAATCCCGACAAGGTGACCTTCGCCTCGTCCGGCACCGGCTCGTCCGATCACCTGACGGCCGCGCTGTTCCTGCAGAAGACCGGCACGACCGGCATCCACGTTCCCTACAAGGGCGGCGGACCGGCCATCAGCGACCTGATCTCGGGCCATGCCAATGTCTCGTTCCAGAACCTGGGCGCCATCGCCCAGCACGTGAAAGCGGGCAAGCTGAAGGCGCTGGGCGTCACCAGCGCCGCGCGCGCGCCGGCGCTGCCGGAGGTCCCGACCATGGCCGAGGGCGGCGTGAAGGACCTCGAGGTCTATTCGTGGCAGGCCTCGGCCGCGCCGAAGGGCCTGCCGGCCGACGTGCGCAAGAAGCTCGAAGCCGAGCTGATCGCCTCGGCCACCTCGCCCGACATCAAGTCCCAGTTCGAGGCGGTGGGCTTCGAGGTCGTCGCCAGCAATGGCGAGGAGTTCGCCAAGTTCCTGACGGGCGAGATCGCCCGCTGGAAGAACGTCATCGAGGTCGGGAAGATCTCGGCCGAGTAACCCTCACGTCGCCCGGCATCCGCGTCGATTCATTCGGCGCGGATGCCCTGGGCGTCGATCACGGCCTTCCACTTCGCGCGATCGCGCACGATCGCCTGCTTCATGTCCTCGACGCTGCCGCCCAGCGGCTGGAAGCCCAGCGACTGCAGTCGCTCCCCGAACTCCTTCGTCGCCACGATCTTGCCGATCTCGGCATTGAGACGGTCGACCACGTCCTTTGGCGTGCCGGCGGGCGCGCCGATGCCGAACCAGTTGTCGGCGCGATAGTTC
>LSKJ01000689.1 GCA_001557035.1 Rhodospirillaceae bacterium CCH5-H10 | reverse complement strand
CCCGCCGCAGGCAAACTCGCCTCAGGTTCAACTCTCGCAGCCCGCCCAGCTCACGCCGAAGTTCGAGCTGCCCTCGACCTTTCCCTCGATCCCGTCGGGCGTGGCCGTCATTCCGCCCACGGATTCCCAGGGTCAGAGACCCCTGGGACCGGCCCCGTCCACTCCCTTGCCGACCACCACACCGATGCCGCCGGCCAACGTCGCGACACCGATCGTGTCGCCGACCGTTCCGCCGACGGCCGGTTCCGCGCCCGCCAGTCCGGCACCGGCCAG
>LSKJ01000688.1 GCA_001557035.1 Rhodospirillaceae bacterium CCH5-H10 | reverse complement strand
AGATCAGCACATCGGCGTCCCAGATGGTCGCCATGCCGTGATCTGGCACGGCCTCCACCCGTATGGCGACCGTGCGGGTGCGGTAGTCGATCGGCCGCACACGCTTGGATTTAGCGAGTGAGAAGAACGGGTAGGCCATGAGGTCTTGGGCGTCACGCGGTGCGAGATCGCCGGGCAACGCCCTGAACAGCTCGAGCTGGTCTCGCTCGCTGATGCGCTTGTGCTTGAAGGTCACGTTGGCCTCCGCTCAGCGACGAACTCGAGGCGCATTGGCATGCTGGTTCATGTGCGGCTTTGCAGGCAGCACGGTCCCGGTGCCGGGATCTGAGGTCGACGTCTTGGCGCCGCGATCAGCCCAGGCCTTGAGGTCCTCGACGGCGTACACGACACGCCCCCCGATCTTCCGGTAGGTCGGACCTGTGCCGTAGGTTCGGTGTTTCTCAAGGGTGCGTCCGGAGAGACTGAGAAAACGTGCAGCTTCCGGCGTTCGCAAAAAGCGCGGCGGCAGGCCGGCGGCAGGATCGGGCATGCGGATGGCTCCGTGGTTGTGACGAGAGCCGTCGAGAGGCGACG
>LSKJ01000069.1 GCA_001557035.1 Rhodospirillaceae bacterium CCH5-H10 | reverse complement strand
TGCCGGTCAGGCGTTATGCCAAGCCTCGTGTACATTTCCCCGGACAGCCCTGCATCTGAATGGGGAGGTGTGCCATTGCGTTAGGTCCCAGGCTCTGAGGCCGGAAGCGGGCCGTGTCGGGTCGCGCCGTCGATGATCTCGTCCCAGGTTTTGCCCTTGGCCCGCAGGAACTCGATGGTCGGGCCGAGGGGATCGCTGTAGACTGCGACGGTTCGGTTATGGATCACGGTCCGCAACGGCTCGGGTGTGATCTCCTTGAACTGCGTCGAGAGCGCGCGGCGCTCCGCATGCAGCGTCCGAGCGATCGTTTCGGCATCGATTCCCTGGAGACGCAGGACATTCGCCCGCTGTGCCAACTGCCGAACCAGCGCCTCGTAGCGGTCGCGGCCTTCCGGCCTGTCACCGCTCATCTGGGAATTGCCTCATGTCTCGTACATAGTCGCCGAAAGAACCTGCTGCCAAGGCAGCCTCGAGGATGGACATGCTGATCGTACAGATCTCCGACACGCACCTGAAGCGCGAGGGCGAGCTGCTCTACCGCCGCCTCGACACGCAGGGCTACCTCGAGCGCGCCGTTGCCCACGTGAATGCGCTCGATCCGAGGCCGGACATCGCGCTGGTGACGGGCGATCTCGTCGACAGTGGCAAGCCCGAGGAATACGCGAACCTGAGGCGCGTGCTGTCGGCGCTGGCGATCCCGTTCTACCTGATTCCGGGCAATCACGATGCGCGCGACGCGCTGCGCCGGGCGTTTCCCGATCATGCCTATCTGCCCCGGGACGGCTTCCTGCACTATGTCATCGAGGACCTGCCGCTGCGGCTGATCGCACTCGACACGCTCGTCGAAGGCAAGGGACACGGCGCACTGTCCGACGGCCAGCTCGACTGGCTGGATGCGCGGTTGACCGAAAGCGACCGGCCGACGCTTATTTTCATGCACCACCCGCCGTTCGACGTCGGCATCGCACCTCTCGATGCGGCACGGCTTCACGAGGGAGCGGAGCGCCTGGCGGAAATCGTCCGGCAGCATGACAATGTCGAGCGCGTGCTGTGCGGTCATGTCCATCGTCCGATCCAGGTGCGCTGGGCCGGGACGTTGGCCTCGATCGCACCCAGCACCGCTCATCAGGCCTCGCTCGATCTCCGTGAGGGCGCCAAGCTCTCGATGACCATGGATCCGCCCGGCGTCGCGCTGCACCTGTGGCGGCCGCCCACCGGGCTCATCAGCCATGTGAGCTATGTCGGCGATTACGAGGGGCCTCGGCCGTTCGCGTAAGCGCGTACTGCGAGTTCATTGTGACTGAAGGCGAGGCGGCGGGCCTGCCCGTAATGGAACTTGCGAGTCGGAACCGACGTTTGCGAGGTCAATGGTGGCCACCAATACACAGGGATTGATCAAGCGGCTCGGTCCCGGTGTGATCACCGGCGCAGCCGACGACGATCCCAGCGGCATCGCTACCTATTCCCAGGCGGGCGCGCATGCGGGCTTCGGCCTTCTCTGGACTGTGGTCCTCACCTGGCCGCTGATGCTGGCGGTGCAGTCCGTCAGCGCCCGCATCGGCCGGGTCACCGGTCGGGGCCTCGCCGCCAACATGTGCCGGAGCTTCCCGCGCCCTGTCGTCCTGGGCGCAGTCGTGCTGCTGTTCGTCGCCAACACTATCAACATCGGCGCCGACCTCGCCGCGATGGGCGCCGCGATTGCCATGCTGGTCGGCTGGGGACAGGTGGTCTTCACCTTGCTGTTCGCCATGGCCTCGGTCCTGGCGATCGTGTTCATCCCGTACAGCCGCTATGTCGGCTTCCTGAAGTACCTGACGTTCTCGTTGTTCGCCTATGTCGGCGTGGTCTTCACCGCGAATATCGATTGGCGATCGGTGGGCGTCGGCGCGCTGGTGCCCAGGTTTGCCTTCGACAAGGAGACTCTGACCCTCGTGGTCGCCGTTCTGGGCACCACGATCAGCCCGTATCTCTTCTTCTGGCAGAGTTCGCAGGAGGTCGAGGACGAAGAGGGCGACGACGAGGCCGGGCCGCTCAAGGACAATCCCGAGCAGGCGCCGCGCGAGCTGACGCGGATCGGCTGGGAAACCGGCATCGGCATGGCGCTGTCGAACCTGGTGGCCTTCTTCATCATGCTGACGACGGCGGCGACGCTGAACGCCAACGGCAAGACCGACATCGAGAGCACACAGCAGGCGGCGGAGGCCCTGAAGCCGATCGCGGGAGAGGCGGCCTTCCTGTTGTTCAGCCTCGGTATCATCGGAACCGGCCTGCTGGCGGTGCCTGTGCTTGCCGGGTCGGCCGCGTATGCGCTGGGCGAAGTGCGGGGCTGGAAGGTTGGGCTGGAGCATGACTTCGGCGAGGCGAAGCCTTTCTATCTCACGATCGCGGCCGCGATCCTTGCGGGTCTCGGCGTCGTGCTGCTGCCCATCGACCCGATAAAGGCGCTGATCTGGAGCGCGGTGTTGAACGGCGTCATCGTCGTCCCGATCATTGGCTTCATGATGATCGTGGCGTCGCGTCGCGAGATCATGGGCGAGTTCACGGCGTCTCCTTGGCAGCGTGTCCTGGGTTGGCTCACGCTGGCAGTGATGGCAGCCGCTGCGATTGGCATGTTCGTGTTGATGTAGGGCGGCGACCCCGTAAGGTGGCCGATATGAAGCTCTATTCCGGTCCGCTCAGCATGTTCGGCGCCAAGGCCGAGATCGCTCTCCGCGAGAAGGCAATCCCGTTCGAACTCGAGATGGTGCCTTTCGAGATGAAGACGCTCTACGAGCCGAAGCATCCCGAGGTCGTGCGCATCAATCCCAAGCGCCAGGTGCCGGTGCTGATCGACGGCGATCTCGAGCTTTTCGATTCGACGCAGATATTCGAGTACGTGGAATCGCTGAAGCGCGATCCGGCCCTGTGGCCGTCGGAGCCGCGGGCGCGCGCCCGTGCCCGTCTACTGGAGCACAAGTCCGACGAGATTTATTTCCCGCACATCATCCGCCTGATGAGCGATCCCAAGGCGCCCGGCGCGCACGATGCCGCGTCGCGCTTCTATGCCGAGATGGAGCGGACGATCGGAACGCAGGAATGGCTGGCCGGCGCCTACAGCTATGCCGACATCGCCTTCTACATGGCGCAGCTCTTCGGCGAGCGGATGGGCGCGCCGGTCGCCGCCGAACTCACGCATCTGCATGCCTGGCGCGATCGCATGAGCGCACGGCCGGCCGTGACGCAGGTGGCCGGGGCGATGGGCCGCTATCTGCTGTCGATCGGGCGGACGCTGCCGCCCTTCATGAGCAAGCTGGGGCTTTGACGATGAGCAGAGCAAAGATCCTGTTCCTGCCGGGCGCCGGCGGCTCGCCACACTTCTGGAAGCCGGTCGCCACGGCCCTGCCGTCGGATTGGCCCAAGGAGCATTTCGGATGGCCGGGCCTCGGCGCCCAACCGCACGATCCGGCAATCCGCGGTCTCGACGATCTTCAGAAAATGGTGACGGACCGCATGGACGGGCCGGTCGACCTGGTCGCGCAGTCGATGGGCGGCGTGCTCGCGGTGCGGATCGCGCTGAAGCATCCCGAATTGGTGCGCCAGCTGGTCCTCTGCGTCACGTCAGGCGGCGTCGACATGGTGGGGCTGGGCGCATCGGACTGGCGGACGGACTATCGCAAGTCGTTTCCGAAGGCGGCCACCTGGATCACCGATGTTCGTGCGTCCGCTGCGCTGCCTGTCGAAAGGATCGCGGCACCCACCTTGCTGATCTGGGGCGAGAAGGATGCGGTGAGCCCGGTCGCGGTCGGCGAACATCTGGCATCCCGCCTGCCGAACGCGCATCTTGAGATTGTGCCGGGCGGCGACCACGACGTGGCCAGCACCCATGCCGACCTCGTCGCGCGCCTGATTGCGGAGCACCTGGCTTAGGGCTTCACCGTCTTCTTCAGCACCGACTGGTAGACCTGCAGGATCACCGAGCTGTCGTCGTTGCCGAGGCCCATGCGGCGGGCCATGCGCTGCAGGTTGTGCGTGGCCGATCCCTGAGGCAGCGGGACGTCGAGTTCGTCGGCCAGCTCCATCGCGAGGTGCAGGTCCTTGTGCGCCAGGTTGAGCGCGAACGACGGCGGCGAGAACTTGTTCGAGAGAGCGCGCTCGGAGAAGGCCTTGAAGACCGAGGAGTTGCCGCTCGAACTGGCGATCACCTGCACCAGTTTCTGCGGGTCGAGGCCGGCCGTGACGCCCAGCATCAGCCCTTCGGCAGCGGCGGCGGCATTGCAGAAGGCCATCATGTTGTTGACCAGCTTGGCCACCGTGCCGGTGCCCAGCTCGCCCATGTGGATCACGTTGGCGCTGAACGACTGCAGGACGGGCAGGGCGTCGTCGAACACCTTCTTGTCGCCGCCGACCATGATGGCGATGGTGGCGGCCTCGGCGCCGACCGTGCCGCCGCTCACCGGCGCGTCGAGCATGGCGATGCCCTTGGCGGCCATGGCGGCGCCGATCTTCTTCACCATCGACGGCGCGTTGGTGCTGAGGTCGATATAGGTCTGGCCCTTGCTGGCGTTCGCCAGGATGCCGTTGTCGCCGAGGGTGACGGCCTCGACGTCGCGCGGCATGGGGAGCGAGGTCATGACGATGTCGGCGCCCTTGGTCACCTCGGCGATGGAGTTGCCGGCCGTCGCGCCGAGGTCCGTACAGGTCTTCACCGCCTCCGGGTTCAGGTCGAACACCGTGACCGAGTGATTGCTGCGCTTGATGAGGTTGCGGCACATGGGGCCGCCCATGTTTCCGACACCGATATATCCGACCTTCATGCGTTCCTCCGGAAATCTGCAGTTGCCGGGACTATACGACAGAAACCCCGGTCCCTTGCTATAAGGAGAGCAATACTGGGAGGAACGACGCCTCATGGCGCGAAACAAGCTGCACCCGATTCCCCATCCGCCGCGCACGCCGTTGCTGGGAAACATGCTGACCGTGGACGGCGGGGCGCCGATCCAGGACCTGATGCGGATCGCCCGCGAGCAGGGGCCGATCTTCTGGCTCGACATGATGGGCACGCCGCTCGTCGTGGTGTCCGGCGCCGACCTGGTCGCCGAGCTGTGCGACGAGAAGCGGTTCGACAAGGCGGTGCGCGGCTCGCTGCGCCGGGTGCGCATGCTGGGCGGCGACGCGCTGTTCACCGCCGAGACCCAGGAGCCGAACTGGCAGAAGGCGCACAACATCCTGCTGCCGACCTTCGCGCACCGGATGATGCAGACCTATCACGAGGGCATGCTCGACATCGCCGACCAGCTCGTGACCAAGTGGGAGCGGTTGAACGCCGACGAGGAGATCGACGTGGTGCGGGATATGACCGCGCTCACGCTCGACACGATCGGCCTGTGCGGCTTCAACTACCGCTTCAACTCGTTCTATCGCAGCGACAACCATCCCTATGTGGAGTCGCTGGTGCGCGCGCTCGAAGCCGTCATGAAGATGCGCGGCCTGCCGCTGGAGGACATCACCCAGCGCAAGACCCGCAAGAAGCTCGAGGAAGATGTCGGCTTCATGAACGGCATCGCCGACCGCATCATCCGCGAGCGCCGCGAGGTGCCGGCCGACGACGATGCCAAGCCCGACCTGCTGGGCTTCATGCTGAGCGGGCTCGACAAGCAGACCGGCGAGCGGCTCGACGACGTCAACATCCGCTACCAGATGAACACCTTCCTGATCGCCGGTCACGAGACCACGAGCGGGATGCTGTCCTTTGCCGTCTATTTCCTGCTGAACAATCCGCACGTGCTGCAGAAGGCCTACGAGGAGGTCGATCGTGTTCTCGGACGCGACGTCAACGCGAAGCCGACCGCGAGCCAGGTCAACCAGCTGGTCTATATCGGCCAGATCCTGAAGGAGTCGCTGCGGTTGTGGCCGACCGCGCCGGCCTTCGGGCTCTATCCGTACGAGAACGAGACGATCGGCGGGAAGTACAAGCTGCGCAAGCGCACCTTCGTCACCGTCCTGACCGCAATGCTCCATCGCGACAAATCGGTCTGGGGACCGCAGGCCGAAGTCTTCAATCCGGACAACTTCGCGCCGGAGCGCGAGGCCAGGATGCCGAGCCACGCCTTCAAGCCGTTCGGCAACGGCCAGCGCGCCTGCATCGGCCGGCAGTTCGCCATGACCGAGGCGACGCTGGTGCTGGGCATGATCCTGCAGCGTTTCCGGCTGGTCGATCACACGCGTTACCAGCTCAAGATCAAGGAATCGCTCACCATCAAGCCCGACGGATTGATGATGCGGGTGCGGCTGCGCCCCGACATCGTGCGTGGCAGCGGCCGGGCGGCCGTCACCACGACGCCAGCGCCGAAGAAGGCCGCGCGCAAGGCGGCCGCCAGCCACGGCACCAGGCTCGCCGTGCTGTTCGGCTCCAACATGGGAACCGCCGAGGAACTGGCGCGCTCGATCGCCGAGGATGCCGAGGCCGCGGGCTTCGCCACGACCCTGGCCGGCCTCGACGACATGGCGGGCAAGCTGCCGACCGAAGGCGCTGTCGCCATCGTCTGCGCGTCCTACAATGGCGGACCGCCGGATAACGCCGTGCAGTTCCTCGCCAGCCTGAAGGATGCCGCGCCTGGTGCGCTGCAGGGCGTGCGCTACACCGTGTTCGGCTGCGGCAACCGCGACTGGGCTTCGACCTATCAGGCGATCCCGCGCCAGATCGACGAGCTGATGGCGGAAAAGGGCGCCGAGCGGCTTCACGTGCGCGGCGAAGGCGACGCCCGCGACGACCTCGATGGCAACTTCCAGTCCTGGTACGAGCCCATGCTGCCGGCGGTGGCCGAGACGCTCGGCGTCAAGCTGGAGGCCGACAGCGGTGCGGCCCAGGAACCGCTCTATCAGGTACAGCCGGTCGACAAGCCGCCGGTCAATCCGATCATCGGTGGCAGCGGCGCGCTGCCGATGCAGGTCCTGGCCAATCGCGAACTGCAGAATCCCGAAACATCCGGCCGCAGCACGCGGCACATCGAGGTCATGCTGCCCGACGGCGTGAGCTATCGTGCCGGCGATCATCTCAGCATCGTGCCTCAGAACGGTGCGGCGCTGATCGCGCGGGCGATGCGGCGCTTCGGCTTCGCACCCGGCGCCCATGTCGAACTGACGGCGGCCGAGGGACGGCGCGCGGCTCTGCCCACCGGCGAGGCGATCTCCGTCCATCGTCTGCTGGCCGACTATCTGGAGCTGCAGCTTCCCGCCACGCGCAAGCAGATCCAGGCGATGGCGCTGCACACGCGTTGCCCGTTCACGCGGCCCAGGCTCGAAGCGTTGCTGGAGGAAGAGAACTTCCGGGCCGAGATCCTGGCCAAGCGCAAGTCGGTGCTCGACCTCCTGGAGGAGTTCCCCGCCTGCGAGCTGCCTTTCGCGGCGTTCCTCGAAATGATGCCCCTGATGGTGCCGCGCTATTACTCGATCTCCTCGTCGCCGGTTGCCGACGGTGCGCGCTGCTCGGTGACGGTCGCGGTGGTCGAGGGACCGGCGCGGTCCGGCGCGGGCGTCTATCACGGCATTTGCTCCAACCATCTCGCGCGTCAGGCGGCGGGCTCCACCGTGCAGGCCTTCGTGAAGGAAACGAAGGTCGGCTTCCGGCTGCCCGTCGATCCGGCCGCGCCGATCGTCATGATCGGCCCCGGCACCGGCCTCGCGCCGTTCCGCGGCTTCCTGCGCGAGCGCGCGGCGCTGAAGGCGCAGAACCGGGCGCTTGGCCCGGCAATGCTGTTCTTCGGCTGCCGTCATCCGGACCAGGATTTCATCTACGCGGCGGAACTAAAGGAACAGGCCGATGCCGGCCTCGTTGACCTGCAGGTCGCCTTCTCGCGCCATGACGGAAAGAAGACTTACGTGCAGGACCTGCTTGCGGAAAATGCCGACAAGGTGTCGGCCCTGATCGACCAGGGCGCGATCGTCTATGTGTGCGGCGACGGCGGGCGCATGGAGCCCGACGTGAAGCGGGCGCTGATCGCGATGCATCGGGCGAAGACCGGCGCCGACGAGGCAGCGGGCGAGGCATGGATGGCCGGGCTTGCGGCCGACAATCGCTACGTGTTGGACGTGTGGGCGAGCAGCTGACCCGCGACGCCGAACGCGCCCGCTCGCTGCGGCGGGTCAAGCTCGCCGCGGCGCTGCTGCTGGTGGCGACGGCGGCGCTGTTCGTGGTGGCGCGGCACTTCGAGCCCGTCCACTGGACCTGGGGCTACGTCGCGGCCTTCGCGGCGGCCGCCACGGTCGGCGGGCTGGCCGACTGGTACGCCATCGTGGCTCTGTTCCGCCGGCCGCTCGGCCTGCCGATCCCGCACACTGCGATCGTGCCGCGCAATCATCACCGCATTGCCGAGAATCTCGGCGAGTTCATCGAGACCAACTTCCTGGCGCCCGAGCCGGTCGAAGCGCGATTGCGCGAGGTCGACTTCGCCGCGCTCGTCGCCGACTGGTTGAACGATCGTGAGCGCAGCGCCTCGCTGGCCGGCTTCATCCTGCGTCTCGTCCCGCAAGCCCTGTCGGCCGTCGACCAGTCGGGGTTGAAAGGCTTCCTCGGCCAGCGGGCGATGGCCGAGCTGCAGCGCATCGAACTCGCGCCGCTGGCAGCGGGCCTGCTGAGCGCCGTGACCGAGAAGGGACGGCACCAGCGCCTGCTCGACGAGTTGCTGGTGGCGTTGGAGAACGTGCTCGCCAACGAGGAGACGCTGGCGGCGATGCGCGAGAAGATCCGGCAGGAACTGCCGGCGCTGTTCAACCTCTATCGCGCCGATGCCTACCTGCTGCGCAAGATCGTGGCCTCGACCACGGCCTTCATCAGGGACGCGCGGGCCGACAAGGGCCATCCTTTGCGACAGGAGTTCGACAGTTTCGTTACCGGCTTCATCGTCCGCTTGCGCACCTCGAAGGCCTTCGCCCGCCGCGCCGAGAGCCTGAAGCAGGACCTGCTGGCGCGGCCCGAGATCGCCACGATGGCCGAGGGCGCCTGGGACAGCGTGCGCTCCTTCCTCGAGCAGGATTCGCGCAACGCTGACAGCCAGGTACGCCGTCAGCTCGAGGCCATGCTGGTCGATGTCGGCAGCCAGCTTGCGCGCGATCCGGCGATCCGCGCCGAGATCAATCGCGGCATGGTGCGGGTCCTCGCAGATTTCGTGCAGAGCCAGAAGAGCGGTGTCGGCCGCTTCATCGCCGATCAGGTGAAGTCGTGGGACATCGACGTGCTGATCGGCCGCATCGAGCTGACGGTCGGCCGCGACCTGCAATATATCCGTTTCAATGGCGCCATGATCGGCGGCCTCGCCGGTTTGGCCTTGCACGCGCTGGAGCAGGGGTTGAAGCTGTACCTGTAACGCACAGGAGGTTCAGATGGCCGATGCGACGCAGCCCTTCACCGACATGTTCAAGAAGCTTGGCGAGCAGTTGAAGGTGCCCGCCTTCGACATGTCAAAGATGATGGAGCACCATCAGAAGAATCTCGAGGCGATGACGCGCTCCTGGCAGGCCGTGGCCGGCGGTGCGAGCGAGGTCGCGCAGAAGCAGAAGGAAATCTTCGAGGCCGCGATGAAGGACATGGCCGAGATGGCGCAGTCCTACAAGCCGGGTGGTAATCCGCAGGAAGTGATGGCCAAGCAGAGCGAGTTCGCCAGGAAGGCGATGGAGGCCGCCATCGCCAACACGAAGGACATTGCGGAGCTGGTCCAGAAGTCCAGCACCGAAGCCTTCAAGATCGTCCAGGACCGGATGAAGGAATCCTACGACGAGATCCGCAGCAGCATCGAGAAGAAGTCGTAAGACTCTCTCATTGGAGCGCGCCACTCCAGTGGCGCTCAAACTCCGTCGATAGCCAGGGCATGAGCGCCACTGGAGTGGCGCGCTCCAATTGAAACGGCGGGGTCTCTAGCCC
>LSKJ01000687.1 GCA_001557035.1 Rhodospirillaceae bacterium CCH5-H10 | reverse complement strand
CCACCAGCGCAACGGTGCGGACGGCTACCAGCAGCCGCAGGAACGTGGCCATCGCGAAGCCGCGGCCGAGCCGCGTGAGGGGAATGGCGCCGGCCACCTGGGCGAGCGTCATCGCGAGGATCATCGCCGCGCCGCCGCTCGCGTCGCCCGTGAGGGCGACGGCGACCAGCGCGAAGGCGACGGGACCTGCCGCCTGCGGGAAGCCGAGCGTCGACGAGGCGATCGCCCAGCGCGCGAGCATCCAGCGGCCGGACGGCGCGGCAGCCGGGGTCGCGGTCTTCGTCTCCGCGCGGTCTGGATCGCCGATCGACATGACGCGTCCCGTCTATAGGGATGACGCGGGCGCGCCAATGCCGGCGCCCTCCTCCCCGACGGGGAGGAGCGTGCACCGGACATGCGATCGGGATTGTTAGGCGGCGGCCTGCATGCGCCGCGGCGGCATCGCCTGGGCAATCTTCAGTTCGCGGGCAAGTTCGTCCAGCGTCAGCATTCCCGGACGCAGCAGCAGGCGCGCGACGCCGGAATTGCGGCGGTTTTCCTCGGGCCAGATGGCCCGACGCGCCAGCGCGCGCGAATCGTCGTACTTGCTCGCACGCAGCGCGATGATCGACGCGGCCAGGCAACGCTGTTCCCATTCGCCGAACGGGCCGACGCCGCGTCCCAGCGCATCGAGGATCGTGGTGATGGCGGCAACGGCCATCTTCTTCTTGTCTTCGGAGGAGAGCCCTTCGGTGGAATGGGCCAGCGACTTACGCAGGGTTTCGATATCGGACATCGGCACCTTATAGCCCGTGAAACGCGGCTGTGAAGTGCGACGACGGGCCCTTCGCTGCGGCAAGGTGTCGAATCGAAATCGCTTGGCGATAAGGCCAGGCGATCAGGCGTGGCGCAGCGTGCCGCGCAGCTGTTCGACGCTGGACTGCGTCGCTACGATGCGGCCCATCAGGTTGACGCGCCGGATGACGAGGCTGGTGTTCCGTGGATTGACGTTCAGCGCCTTCGACAGATCGTTGAGATCGTCGCGCAACTGATTGAGGCCCTTCTCGAGCTCGGCAAGCTTTCTGTCGTCCCTGGTCACCGGCAACCCTCGCAACCGCTGTGGACAGAATATCACGGACGGCCGTTTCCGGGACGCGCGCGGCGCCGTCCGGTTACGATTGATACAAAACAGGAAGCCGGCGCGGGCCGTCGTTGACTCGCCGAGATACCTCTGGGTAGCGTGCGCCGGGGCGCTGCAACCAAGGGCAGCACGGGGGAGCAATGAAACGGCGATCTTTCTTCGCGCTGGGCAGCGCCTGTGTCCTCTGCGGGTGCGCGGGGGCCGTGCATCAGTTGCCCCAGATCAGCGACAACAATCTCAGCCTGGCACAGAGCGAGGTGCAGGGCGCCGGTGGGCCGCCGGTGCGCCGCGTGGTGACCGACGAGGAGGCCGGCGACATGATGCGCTCCGCCCTCGCCCGCATCCGCCCGCCGGCCGATCAGGTGTGCGCCGAGATGAACGTCGGCGTGTGCCAGTGGAACATCAGGGCTTCGGCGAACCGCTCGATGAATGCCGGGGCCGGGCCGAATGGCCTGATCTTCGTCAACCGGGGCGTCGTCGAGTATGCCGCCAACGAAGAAGAGGTCTGCCTGGTGTTCGCGCACGAGATCGGCCATCAGGCGGCGAACCACGTCGCCAACAACCAGCGCAACCAGGCGACGGGCGCGCTGATCGGCGCCGTGCTGATGGGCGCGGTGGGTGCCGCCGCCTCCTACCGCAGCCCCTATGCCGGCACGGTGACACGCTCCGCGGCGGATACCGGCGCCGCCGTCGGTCGCTCGATCGGCCGCATCTCGTTCTCCAAGGAGCAAGAGCGCGAGGCCGACTATCTCGCCGCGGTGATCCTCTATCGTTCCAACGTCGATCTCGACAAGGCGCGCGGCATGCTGGTCACGCTCGCCCGCGCCACCGGCCGCCGCGACACCGGCCTGCTCGACACCCATCCCGCCGGCCCCGAGCGCCTCGCCGCCTGGGATCAGGCCGTCGCCCAGATCCGCGCCTCGAAGGGCGCGCTACCCGCCCGGGCCTAGCGCGATCCGTTCGGGGGAGGCGGCACCAGGCGGCAGCGGAACGCCGGCTGGCATCGCGATTGCAATGCCGGGTCCGGCGTGGTTAACGCAACGCCTCAGTCGCAAGGAGCCCGGTGCAAACCCGGGTGGCTATTCCGGCCGCCGATCCGCCGGGCAACTCTCACATGGAACGCGCCTCCCGATGCGCCGCTCGCCGCTTCCTCCGGAAGGCGGAGCCATGTGTTTGTGTATCCAAGGTCAATGTTCAACACCCTGAAATCCCAATGGTTCGGCAGCGTCGCCGAGGTTCGACGCGATTTCCTGGCCGGGCTGGTCGTGGCCCTCGCCCTCATCCCCGAAGCCATCGGCTTCTCGATCATCGCCGGCGTCGATCCCAAGGTGGGCCTGTGGGCCTCGGTGGCGATCGCGCTGGTGATCTCCTTCCTCGGCGGCCGGCCGGCGATGATCTCGGCCGCCACCGCCGCGGTCGCGGTGGTGGTGACGCCGCTGGTCCGCGACCACGGCGTCGACTACCTGTTCGCCGCCACCATCCTGATGGGGCTGATCCAGATCGTTGCAGGCCTGTTGCGCCTCGATCTGCTGATGCAGTTCGTCTCGCGCTCGGTGATCACCGGCTTCGTCAATGCGCTCGCCATCCTGATCTTCATGGCGCAGATCCCGCAGCTCGTCGGCGTGTCGTGGCACACCTACGCGATGATCGCCGGTGGGCTGGCGATCATCTATCTGCTGCCGCGCCTCACCACCGTCGTGCCGTCGCCGCTGGTCGCCATCGTCGTGCTGGCGGCGCTCAGCATCGGCCTCGGCCTGCCGGTCCACACGGTGGGCGACATGGGCAAGTTGCCCGACGCGCTGCCGAGCCTCGCCCTGCCGCAGGTGCCGCTCACCTGGGAGACACTGCGCATCATCCTGCCCTACTCGGCCACCATGGCGGCGGTCGGCCTGCTGGAATCGATGCTGACGGCGCAGATCGTCGACGACATGACCGACACCGAGAGCGACAAGCGCCGCGAATGCGTGGGCCAGGGCGGCGCCAACATCGCCGCCGCCCTGGTGGGCGGCATGGGCGGGTGCGCCATGATCGGCCAGTCGGTCATCAACGTGACCTCGGGCGGACGCAAGCGCCTCTCGACCTTCGTTGCCGGCGCGGCGCTGCTGTTCCTGCTGGCCGTGCTGGGGCCGCTGGTCGGGCAGATCCCGATGCCGGCCCTGGTCGCGGTGATGATCATGGTATCCATCGGCACCTTCAGCTGGAACTCGATCCCCAACCTGCGCCGCCATCCGCCGACCTCGAGCGTGGTGATGGTGGTGACGGTATTGGTGGTCGTCTTCACCCACGATCTCGCCCAGGGCGTGCTGGCCGGCGTGCTGCTCTCCGGCATCTTCTTCGCCGGCAAGGTGCGCCGCATGTTCGCGGTCGAGCGCCGGGAAGCCGACGGGTCGGTGACCTATAGGGTCAGCGGTGAGATCTTCTTCGCCTCCGTCGACCGCTTCACCCGCGCCTTCCGGTCCGAGGAAGGGCGCAGCGTCACCATCGACGTCTCGGCCGCCCACTTCTGGGACATTTCCGGCGTCGGCGCCCTCGACAAGATCGTGGCCCGCCTGCGCCGCGATGGCTCGGACGTGAAGGTCACGGGCTACAACAAGGCCAGCGCCGACCTGGTCGACCGCTTCGCCCTGCACGACAAGACCGGCGTGGAGCTGGGCGCGGTGCCGCATTAGTTAGCCGTTCGGGAAACTTTTCTTGACGGACGGCGGCGGCCGGTTGATACTTTCCGATATGGCTAAGTATTCATCCAATCTCGACGCCGCCTTTGCCGCGCTCGCCGACCCGACGCGGCGGGCGATCGTCAGCCGGCTGTGCGAGCGACCGCAATCCGTGAGCGAACTCTCCCGGCCGTTCGACATCGCCCTGCCCTCGCTGCTGAAGCATGTGCGCGTGCTCGAGCAGAGCGGGCTGGTCAGTTCCGAGAAGACCGGGCGGGTACGGACCTGCCGGATCGAGCCGCGCGCGCTGCAGGCGGCGGAGTCGTGGATCCACCGTCACGTGACGGAATGGGAGAAGCGCCTCGACCGGATGGAGGCCCATATCCACCGCATGAAGATGAAAAGGAATTGAGCTCCATGAGCGACTCCTCCCCGCAGGCCGCCTCACCGTGGCGCGACTGGCCTCTCGACCGCGAGATCGTTCTCACGCGCCTGATCGATGCGCCGCGCGAGCTGGTCTATGCCGCCTGGACCGATCCGGAGCAGATCCAGGTCTGGTTCGGGCCCGAGGGCTTCGCCATCGAGACGCACGCCATCGACCTCAGGCCGGGCGGCGTCTGGCGCTTCGACATGGTGGCGCCCGACGGCACCCGTTACGGCAATCGCATGATCTTCCTGCGTCTCGATGCGCCCGCGTTCATCGAGGTCGAGCATGGGTCCGACAAGGACCCCGATCCCGACAGGTTCCGCATGCTCGTCACCTTCGACCAGCAGGGCGACGGCAAGACGGTGCTCACGCTGCGCCAGATGCATCCCTCGAAGGAACGGCGCGCGAC
This sequence comes from Rhodospirillaceae bacterium CCH5-H10, assembly GCA_001557035.1. Classification (GTDB taxonomy): domain Bacteria; phylum Pseudomonadota; class Alphaproteobacteria; order Reyranellales; family Reyranellaceae; genus Reyranella. The sequence goes on along the minus strand of LSKJ01000687.1, from coordinate 5,907 downwards.
CGCCATCGGCTTCGGCGCCGTGGCCTATGGCGGCCAGACGCTGGACAAGCTCGCCCGTCATCTCGCGACGCGCGGCTAGCAGGAAGCCGCTACGCCTCCTCCTCTTCGCCCTCTTCGTCGCGAATCGCGATGGCGTCGGCGAAGCGCTTGGCGACGGCGGGAAGGCCCGCTTCCTCCGCGGCACGAACGCCCTCGCGGTTCGCAGCGAGGCGATGGAAGTCGTCGGGCGCGGCGGCGGCCAACGCCTTCTGGAGCAGGTCGATCGCCTCGGGATACTTCTTCTGTTCGCGCAGGGCGCTCGCCACCCTGACCGCGTCATCCAGACTGCTCATGCTTCACCTCGCTGATGCGAGGCTATGAACGCGGCGGCCAGCGGTAAAGTTGCCGCGCGCCAGTTCGGCGAACAGGTCGATCATCGCCGCCGTGCCGGCGCCGCCGCGAAAGCCCAGCGCCACGCGCAGGAACGGCGCCCCGTCCTCCGGGTTTGGCTCGACCAATTCGTAGCGGAGGCCGCGGAAGCCGAACGAGCCGCCCTCGGTCGCCACGATCCCGCGCCGCCCGACCTCGCGCTCGACGAACGCCAGCAGGCGACGATGGTCCGTCAGGTCGCCGTCGCGCAATCGCAAGGCACAGAATGCCGCCGGCGGTGCAGTGTCGGAGACCAGGCAGGGATGGCAGTGCGGCTCGAAGACTGGCGAATCGCGGCCGATCGCCCGCGCCAGCGCCGCGTTGTGGGCGAACAGGCGCGCGGTGTAGCGGCGGAAGTAGTCGCGGTCGAGGAACCACGGCGCGGAGAGCGCGCCCAGCTCGTCGAGCGTCAGGCCCGTGGCGGTAAGGCCGCGGATGTGGCGCAGCTTCTCGGCCACCGCTTCGAGATCGAGTCCCGAGCCCTCGCGCACCATGAGCTGGACGATGCCGACATTGGCCAGTTCCAGGCCCGCCTGGTCGAGCTTCAGGCCCGAGCGGAACACGGCCGCGATCGTGCCGTCGTGGCGCGCGAACCACGGCGCGAGGTCGACCGCCGGTCCGCTCAGCGTCGTATCGAGCAGCAGCGCATGGCCCACCCGCGGCAATGCTTCGGGCCGGGCAACCTCGAAGCGGCCGCTGCATGCGACTGGCTCCCCGATCAACAGATCGACCTCGTCGCCGTCCGCCGGCGCGCGCGGCAGCACGCTGCGCGGCCACAGGTCTAGCAGCGCCTTGGTCTCGAAGTAGCGGCCGGCGTGCCGGGTGCGCAGCGCGCCGTGCGGCGTGGTCGACAAGGCAAGATGCAGGAGGCAGGCCAGCGCCGCCTGCCCGCTGCGGCAGAGCACGCGCAACGAATGCCAGCCGGGCGGCGTGGGATAGTCCTCGTCGCCGCGCCGCTCCAGCGCCGACACGTCGAGATCGCGCTCGTAGCCCAGCGACACGCGGCTACCGCAGGGCAGGCGGGCCACACTGCCTGCGCACGGGCTCTTCAGCCTGGGGTCGGCCTCGCGATGGGCGCGCGCAAGACAGTGCCGGCGCAGATCGAGCGCCGCCGCCTCGAGCTGCGCCTCGTCGGCGTCATCATCGATGGCAAGCGGCGGCGCCTCGATGCGCGAGGCCAGCTCCCGCAGGTCCTCGGCATCTTCTCCCGCGCCGCTGGCACGCGGCTGTGTTGCATTCCCGAGCATGGTGCCGCAACGCCGTATCCCGCGCGACGCTGCAGCCGTGCGACGAACGCGCGGGCCCGGCGCAGGGCATGGGCAACGTCGGTGTGTCCAAAGCGTTTAGCGGCCCGCTGGAACGGAGGAGCTCGCGATGCCCTGGCTGTCCTCGATCGACTGGCGGTCCATCTTGATGCCCGAACTCGGCGTCGCCGAGCTGCTGGTCAGGGGCGTGCTGATGTACGCCATCGTCTTCGTCCTGCTGCGGTTGGTGCTGCGGCGGAACGTGGGGGGCATCGGCACGATGGACGTACTCGTGATCGTGCTGGTGTCGGAAGTGGCCGGCCAGGGTTTCCTGCCCGACTCTCGCTCCATCGTCGACAGCGCGATCGTCATTCTGGTGATCCTGTCCTGCAGCTACGCCATCGAATGGGCGCAATACCGGTTCCCCGCCTTCGAACGCCTGACCCGCGAGCCCAGGCTGAAGCTGATCGAGGACGGCCGCCTGCTGCGGCAGAACATGCGTCGGGAGTTCGTGACCGAAGAGGAGCTGATGGCGCAGATCCGGGAGAATGGCTGCGAGGACTGCCGGGAGATAAAGGCAGCCTACATCGAAGCTGATGGCCGCATCAGCATCATCAAGCACTGAGCGCCGTCACCCACGAGTCGACGATCCTGGCGAACTGCCGGACACCGGCTTGACCCAGATCAACGAGCCGGCAACCGGAAGCCATTACTCTTGCTGGATCGAACGAGGGAGGATCCAGGAAATGTATCGGCATGTTCTTGTTCCCACGGACGGCTCCGCGCTCTCCACGACTGCCATACGGAACGCGATGGCTTTCGCGCGCGATGCCAAGGCAAGGGTTACGGTCCTTACCGTGATGGAGCCGTTCCAGATCATCGCGATGGACAGCACCCAGCTTTCCGAAACGAAATCGGAGTACGAGGCTCATGCGCGACAGGCCGGCGACCGCTATCTCGCGGAAGCCGGGCGTGAGGCGCAGGCGCTCGGGGTTGCCCACGCACTCGTGCAAGTCACCCACGCCCAGCCGTGGAAAGCCATCATCGATACCGCAACGGAAAAGGGCTGCGATCTGATCGCCATGGCGTCTCACGGTCGTTGTGGCGCGACCGCTTTGATCCTGGGCAGCGAGACCGCGAAGGTGCTCACCCACAGCACCATACCGGTGCTCGTCTTTCGCTGACCATCGATCCGACCGAGGCTCCCGGAGCGTCGAGTCGTCCCGGCCTCAGCGTTGCAGTGCGCCCAGCGCGGCGCTCTGCAGGTCGGTTTCCATGCCGCAGCGGCGAACGGCGGCAACGGCGCTGCCACTGCCCGCGTCCCGGAGTTCGACGACCGCCTCGCCGTCCAGCGCGGCCGGCTCAAGCTCGGACTCGGCCAAGAGATCGAACCGCAGGCTCATCAGACGGCCCTCTTCGAGGGCATCCAAAAGCCGCTCGGAGACGCGCGGGTACATCCTGTCGGTCTCGTCAGCCAGCACGGCATGGTCGCCCGCGAACAGCAGTTCGACCGGGAAGACTTTACCGTCGATCGAGATTTCCGCGCGCGGATGGGTCTTCAGGCGATTCGCCGTCGCGTTGGCGGGGATGAGAGGACCATCGTTCACGAGATAGAGCTGGAGCTGCAGGACTCGGCCATCCTCGGCCGGCTCGCAGGCCAGCACCACCGCATCGATGTTGAGATCGCTCCGGCGCGGCTCGACATAGGCGTAGCTGGGCGCATCGACGTCACGCTCCGCGGTCCAGCCGGCGCCTTCCGCCAAGACCGGTCCCGCAACGGCCATGGCCAGCGCCAAGGGCGCCAGGGCCGTTCGCACGATCTGCTGCAGGGTACGCATGGTGGCTCCTTCCGTGGGCAATACCGTAGCCCGACACCGAATGACCGGGGATGATGCAAATCAAACGGCCTCGCCGCGGGAAGGTTTCGCTGCGTGCTATCGCATGCGAGCCATTCTCACCGGAAACATTCTTCTTTGGTCGGCGTTGGTTCGATGCCGACCACAAGACGGTCACAGCGAGAGCGGGGACTAAGTCCCATATGTCGGCCTTCTGGGAGGTCCGAGACATGAAGACAATCAAACTTGCCGTCGCCGTGCTGTGCGCGGCTTCGCTCGCGCTTCCCGCAGCGGCTCAGAATCCCGGTCATGGCCGCGGTGCCGACAAAGGCGACAAACCCGACAAGGGCGGCCCGAAGAATGCGGGCGGAGACGGCCCGGGCCAAGGCCGCGGGCAAGGTCAGGACAAGGGGCAAGCCATCGGGCCCGGTCAGGCTGCGGGTCCTGCCGCCGCAGTTCCTGCCATCGTCGTGACCGATCGCGACCGGGGTGCGATCTACGGCTACTACCGACCGCTGTACGCCGCAGGCAACTGCCCGCCGGGGCTCGCAAAGAAGAACAATGGCTGCCTGCCTCCGGGTCAGGCAAAGAAGCTGTGGGCCATCGGCCAGCCGTTGCCGACCAGCGTCGTTTACTATCCGCTACCCGGCACCCTGCTCGGCCAACTGGCACCCGCTCCGGCAGGCTACCAGTATGTTCGCGTCGCCAATGACATCCTGCTGATGGCCATCGGCACCCGGATGATCGCCGGCGCCATCGCCGACCTCAGCTCGATGGGCGCTATGTAGAGTGGCCGCCTCGCGGCTCAGGTGCCCATGCCCACACTGGCCGGCATCGTCCGCAGATGGATTTTCACACGGCGCACGCCGGGAACGTTCTCGGCGGCAACCCGATAGGCCTGGCGCACCGCGTCGCCCTCGACGAATCCCCACAGATGCACCACGCCGTCGCTGACCACGACGGTGGTTGGCCAGCGTGACGACCAGGGCTGATCTTCCAGGGCCTTGGAGACCGCCTCGCGCAGCATCTTGTCGTCGAGCGCGGCGCCAGCCGGGGTGCCTTCGGGTTCGCGGGAAAGCAACGCCTCGAGCAGGTTGGCCCGGCTGACGATGCCCACCAGCACGCCGTCGCGCACCACCGGGATGCGCTTCACCTTGTGCTTCTCGATCAGTGCCACGAGTTCGCCCAGCGTCGCATCGACGGAGGCGGTGACGACGTTGCGCGTCATCACGTCGGCGACATTGCGCGCATGCGTCGCCACGAACTCGCGGGCGGCGCCGGCGTTCGTCTCGAGAAGACGCGCCACCCAGGATTTGCGCGGGCCGGTCGCGATTTCTACACGATGGATGAGATCGGCCTCGCTCAAGATGCCGAGCACATGCCCCTCTTCGTCGACCACCGGTGCGGCACTGACCCGCGCCCCGAGAAGCATCTCGGCGGCGTCGAACACCGTGTCCTTGACGTTAACGCTGACGATGTTGGTCGTCATGATCTCGCTGGCTCGCATGTCGGGGTCCCTCCGGGATGACGCCGGACGAACCATGGCCGTCCCGCAGCGGCACCGCCTTGCGCCATGTCAAATGCCACCGCGCACTCCCTGCAGAGGGCACGTGCCCACTCGGCACGATTAGCGGGCAACGATCGCGTCGCGGCGTGCGTTTGGCCGACGCAGCGCCAACCCATCGCAGGCGCCCCCTCAAGAGGAGAGCCAGCCATGGCAAGCCATCCGCAACAGGAGTTGCGCCGCCGCAGCGTGATCGCCGCGGCTGCGACCACGGCAGCGATCGGCGCGGTCCCGGGCGCTCGCGCCCAATCCCCAGCCGATACGCCGACCAGGGGCGCGAAGGTCGCGGCCTCCAAGGTCTCCTTCACGGTGAATGGCCAGCCCCACGACCTCGAGCTCGACCCTCGCACCACCCTCCTCGACGCGCTGCGCGAGAGGCTGCGCCTCACCGGAACGAAGAAGGGCTGCGACCATGGACAGTGCGGCGCCTGCACGGTGCTGCTGGATGGCCGCCGCATCAACTCCTGCCTGACGCTGGCCGTCATGCATCCCGGCGCCAAGATCACCACCGTCGAGGGGCTCGGCCAGCCGGAGAACCTGCACCCGATGCAGGCCGCCTTCGTGAAGCACGACGGCTACCAGTGCGGCTACTGCACGCCGGGCCAGATCTGCTCCGCCGTCGCCGTCCTGGAAGAAATCGAGGCCGGCATGCCGAGCCACGTCACCGCCGACCTCAATGCCAGGCCACAGCTCACCGGCGCGGAGTTGCGCGAGCGCATGAGCGGCAACATCTGCCGCTGCGGCGCCTATTCCAACATCGTCGACGCGATCACCGAAGTCGCCGGGAGCAAGGCATGAAGCCCTTCACCTACGAGCGCGCGACCTCCCCCGCCGAGGCCGCGGCAGCGGCGGCAGG
>LSKJ01000686.1 GCA_001557035.1 Rhodospirillaceae bacterium CCH5-H10 | reverse complement strand
GTCCTGCCGATCGCGACGCTACGCCTGGCCGAGGCCTGGTCGATGCGCGAGCTCGCCCTCTATGTGCGTGACTCCCGCCGCCTGCCGCGCCCGGCCCGGCGGCTGTTCGACGTCCTGCGCCGCGGCGGCTGATCCGGTCGCTACCAGCGCAGCAGGCGATGCCCGAGCGCCGCCCCGACGAGGATCACCGGGATCGCCGCCAGCGAATACCAGGTGAGAACGAACAGCGGCGAATCGTCGAAGCAATGAAAGGCGTAGAGCGCGGCGGCCACGGCGGCGGCCAGCGCGCCCGACGCCGCCCCAGCGAGCGCGGGAGAGGCCGGCGCCGCGCGGCGCAACGCAAGCAACAGACC
>LSKJ01000685.1 GCA_001557035.1 Rhodospirillaceae bacterium CCH5-H10 | reverse complement strand
CTCCCGGTGGCCGGCGCGGCAGCCCCCGTAACCTCAGCCTGCACGGCGCGCAGCGATTCGATGATCTGCTGCCGGATGGCCTCGTACTCCGCCGAGCCGGCAAAGTAGCTCTTGGCATATTCGGCATAGGTCGTGCTTTCCGCGGCGACCCTGCCGATGGCCGCCGCATCGCCGGCGGCGGCCTGGGCATAGGTCGATCGATAGGACGCCTCGAGTCCCGCCAGGGTTCCGGACGGATCGAGGTTGGCGAGATTGCCGCCCGGCATCAGGCGCTTGATGGCGTCCTCGAGCTGCGAGACCGCGCCGCCGTAGAGCTGCTCTTTCAGCGCCGCTTCCTTACGCAGCAGCGCCTCATTGATGCGCGCCGCGTCGACGGCAACATCGGTGTGCTCGCGGAGATAGTCGACATTGGCCAGGATCGTGGCCTTCTCGTCGGCGAACTGGCGCAGCGCCAACGCGATCGGATCGACGAGGTCGTCGATATAGTCCTGCGCCAGGCGCGCGGTCTTTTTCTTCTGCTCGGCCTCGACCGGCTCCAGCGACAGGCCGAGCGCCGAGGCGGTCTGCCCCATCTCCTTGAACTGCTTCTCCAGCGCCTCGAAGTCCGGCTTGATCGAGATCACGGTCTTGCCGAGCTCGTCGTAGACGTCGGTCACGAAGACGACGCCCTTGGCCACGTCCTGCAGCGTGGTGGTGGCAGGCAGCATCGACGTCACCGCCGTCCGCATGTTGGC
>LSKJ01000684.1 GCA_001557035.1 Rhodospirillaceae bacterium CCH5-H10 | reverse complement strand
AAACGGCCGCCCAGCACAGGCCCGCAACATAATCCCCGGCGCAACATAATCGGTCCACTTGCCGGCGGCGCCCTTGCCATGGTCCGGCCCGCTCAAGCGCACGAACAGGCTGCGGCCCGGCGTGTTGGCGACATCGCCGACCAGCCAGTAGCGACCCTCTCGATGGCCGTTCGAGAGATAGTGGCGGCACACCGCCTCGGCGTTGCGCGCGAGGAGGCGGGCCAGGTCGGCGGCGGGCGACGGCATGCCCGCGGCTCATGCCGCTGCCCGATCGGCGATACGCACGATCGGGTAGCGCTCCATCAACCCGGCGAGGATCTCGGGGCCGTTGGCGCCGGTCGGCACGAACAGGCGCAGCTTCCAGGCGATGATCTCGGAGATGAGGCCCATCGCCTTCAGGCGCTCGACCATCCCGTCGGTAAAGCCGCAGAGTTCCACCCGGAACAGGCCCATCACCCTGGCGCGGCGCAGGGACAACCCGTCCTGCAGCTCGAGGATGGTTCGACCGTCGAGCACGGCGGCCCAGGCGTCGGCCGGCGCGATGCTCACGCCATCGGCGCTGACGGCCTGCGCCACCCATGCCGGTGAGACCAGCCGGCCGATCACGCGCTCGCCCGCGTCCGTCTGCAGGCGGTAGACCCGCATTGAGTCCTCCGGCAGCCGCTTCCAGATCGGCAGCAGCAGGCCCGTGACGACGTGCAGATCGCTGTCGATGAAGGCGGGAATCTCGACGAGTTCCCGCTCCCACGCTTCGGTGAAGGCAACGCGATCGGCCTGCTCCCAGTGCGTCTGGTCCAAGGCCGCCAGGGACATCGCCGTCCGCTCGATCGGCCGCAGCAGGCGGACACGGCGTTCGACCTCACCATCGTCGAGCATGAGGCTCGGCGCCGGGACCTGCACGGCCGCGCGGCCGGACTGCGCATTGACCAGCAGCATGGCACGCGGATCGTCCGCGCGATCCAACGCCTCGGCGAGCGTGAACGGCCGATTGCGGTCGCGCCGGCGGATGGTGAACACCTGGGTCTCCGCGCCGGTCTGCGGATGGACATAGA
>LSKJ01000683.1 GCA_001557035.1 Rhodospirillaceae bacterium CCH5-H10 | reverse complement strand
CCACGCCATCCCTACACCCAGGCCCTGCTGTCGGCGGTGCCGGTGCCCGACCCCACCGCGCAACGGGCGCGTATCCGACTGGCCGGCGACGTCCCGAGCCCGCTCAACCCTCCCAAGGGCTGCCGCTTCCACACGCGCTGCGCCCACGCCCAGGATCGTTGTCGCCAGGAAGAACCGCTGCTGCGGCCGCTGAAGGATGGCGGCGCCGAAGGCCAGGTCGTTGCCTGTCACTTCGCCGAAAGCATCGTGCCGCCCGCGCTGGTGCCGGAAAACGACCCGCCCTACGCGCGCCGTCTGGCCGCCCTGCGCAAGCTTTCGGCCGCGGCATAAGTGTCATGGCGGGGCGCTGCCACCCGCACCGTGTCATCCCGAGCGATAGTGAGGGATCCTTGATCGGCAGTCGCTAAGGATCCCTCGCTGCGCTCGGGATGACACGCGTGGGATAGCGATCAGGCGTCGGGAACGCCCGACGTCGTCGAGTATTCGAAGTGCAACGGCGTTTCGGGATGGATCAGCGCATAGGCCGAACGGGCCGCGATCGCCGCCTCCGCGAAGCCCGTGAGGATCAGCTTCAGTTTGCCCGGATAGGTGACGACGTCGCCAACGCCGAAGATGCCGGCCTTGTTCGTCGCCGCGGTCGCGGGATCGACCTCGATCTGGTTGCGCTCCAGCGCGAGGCCCCAGTCGGCGATCGGCCCCAGCGACATGGAGAGGCCGAAGAACGGCAGCAGGATGTCCGCCTCGATGCGCTTCGTCTGGCCGTCGAGCGTGGCCACCGTCACCGCCGTGAGCTGGCCGTTGTCGCCCTCCAGACCGTGGAGTTGATAGGGCACGACGAGATCGATCTTGCCGTCCTTCGCCAGCGCCTTCAGCCGTGCCTCGCTGTCGGGCGCAGCACGGAACCGGTCGCGGCGATGGATGACCGACACCCTCTCGGCGATCTCGGCGAGGGAGAGCGCCCAGTCGACGGCGGTGTCGCCGCCACCCGCGATCACGATGCGCTTGCCGCGGAAGGTCTCGCGCTGGGTCACGTAGTAGAAGACGCTCTTGCCTTCGTAGGCCTCGATGCCGGGCAGTGGCGGGCGGTTGGGACCGAAGGCGCCGACACCGGCGGCGACGATCACCGCCTTGGCCTGCAGCACGGTGCCCTTCGACGTCGTCAGCCGCCAGAAGCCGCCGGTCCGCGGTTCCAGGGACTGGACCTGCTCGCCCAGGTGATAGACCGGGCGGAACGCGGCGGCCTGTGCCTTGAGCCGGACGATCAGCTCGGCCGCCTCGATGCGCGGAAAGCCCGGAATGTCGTAGATCGGCTTCTCGGGATAGAGCGCCGTGCACTGGCCGCCGGCATCGTCGAGCACGTCGACGACATGACAGTTGAGGCGAACCATGCCGCACTCAAATACGGTGAAGAGGCCGACCGGCCCCGCCCCTACGATGATGACGTCGGTCTGCTGAGTCTGTCCGTTGGCCATGATACCAAATTGACGCAGTCGCCGGTCAAATGAAAGCCCCGGCCTGCTTCGCCCCGGAACGGAAACGGCTAACGCAGGCTGAGGATGTAGGCCACCAGGGCGTCGCGCTCGCGCGTGCTCAGGCTGAAATCGGGCATGAGCGTGTGCCCCCGCGACAGATACCGGTCGATCGTGGCCGCCGTCGTGTCGGGCCGGGCGGCGATCGCCCGAAAACTCGGCGCGCTGTCGGTGGCGAGGCGCTGATTGGCCTCGACGACGTGACAGGACGTGCACCAGCGCTTCGCGAGCGCACTGCCGGTCTCGAGGTTCTGCGCGGCGACGGGAAACGACACCAGCACCGACACGAACACGAGGGCTCTTTTCATTGCTTCCTCACCCGATGCGCTGAAATCGGCCGGCCGCCCAGCGGCGCCGTCCCGCGTCGATCATGCGGGCCCGCAGCGGCATGCTTCCTTGATGTGCGTCAAGCCGCCGACGGAGCCATGTCGATGGCGCAATGGTCCAGGGGTCGAGCCCCCCACTCCTATGGGGGGAACATTGCCCCGCCAACCTCGGGCAATTCCGGGAGGTTGGCGGGGAAATGGTAGCTGGGGGCGGACTTGAACCGCCGACCCCGGCATTATGAGTGCCGTGCTCTAACCAGCTGAGCTACCCAGCCACGGGTGGGCGCTATTAAGCGGCGGGGCCGCTCCCTGTCAAGAAAAGCGGGTGCCCGTTTCAGCTCGAAATCGGGGCGCCGTCCATGCCTTCCGGGCGCATCCCGAGAAATCCCAGGATGGTGGGCGCGATATCCACCAGGCTGGTCGGGCGACCGGCCTCGCCCGGGGCGAATTCCGGGTGGATGAAGGTCAGGAACGGCCGGGTTTCGCTCGCCCCCAGCCCGCCATGATGACCACAGCCGATGTCCGGCGTGCCTTCGCCATCCTCGACCAGCCAGCGCGTGCCCGGAACGCCGAAATCGTTCGGCTCGTCGTGACGCGTCGTGTCGACGGCGGCGAACAGCGCCTCGCCGGTGAGGCCGGTCGCCGCCAGCGCATCGCCGGTCAGGATCGAACCGGCCCAGGGTTGCAGTGCCATCGTCGGCAGAAGGTCGGCCAGCGCCCTCCTCGTCTCGGCGGCGGCGTAGATCAGCGCCGAGGTGCCCTGCGAGGCGACGCCGATCCGTCCCTCCTTCAGCTCGGCTTCAAGCCCCTGCGCGGCCAGCCATTGGCCAACATGCACGGAGCGCGCGATCGTTTCGTGCCCGTGGTCGGATCCGACGACGAGCAATGTGTCGAAGCGATCCTGGTGCGCCTCCACCGCCTCGATGACCTTCGCCACCAGTCCATCCGTGACCTGCAGCGCATGAAGATGCGCCGGCGAGCCCAGCGGATCGTGGTGCAGCGTGAGGTCGGGGTTGGCGAGCCAGAGAATTGCCAGCCCGAAGCCGTCCGCGGGAACGACCTCGTCGCAGAAGCGCCGCGTCATCTCGATGTCGCCGTCGAGGTCGTGGCTCACCTCGAGATGAGCGCCGCCGGTGAGCGAGACGCCGCCCGGACCGAACGAGCCGGCCCGATGCAGGACGGTTCCGAAATGATCGGGATCGAGGAAATAGGCCGCGCCGGGCGAGACGTTCGAATAGGCGACCTGGCCGCCCGACGACGCCAGCCGCTCCGCCATCGTCGGCACTCGCAGGGTGCGGCCGGTCACGCGGCGCATGGTCTGCCGGAAGGACGGTGCGCCGACATTGTGGACGACGATGCGCCCGTCCTCGACCAGCGCCATCTGGTTGCCTTCCAGGCCGTGACGGCCCGGGAAGCAGCCGGTCGCGATCGAGGCGGCGGAAACGCGCGTCACCGACGGGAACACGGCACGATGGTCGCCGGCGCGCAGATGGTTCGCTATCAGGCGGGCGAGTGTCGGCGTACGGGCTTGGCTGATCCATTCGGCGCCCAGGCCGTCGCAGATGATCAGGATCGCCCGGCGGCGGCGCGGAGAGTTCATCAGGCCATGATAGACCATGTCCGCCCCGGGCAAATCGTCATTCCGGATTGATGCCTGCCTGCGAAACGATGCGGTCGCTCTTGGCCACTTCGTCCTGCACGAACTGACGGAACTGCTCCGGCGTCGAACCGACGGGCATCGCTCCCTGGTCGCGGAGCGTTGCCTGCACGTCGGGGGCCGCCAGTGCCCCCACCAGCCCGCTCCGCAGGCGATCCACGATGTCGCGCGGCGTGCCCTTCGGCACGGCCACGCCGACCCATGTGTTGAACTCGTAGCCGGCGAAGCCCAGCTCGGCCATCGTTGGCACGTCGGGCAAGGCATCGGACCTCTGCGACGACGTCACGGCGAGCGCGCGCAGCTTGCCCGAGCGGACCAGCGGCACGGCGGCCGGCACGCTGCTCACCGCCATGTCGATGTGTCCGCCCACGGCGTCCTGCACCAGCGGCCCCGATCCCTTGTACGGAATGTGGACCAGTTTCGCCTGTGCCATGCTGGAGAGAAGCTCGGCCGCGAGGTGCTGCGGGCTGCCGCTGCCGATCGATCCGTAGCT
>LSKJ01000682.1 GCA_001557035.1 Rhodospirillaceae bacterium CCH5-H10 | reverse complement strand
GGCGGGCCGCGAGCATGGTCGGGACCGAGGCATAGCCGCCGAAGCCGACCACGGCCGACGGACCGATCCGGCCAAGCGCACGCCAGGCGTCGAACAGGCCCAGCGCCAGCGAGAACAGGGCCAGCACCTTCTTCGCCATGGATCCGGTAGGACTGGCCGAATGGATATAGTGGATCGGCCGGCGCGACAGCGCGCCCTGCCACTGGCGGCCCCGCGAATCGGTCACCAGCGTGAACGGCACGCCGCGCGCCTCGAGTTCGCCGGCCAGCGCCTCGGCGGGGAACACGTGCCCGCCAGTGCCGCCGGTCGCGAGGACCACGGGGCGCACTGCCGCCATCAGACGGCCTCTCTCAAGCCGGCATGCTCGCGCGTGAGCGACAGCAGCATCCCGACGCAGATCGCCATCGCGAGCGCCGAGGAGCCTCCGTAGGAGATGAACGGCAGCGTCATGCCCTTCGCCGGGATGAGCTGGATCGTCGAGGCCATGTTGATGGCGGCCTGCAGCCCGAACTGCACCGCAAGGCCCGTGGCCGCCAGGGTGATGAACAGGCTTGTCTCCTTCGAGGCGCGCGACATCGAGCGCAGGGTCACGAAGGCGAAGAGCGCGAGGATCATCAGGCAGACGACGAGGCCGAATTCCTCTCCGGCGACGGCCATGACGAAGTCGGTATGGGCGTCGGGAAGCTGTGCCTTCACCGTGCCCTCGCCGGGACCGCGGCCGAACAGCGAGCCGTTCATGAAGGCTTCGAGCGAGGTATTGACCTGGTAGTTGTCGCCCGATGTCGGATCGAGGAAGCGGTCGAAGCGGCTTCGCACGTGGCTGAACAGGAAGTACGCGCCGACCAGGCCGGCGGCGCCAGCCGCCGCGCCGAAACCGGCGACCCACATCGGCAGGCCGACGACGAAGAGCTGGATGCCCCATACCGCGGCAACGACGACGCTCATGCCCAGATCGGGCTGCATCACCAGCAAGGCCAGCACGCCGCCGACCAGTACCGTCGACATCAGGTAGCCCGGTGCGCGCCGCTCGGTGCGGCTCTGCGCCAGCAGCCAGGCCGAGATCACGGCGAGGCTCGGCTTCACGAATTCCGACGGCTGCAGGCTCGACAGGCCGGGCACGGAGATCCAGCGCCGGGCCCCCTTGATTTCGACGCCTATGACGAATGTGGCAGCCAGGAGCACGATGCTGCCGCAGAAGACCAGCAGCGCCAGCCGTCGCACATGCCGCGGCGAGGCCAGCGAGATGCCCAGCATGACGAGCAGCGCCAGCGGCAGGAACATGAACTGCCGCTTTGCGAAGATGAACGAGTCGGCGCCGATGCGCTCGGCGGCGGGCGGCGAGGCGGCCAGCGTCAGCATCACGCCGAAGGCCATGATCGCCAGGATCGCGCCCAGCGACCAGCGGTCGACGGTCCACCACCATTGTCCGATCACGCTTCGATCGTCGCGCGGAACCTGGATCACGCCGCCCTCCCCAAAATCTCGGCGCCCGGCAGCGCGCGCGCCATGGCCCGGAACGCATCCCCCCGATGCTCGTAGCTCTTCCACTGGTCCCACGACGCGCAGGCGGGCGAGAGCAGCACGACGGCCGGCCCTTTGCCCTTCTCCTGCGCCTCGCGCTGCGCCAGCGCGTGCGCGGCATCGAGCGCCGACTGCAGGTCACCGCAGCGGCTGTACGGCAGCTTGCCCTCGAGTTGGCCGGCGAACAGCTCCGTCGCCTCGCCGATCAGGAAGGCATGACGGATGCGGTCGAAGTACGAAGCGAGCGGCGCGACGCCGCCCTCCTTCGCCTGACCGCCCAGGATCCAGTAGATGTCGTCGTAGCTGGACAGGGCGCGCGCCGTGGCGTCGGCGTTCGTGGCCTTGCTGTCGTTGATGTAGACGATGTTGCCGACCGCAGCGACGCGCTCCTGGCGGTGCGGCAGGCCGGCATAGGTCTTCATTCCGGCCACGATCGCTTCGCGCGGCACGTCGAGCCAGCGGCAGACGGCCCAGGCACAGGCCGCATTCTGGCCGTTGTGATCGCCGGGCAGGGTCAGGACGTCGGAGAAATCGACCGTGTAGCCGTCGGCATCGACCAGCACGCCAGCGCGGTAGGAGATCCCGTTGGCCACCGGCCGGTCGAGCGCCACCGGAATGCAGGCGATGCCGGGACGCGCCGCGATCTCGCGCTCGACCTCGCGCGAGGGCTCGTCCTCGATGCCGATCACCGCGCAATCCCCCGGTCGCTGGCGCAGGAAGATGTTCTTCTTGGCGGCCACATAGCCCGGGATGTCGCCGTGCCGGTCGATATGGTCGGGCGTGATGTTGAGCCAGACCGCGACGTTGGCGCGGAAGGTCTGCAGCAGTTCGAGCTGGTAGGAAGACAGTTCCAGCACATAGAGCCCGCCCTTGCCGAGCGGATCTAGATCGAGTGCGCCACGACCGATATTGCCGCCGACCTGGCAGCGCAGGCCCGCCTGCTGAAGGATGTGGCCGATCAGCGCCGTCGTCGTCGACTTGCCGTTGGTCCCGGTGATGGCGACGAACGTCGCTTCGGGCTGGGCCCGGGCCAGCAGCTCGACGTCGCAGATGATCGGCTTGCCCGCCGCCCGCGCCGCGACCGCGACCGGATGCGGCACCGGCAGGGTGCTCGGGATGCCGGGGCTGATCACCAGCGCCGTGACGCCTGACCAGTCGATGGTGGCCGGATCGGCCACGCGGGCGCCGGCCTGCGCAGCCGCGTCGCGCGACGCCGCGTTGTCGTCCCAGGCGACGCAGTCGATCCCGGCCGCCCGCAGGGCGCGCACGGTCGCCAGGCCGGAGCGCGCGAGCCCCAGCACGACGAACGACGAACCCTCGAGGACGGCGAGATCGATCATGCGCTCACCGCAGCTTCAGGGTGGCGAGACCGGCCATCGCCAGGATGGCGGCGATGATCCAGAAACGGAAGACGATGGTGGGCTCGGCCCATCCCTTCTGCTCGAAGTGATGATGCAGCGGCGCCATGCGGAAGACCCGCTTGCCGGTCCATTTGTAGGAGAGCACCTGCACGATCACCGAGACCGTTTCGAGGACGAACAGGCCACCCACGATCGACAGCACGATCTCGTGCTTGGTGACGACAGCGACCGCGCCCAGCGCGCCGCCGATGGCGAGCGAGCCGG
>LSKJ01000681.1 GCA_001557035.1 Rhodospirillaceae bacterium CCH5-H10 | reverse complement strand
GACATTTGGGCGTTCGCTCGCCGCTTACAGCTGCGGGTACAGCTGCCGATTGGCCCCCGAAGAGGCGGCACGGCATTCCCTGTTCGCCTCCGGTTAAGGAGGACCGTCGATCCCAGTCCCGTACGGCAAGCGACTTCCAACCGTCAAGACAGGGTGCCGATCGACTCATGTACGTTGGAGCCGGCGCCTGCGATAGACTGGTGGCATGACCAGGATATTGCTGACGCGCCACGGTCACGTCGACGGCATCCGGCCCGCGCGTTTTCGCGGTCGCGCAGAGCTGCCTCTGACGGCGCGGGGATTGGCGCAGGCCGACGCTTTGGCCCGGCGAATCGCCGGACACTGGAAGCCGGTTGCCGTCTATACCAGCGCGATGCAGCGATGCGTCTTGACCGGCGGTCGGGTTGCAGAGGCGTGCGGAGTTCCCACGTCGGTACATGAGGGCCTTGGCGACATCGACTACGGCGCCTGGCAGATGCGTACGCATGAAGACGTCGAGCAGGAAGCGCCCGAGGCTTATCGACTGTGGCGTCAGGCACCGCATTTCCTGCGCTTTCCCGGTGGCGAGTCGTTGCAGGACGTCGTGGCGCGGACGGCCGACGCGCTGCGCCTGGTGATGGAGCGGCACGGCGGCGAGACGGTCGTGCTGGTCGGTCATGACAGCGTGAATCGCGCGCTGCTGCTTCAGCTTCTCGACCAGCCGCTCTCGGCCTACTGGAAGCTGGCGCAGGATCCGTGCGGCCTGAGCGAGATCGAGATATCCGGCGCTGGGGACGTGCGGGTCGGTTTCCTGAACGACACGAGCCATCTCGAGGGAATCGTCTAGACCGGCCTGAGGATAACTGGACCGCGGCCGACCGGGCGGCGTAAAAGGCCGGCCATGCGGGCCTTTTCATACGACGTGATCGTGGTGGGCGGTGGCCATGCCGGCTGTGAGGCCGCGGCCGCGGCGGCGCGCATGGGCGCCCGCACCCTGCTCCTCACCCACCGGGTCGAGACGATCGGCGAGATGTCGTGCAATCCGGCGATCGGCGGATTGGGCAAGGGTCATCTGGTCCGCGAGATCGACGCGCTGGACGGCATCATGGGCCGGGCCATCGACCGGGGCGGTATCCAGTTCCGCACTCTCAACCTCTCGAAGGGTCCCGCGGTGCGCGGACCGCGCGCCCAAGCCGACCGCAAGCTTTACAGGCAGGCCGTTCAGGACCTGCTGGCCGAGCAGACGGGCCTCGAAATCCGGGCAGAGGCGGTTGCGGACATCATTCTGAATACACGTGGAACGTGTGCCGGTGTCGTCACGGAATCAGGTGCGGAAATCGGCGCCGGTCGTGTGATCCTGACGACGGGTACCTTCCTGCGCGGCCTGATCCACATGGGCGAAACCAAGATTCCGGCGGGTCGTGTGCGCGGCGACGGGGTCGAGGAGCCCTCCACGGCGCTTGCCCGGACGCTGGATCGGCTGGGCTTCAAGCTGGGTCGGCTGAAGACCGGCACGCCGGCCCGGCTCGACGGTCGCACGATCGACTATGGGGCGCTCGAGCGTCAGGACGGCGACGACCCGCCGCGTCCGTTCTCGTATCTGACAGACAGGATCACCACGCCGCAGATCCCCTGCTACATCACGACGACCACCGCGGCGACCCACGAGATCATCCGGGCCAACCTCCATCGCGCGCCAATGTATTCGGGCCAGATCGAGAGTGTCGGCCCGCGCTACTGTCCGTCGATTGAGGACAAGGTCGTGCGGTTCGGCCAGCGCGACCGGCACCAGATCTTCCTGGAGCCGGAAGGTCTGGACGACTTCACCGTCTATCCGAACGGCATCTCGACCTCGCTGCCCAGGGAGGTCCAGCTGGCGATGCTGGAGACAATTCCGGGTCTGGAACGGACCGAGATGATCCGGCCGGGCTATGCCATCGAGTACGACCACATCGATCCGCGCGAACTTCACGCGACCCTGGAAACCCGCCGCGTCCCCGGCCTCTACATGGCCGGCCAGATCAACGGCACCACGGGTTATGAGGAAGCGGCGGCCCAGGGGCTGATCGCCGGCGTCAACGCGGCCGCGTCCAAGCCGTTCGTCGTCGACCGGGCCGATGGGTACATCGGTGTCCTTGTCGACGATTTGGTCTCGCTGGGCGTCACCGAGCCGTACCGCATGTTCACGTCCCGGGCAGAGTATCGCCTGTGGCTACGGGCCGACAATGCCGACCAGCGCCTCACGCGGCGCGGTCTGGAGGCCGGCTGCGTAGGCGCCGAGCGCGCCGCGTTGTTTCACGTGAAACATGAGACCCTGGAGTCGGCGCGGACGCTGGCGCAGGGCCTGAAGATCACCCCCTCGGCCCTGGCCAAGCGCGGCGTTGCAATCAATCAGGACGGCGTCCCCCGGTCGGCGCTGGATCTCCTCGCCTATGCCGAAATCGACTGGGACCGGGTCGTCGGCCTCTGGCCGGAACTCGCGGCGATCTCGCCGGAGGTGGCGGAGCAGCTCACGATCGATTCTCGCTACGAGGGATACCTCTCCCGTCAGCGGGGCGACATCGCTGCCTATCGACGCGACGAAGCTTTGTCCCTCCCGGCCGATCTGGACTACGGCGCGATTGGAAGCCTCTCGACCGAAGTCCGCCAGAAGCTGGAAGCCAATCGCCCGGCGACGCTCGGCCAGGCCGCCCGCATTTCCGGCGTCACTCCGGCTGCCCTCGTCGCCCTCCTGAAGCATGTGCGCCGGCGTGCCGCCTAACGTGGACCCGCTCGCGGATGTTTCACGTGAAACACGGGCCCGGCTTGAAACTCTCGTCGAGACCCTGGAGCGATGGCAGAAGGCCATCAACCTGGTGGGAAGGAACACCTTGGACGGCGCGTGGAAGCGCCACATCGTGGACTCGGCCCAAGTCGTTCGTCAGATCCCTGCCGAGATTAAAACCCTCGCCGATCTCGGAAGCGGTGGCGGTTTTCCGGGTCTCGTGATCGCCGCCATGCGCCCCGACCTCGACATCACGCTCATCGAATCCGATGCGCGTAAGGCGGCCTTCCTTGGCGAAGCGAGTCGCAAGATGGGTCTGGAGAAGCCGCCGCGGCTCCTGATCAAGCGCATCGAAGTCGCCGAACCCGTCGGGGCGGAAATCGTCACGGCGCGTGCGCTGGCACCGCTGGCACAGTTACTGGCCTGGGCGGACCGCCACAGATTGGATACCGGGATTTGTCTGTTCCATAAGGGCAAAGAGTGGCAGGCAGAGGTGGACGAGGCCAGGAAGAGATGGGATTTTACCTGCGAAGCCATTGCAAGCGTGACCGACCGTGACGCCGTCATCCTCCGAATCGGCCCCTACGGCCCCACAGATCTTCGCGATCGCCAACCAGAAGGGCGGCGTCGGTAAGACCACGACGGCCATCAACCTCGCGACCGCCCTGGCCGCAGTCGGTGAGAAGGTCCTTTTGATAGACCTTGACCCCCAGGGCAATGCCTCGACGGGACTAGGGATATCTCGTAGTGAGCGCTCACCTGGATCGTACGAGTTCCTGCTGGGACTGAACCCACTCGATTCTTCCGTGCGCGCGACGCAGATTCCGGGTCTGGACGTCATGCCGGCCGCCGGCCAGCTCGCGGGGGCCGAGATCGAGCTGATCGACCTGGAGCGGCGCGAGCATCGCCTGGCCGAATCGCTGGCGGCACCGGGCAACGACGCCCGCCATCGCTGGACGATCGTCCTGATCGATTGTCCGCCCTCTCTCGGCCTGGTCACGCTCAACGCCCTGGTCGCCGTCGATGCGGTGCTGGTTCCGCTGCAGGCGGAGTTCCTGGCGCTCGAAGGCATCGGCGCGCTCGGCAACACGATCGAGCGGGTCAAGAAGAGACTCAATCCCAAGTTGCATATCTTTGGCGTCGTCCTGACCATGGTGGATCGCCGCATGACTCTCAGCCAGCAGGTCGTGGCCGACGTGCGCGCTCACTATGGCGAACTGGTCTTCGGCACGACGATCCCGCGCAACGTCCGCATTGCCGAGGCGCCCTCGCACGGCATGCCGGTGCTGATCTACGACAATGCCTGCGCCGGATCGCAGGCCTACATCCTGCTGGCGAGCGAGTTCATCCGCCGCCGGCGCCTTGCAGCAGAACAGGCGATCGTCCCATGAGCCAGCCCCCGAAACCGCGCGGTCTCGGCCGCGGCCTGTCTGCGCTGCTGGGCGATGACGAAGTCGCCTCCGCCGTCACGCCGGCCGCGCCCGCTCCGCCGCCGACCCTGCCGTCTTCGGCGTCTGCGGTCTCGGCGCCAGCGGTCGCGGCGCCGGCCGCAGCGACCGACGGCGAGCCAGCCCGGGCCGCCGCCAACCGCACGCCGATCACCCTGCCGATCGGCCAGCTCAAGCCCGGCAAGATGCAGCCGCGCACCAGCTTCGAGGGCATCGAGGCGCTGGTCGAGTCGGTCAAGGAATATGGACTTCTACAACCCATCCTTGTGCGCCCGCTGCGCGATGCGGCCGACTCCTATGAAATCATCGCCGGCGAACGACGCTGGCGGGCGGCGCAGAAGGCCCAGCTCCACGACGTGCCGGTCGTCATCCGCACGATCGACGATCTGGATGCCCTGCAGATCGGCCTGGTCGAAAACCTGCAGCGCTCCGACCTCACCGCCATCGACGAGGCGCAGGGCTACAAGCGCCTGATCGACGACTACAAGCACACCCAGGAAGACATCGCGCGGATGATGGGCCGCAGCCGCCCGCATGTCGCCAACACGATCCGCCTGCTCGATCTGCCGCCGGCGGTCCAGGAGATGGTGCGCGACGGCCAGCTCACCGCCGGTCTGGGACGTGCCCTGATCGGCGTGCCCGATCCGTTGGCCATGGCCAAACAGGCCGTCGCCGAGAAGCTGACGGTGCGGGATCTCGAAAGACTTGCGGGCGATACCAAGAGAAAAGCCAAGGGTGGCGGCGGTTCCGGCAAGGGTAAGCCGGGAGCCGCCGGCGGGTCACCCAAGACGGCCGACACGCGCGCGCTGGAGAAGCGACTGGAGGAGGCGCTGGGCCTCAAGGTCGATCTCACGCTGCGCGGTCTCGGCGAGCAGAGCGTGCTGACCCTGGAGATCCGCGACTTCGATCAACTCGACACGGTGGTCGACAAGCTCACGCGGCGTTAGCGCGTCCGGTCAGTTCGACCAGCCCGCGCCCATCGCGCGAGTGCCGGCGGCGACCGCCGCCCTCCCCTGATCGGCGGCAACCTCGGTCGTGCGACAGCGCGGGTTGAGTGGAAGGCCGGGCCAGATCACGGCCTCGACGAAGCGCGTTTCTCCCGGCGCGAGAGTGACCGTGGCGGTCTGTGCCGGGTCCTGGGTCATCGGCGCGTGGCTCGGAATGCTGCAGGCAATGACATGCGGGCCCGGCGCGACGTCCACGCGGATCCATGTCTTGTCCGCCAGCGCGCCGACCGGCTGCTGGTTGTCGGCGATGTTGAAGATCGACTCCGTTCCCAGCATCGAGCTTCGATAGACATAGAGGGCAGACCGGCCCGGCGGCGGCGGATCGAACCGCTTGCCTTCCGCGTCGGCGCCCGCCCCGGCCATCGGCACCGTGGCGCAGCCCGCGAGGAGCAAAGAGGCCGTCAGCAAGATTCCCAGCGTGCGCACCCGCACCTCCCTCGAAGGTTCGGCGGATGCAACGCACTCGGCCGTCGGCACGTTGCGCTGCGAGGACGGAAGCATTCCCCCGTGCGGGAACTTTCTCGGCTGGCCAACGTTTGGCCGTACATGGCTAGTGACACGCTGCACGAAGACCCGGACAAGCTCGGTCCGGAGGTAATCGATCGCCATCGCGCGATCGTTTCCATCATGGAAGAACTCGAGGCCGTCGACTGGTACGACCAGCGCGCCAAGGCCACGTCGAACGCGGAACTGCGCTCCATCCTCGAACACAATCGTGACGAGGAAAAAGAGCATGCCGCGATGACGCTCGAATGGCTGCGTCGCAACGATCCCAAGATGGACGAGCATCTCCGCACCTTCCTCTTCAAGGAAGGCCCGGTCACCCAGATCGAGGCCACCATGATGGGCAAGGAAGGTGGTGAGGAGGCCGAAGGCGCCGAAGCGTCGGACGGCAGCCTCGGGATCGGCAGCCTGCGTAAAGTGAGCAAGAAATGAAGAACCATCTTTTCCGCGATCGTGCGCCCATCACCCAGGCCGGCTGGGAAGAAATCGAGACCGAGGCCAAGCGCACGTTGCGTGCCTTGCTGGCGGCGCGGCGCGTCGTCGACTTCAAGGGACCTCTCGGCTGGGGCGCGTCCGACGTCGAGCTCGGTCGTGCCGATCCCATCGCTTCGCCGCCGGGCGGCAAGAACGTTCGCGCCCTGCTGCGGCGCATCCAGCCACTGGTCGAACTGCGTATTCCCTTCGAGGTGAGTCGCGGCGAACTCGACGCGATCGATCGCGGCGCGCGCGATCCCGATCTCGATTCGGTGACGGCCGCGGCGCGCGAAATCGCCATCGCCGAGGATCGCGCCATCTTCCACGGCTACAAGGCCGCGCAGATCACGGGCATCTGCGAAGCCCAGAAGGGTCAGTCGGTCGCGCTGGGGACCAGCCACGCCGACTATCCCGATGCCGTCGCCGCTGCGCTGAAAAAGATGCGCGACGAGGGTGTCGAGGGTCCCTTCGCCGTGGTGCTGAGCGAGCAGCTCTACAAGGATCTCCAGGCGCGCACCGACGGCGGCTATCCGATCCTGAGCCATGTCCAGCGCCTGATCGACGGTGACGTGTACGCCGCCCCGGGCCTCGATGGCGGTCTGGTGATCTCGCTCCGCGGCGGTGACTTCGAACTGACGGTCGGTCAGGACTTCTCGATCGGCTATCTCGACCACGATGCCGAGCGGGTACGGCTCTACATCGAGGAGAGCTTCACCTTCCTGGTGCTGTCGCCGCAGGCTGCCATTCCCCTCACCGCCGGCAGTGGCAAGCAACCGGGCTAGCGTCGTGCCTTTGCCGATCGCGCCGCCTGGCTGAGGCGCAGACACAGCCGGCGGGCAATCGCCTCGTCGGGCAGGCCCGTTCGCTTGCACTCGATCTCGGCGTCGAGAATCGCAGTCAGGGCGGAACTCAGGCGTGCGAGCGGCCAGCCGCGCACATGGCGTTCGAAACGCTGGCGGACCGGTCCGCCGCGCGGCAGCCCCCTCGCCTTGAACATCGCCCCTTCGAGGTTGCCGCCCTTCGACATGTGGCCTGACACGAGATGCAGTTGATCGGCGTGCCGCTGCAGTGCGCGCACCAGCTGGATCGGATTGCCGCCCTCGGCGAAGACCCGGTCGAGCGCGCGGTCCAGTCCGATCAGGTCGCCGTCGAAGGTCGCGGCAATCACGTCGTCGATTCCGATCGACGCGGTGTCGCCAAGGATGGCCATCCCGTCTTCGAGCGTGATGGACTTGCCGCTATCGCTGCCCTTGTAGAGCAGCAGCTTGTCGATCTCGCCGCGCGTCTGGCCGCGATCGCCGCCCAGGCGCTCCACGATCCACTCCAGTGCGTCGGGCTCCACCGTCAGCCCCTGGGCGCGCGCGGAACTCTCGACCAGGCCTTCGAGCGCGGCCTCGTTGTCCATGTAGCAAGGCAGGGCCGCCAGACTGGCCTCCGTCTCGGCCAGCGTGCGCAGGCCGGACCGCGGCGTCAGGTTGCCTGCTTCGACAACGATCAAAGCATCGCCCGCAACCGCTTCGACGAGATTCTCAAGCGCCGCGACCGACTCCTCGCCTGCCGGTCGCACGCGGATCACGCGACGACCGCCCATCATCGACAGGGCGCCGAACTCGTCGGCCAGGCGTGCAGGATCCTGCTTCAGCGAATCGCCGGTGATGTCGACGACGCGGAACGGATCCTTGAGGTCCTCGCAGATCGTTCGGGCCAGCGCCACGGCGCGTTCGGCCACGAGCCCGTCATCGTTGCCGTAGATCACCACGCCCCGGATCTTGGGATCCGGCTTCTTCAGGAAGGCTTCGACCTGGCGTGCTTCGATCTTCACCGCGCCTCTATAGCACGGCCGGCGCTTCGGTGAGTTCAGCCCTTGTCGGCTGGCGGCTCGCTGCCATCCGACGCGCCGCCGCCCTCTTCCTGCTTGGCGCGCTCACGGGCGGCGCGCTTGGCTTCGGCCTTCTCGGCGACCTTGATGGCCTTGAGACGCTCGCGTTCGCGACGCTCGAAGTCGTAGTTCGGCTTGCGTGCCATGTGTGCTGGCCCTCCCTGGCTCTGCGGCCCCTAGACCACGACGTTTACGATGCGATTCGGCACGACGATCACCCTCTTCGGCGTCTTGCCGTCGAGTCCGCGTACCAGTTCGGGCAGCGCCAGCGCGGCGGCTTCCGCCACGTCCTTGGGCGCATCCTTGGCGAGCGCGATGGTGCCGCGCAGCTTGCCGTTCAACTGTACGGCGACCGTGACCGTATCGTCGACCAGCAGCGCATCCTCGGCCAGCGGCCACGGCGCATCGGCCAGCAGGCTGCGGTGGCCGAGCGCGTGCCAGAGTTCCTCCGCGAGATGCGGCGTCATCGGCCCGATCAGGCGCACGAAGATCTCAAGCGCCTCGCGCAGCGCCCAGCGTGTCGACTCATCGGTCGCCTTCACCGCGTCGATCGTGTTGGCGAACTCGTAGAGACGCGCCACGGCCTTGTTGAAGTGGAAGGCCTCGATGTCGGCGGAGATGCCGGCAATGGACTTGTGCGCCGCCCGACGCAGCGCGGTGGCGGCGTCGGAGAAGGTCGCGGGCCTGGCCGTGCCGATCGCCGGCAGCGACTCGATCGCCTGCGAGGCGATGCGGAACAGGCGCTGCTGGAAGCGCCAGGCGCCGGTGACGCCGGCCTCGGTCCATTCCAGGTCGCGCTCGGGCGGGCTGTCGGACAGCATGAACCAGCGCGCGGTGTCGGCGCCGTAGTCGCGGATGATCTCGTCCGGGTCGACGACGTTCTTCTTCGACTTGGACATCTTCTCCGAGCGGCCGACCTCGACGGGGCTCTTGTCGGAGAGGCGCACGACCTTGCCGCCGTCGCCGCGCCCGATCTCCTCGGGCGTCAGCCACGTTCCGTCGCTTGCGCGATAGGTCTCGTGGCAGACCATGCCCTGGGTGAACAGGCCGTCGAACGGCTCGTCGCGGCTGGTCATCTGGACCTCGCGCATCGCGCGCGTCCAGAAGCGCGAATAGAGCAGGTGCAGGATCGCGTGCTCGACGCCGCCGATATATTGATCGACCGGCATCCAGTACTGGTTTTCCTCGCGGTCGAACGGCGCGGTCTCGAGACCCGGCGAGGTGAACCGGTCGAAGTACCAGCTCGAATCGATGAACGTGTCGAACGTGTCGGTCTCGCGACGCGCGGGCTTGCCGCAGGCCGGGCACGGCACATGCTTCCACGTCGGATGGCGGTCCAGCGGATTGCCCGGCCGGTCGAAGGTCACGTCGTCGGGCAACTGCACCGGCAGATCCTTGTCCGGCACCGGCACGACGCCGCAGCTCTCGCAATGGATGGCCGGGATCGGGCAACCCCAATAGCGCTGGCGCGAGACCAGCCAGTCGCGCAGGCGATACTGCGTCGTACCCTTGCCGACGCCCAACTCCTCGAGGCGCGCGATGACCTTCGCCTTCGCGTCTTCGACGCCGAGCCCGTCGAGGAATTCGGAGTTCACGATGACGCCGTCCTCGACATAGGGTGCGGCCGCGATGTCGAGCGTCTTGCCGTCGGTCGGCGCGACCACCTGCAGGATCGGCAGACCGTACTTGATCGCGAATTCATGGTCGCGCTCGTCGTGGCCGGGGCAGCCGAAGATCGCGCCCGTGCCGTATTCCATCAGCACGAAGTTGGCGGCGAACACCGGCACGGTCTTGCCCGGGATCAGCGGATGCTTCGCCAGCAACGGCAGCTTGTAGCCCTGCTTCTCGGCGGTCTCGACCTCGGCCGCCGCGGTGCCGGTCTTGCGGCATTCGGCAACGAAATGCTGAAGGCCGGGATCGGTCGACGCCAGGCCCTGGACCAGCGGATGCTCGGCCGACAGCGCCATGAAGGAGGCGCCGAACAGCGTGTCGGGACGGGTCGTGAAAATCTCGAGCTGGCCGTGGTCGGCGCCCGAGGCGTCGGTCAGTTCCCAGAAGACGCGCGCGCCGCGGCTCTTGCCGATCCAGTTCGCCTGCATCAGGCGCACCTTCTCCGGCCAGCGGTCGAGCGTGTCGAGGCGGCTCAGCAGCTGGTCGGCGAAGTGGGTGATCTTGAGGTTCCACTGGGTGAGCTTGCGGCGCTCCACGGGCGCGCCGGTGCGCCAGCCCTTGCCCTCGATCACCTGCTCGTTGGCCAGCACGGTATTGTCGACGGGATCCCAGTTGACCCAGGCCTCCTTGCGGTAGGCGAGGCCGGCCTTCCAGAAGTCGAGGAACATCTTCTGCTGGTGGCGGTAGTAGCTCGGGTCGCAGGTCGCCAGCTCGCGGCTCCAGTCGAGGGACAGGCCCATCGACTTCAGCTGCTTCTTCATGGTGGCGATGTTCTCGTAAGTCCACTTCTTGGGATGGACCTTCTTCTCCATGGCGGCGTTCTCGGCCGGCAGGCCGAACGCGTCCCAGCCCATCGGATGGAGCACGTTGAAGCCCCTGGCGCGCTTGTAGCGGGCGATCACGTCGCCCTGCGTGTAGTTGCGCACGTGGCCCATGTGGATGCGCCCCGACGGATAGGGGAACATTTCGAGCATGTAATATTTCGGTCGCGCCTTATCCATCGCAGCCTTGAAGGTCTGGCGATCTTCCCAGACTTTCTGCCACTTGCTCTCGGTTTCGCTGAAATTGTAGCGCACGGTCGGTGCGGCGGGTGTCGAAGACACGGAGATGTTCCCGAAAAAGGGTGTTCCGAAAAAGACGGAGGCCGCAGCGGATGCCCGCTGCGGCCTCTCACGTCAAGCTTTTGACAGAGAGGAGTGGGCCGGTCTCAGGAGCCGCCGGCAATGCGGAGCTGCCGGGCGCGCGTCAGGATGGCGTTCTCGATGTCGATGTTGGTGCGCGGGTCGACCTGGGCGTCGACCCAGTTGCCGCCCTTGGGGCTGGTCTGCTGCTTGAAGACCGAGACGCGGACGCCGTCGGCCCGCAGCTCGCGGTCGAGGATCGTGACCTGGACCTTCATGCGCTCGTTGGGCGTCTCCGACGGCGTGTACCAGTCGGTGATGATGACGCCGCCGAACGGATCGGCCGATACCAGCGGGATGAAGTTGATCGTGTCGAGCGACGCGCGCCACAGGTAGGCGTTCACGGCGACGCCGGTGACAAAATCTTCCTTCTTCTCGCTCTTGGAGCCAAACATGCCGCCAGGACCGAACAACGTACCCTGCTCCTGAGTGCGACCGCCCAATCCCTGGCGGACGTCAGTTTTGCTGCGATCACCCGACGGATGGGTAGCCCGTTCATAATTGCTAGTTTCGTCGGCGCAGCCAACGGCCAAGAGCGCAGCCGCGGTGATGCTTAATAATATGGACGGTCGCGACATGGAATGGCGCCCTTGTATTCCCATTTGCCGCAACGCCGCGGCGGAGATAGGGGCGGACCATAAGCTCAACAAGGCGTGAACCGCAAGCGGCAGGGCAATATGCCACTATCAGTCCTATTAAAAAATGCACCGTGTTGTGGACGAGGTCTTCCTATAAACCTAGGCCACGGCATTCCCCAAGAGCCTGACGCCGAGGTAAAATGTGACAAAGACGCCACAGGTGCGGGCGGAATGCAGCACTGAGGCCACCATTTCTTGACCCTCGATTTGGCGAAGTGTTTTATAGTTCCGCCGCATTGGTGGATTCCGTAGCCGCGTCAGTAGGCTTCGAGTTCCCGCCGGTTGGCCAGGCCTTTTGTTACGTACCAGTCTCTGACTAGTGAGAGAGGGAGAAAGATGAAGAAGCTTCTACTCGGTTCCACCGCCCTGATCGTCGGCGGTCTCATGGCCGCTCCGGCCATGGCGGCCGATCCTATCAAGATCGGTGTCGGCGGTTACTACACCTTCTACGTCATCGCTGGCGGCATCGACTCGACGTATGCCGTCAACGGCACTTGGGCCCAGTACAAGGGCCTGAATTTTCAGCAGGAAGGTGAAATCCACTTCATCGGCCAGACCAAGCTGGATAACGGCACGTCGGTTGGTGTCCACGTCGAACTCGAAGGCTGGAACCCGCGCCAGGATGTCGGCGGCCCGCAGTACATCGACGAAGCGTTCCTGTTCGCCTTCGGCGGCTGGGGTCGTGTCGAGTTCGGTTCGCGCGATCCGGCGACGTATCGCATGTACTACGGCACGCCGTCTGCGCTGATCGGCTTCGGCGCCATTCAGCACAACACGAACTTCGCGTGGGTTAACCAGTCCGTCGCGCTGAACAACAAGGCGTATTTCCACGCCACCACGACCACCATCGCCGGCCAGGTCCAGGACGCGCAGGGCATCAACTACTTCACCCCGCGCTTCCAGGGCCTGCAGATTGGTGTTGGCTATCGTCCGAAAGTCAACTTCGTTAGCGGTCAGTTCGCCCTCAACCCGAACAACGTCGGTCCGACCACCAACACCGCCGGCATCTGCGGCTACGGCAATGCCACCTCGTCTCCCAACTGCTTCACGGCGGACTACTCTTATCAGGACGTGTTCGATGTCGGCGCCAACTACCTGAACAAGTTCGGTGACGTCACGGTGGCGTTGTACGGCGCGTTCATGTATGGCTCCTTCGTCCCCGGTAACCAGCCGCTTGCGGCGGCGGCCAACCAGGCGTCGGGCTCGAACCTGACCGCGTGGAAGCAGTGGGTCGTCGGCGCGCAGCTTGGCTTCAAGGGCTTTACCTTGGGCGGCGCCGTCGGCTACGATAACAACGGCCTGGGCGCCAACTACTACACCCGCGTCGACAACGATACTCGCTTCTACACTGCGGGCGTGATGTACGAGACCGGTCCGTGGCAGATGTCGGTCAACTGGGTCGGTTCGTACAACAACAACGGTAACGGTTCGGCCGTCGTCCAAGGCATCACCGTCGGCACGAGTGGTGCCACGGGTGTCGCCCCCACAGGCGTGCCCGGCGTGAACAGCAACGCCTTTGCTGGTCCGAACACTCCGGGCTCTCTCCGGTTTGGGCAGGAGTCGGTCAACAAGTGGGAAGTCGGCGTGAACTACGCGCTCGGGCCGGGCGTCAAGCTCACGGGCGGTGGCCTCTTTTACAACGCTTCGGGCCCGAGCAACGCGGTCTCGGGCAACAGCTGGGGTCTGCTGATGGGTATGGACCTGCGCTTCTAGTCGCAGGACAAACCAGAAAATGGAAAGAGCGGGCGAAAGCCCGCTCTTTTCTTTTGGGGAAACGCCACCCGCTACCGGATCCGGCGCCCCACGAGGTTGACGAACAGGCTGGGCATGTAGGTCCGCGACACGGGCAGCCGCTCGGTCGCCTGGCGCGCCAGCACGGCGCGATTGTCCTCATGGTCGAGGACGAGCTGAAACAGGCCCTGTTCGACCGCGCCGGCACGGGGATCGAGTTCCGGCCGGCCGTCCCGTTCGACGCGATAGGCGACATCCAGGCCGACATCGCCGCCGCTGTAGAACGACGACACGATCTCGAGTTGCCCGAACAGAAGCATCAGGCCGCGGGCCGAGAAGCGCCAGTAGTCGTCGGGGGTGGCGTGGAACGCCTGCGACCAGGCGGCCGCCACGTAAGCCAGGCCGCCGGGCCGCAGCGCCCGCTCGATGTTGCGCGCCGCGCGTGCCGGATGGCGTGTGTGTTCGAGCACATGGCAGCACAGGACGAGATCGAACGGCTCCTCGCCCAGCCTGGACCTGAGTGTCCTCGGATCGCTGCAGATGTCGGCGACGCAGTCGACATTGGATCCCTCCGCCAGATCGAGCCCGACGAACTCCGCCTTGGTGCCGAAGCGTCTGGCGACGAGGTTTCGCCAGTTGCGCACGTTGCGCTCGGAGACGAGCGTCCGGGATCCCACCTGCAACACCCGCGGCGCGCGCCTGCCCACCGCCTGCGCCACCCGGTCGAGCAGCAGTTCGATCTCGCGCGTAACGCTCGTGCCGACAACGCGTAACTCTCCGGGGCGCACCTCGCCGGGAGTGTCGTTGCCGGCCGGCATCAGTCCCGTACCACCAGGATGTGCATGCGACGCGGCCCGTGGGCGCCCAGCTCCATCGCCTGCTCGATGTCGCCGGTGCGCGACGGGCCGGTGATCGTGTTGACGGTGCGCGGCATCAGGTTCTTGCCATAGCGCTCGCGCAGCCTGCCCCACACGTCTTCGTAGCCGGCGACGACATCGGACTCGCGCAGCACCACGACGTGCGTGTCGGGCAGCAGGTTCAGCGACACGGGATGATCGGGGCCGGAAGCCATCACCACGGTGCCGGTCTCCGCGATGCCGGCAAAGGCCCCGGTGACCGAGACCTGGTCGCTGCCTTCGCCGCGACCACGGCGGATCGACAGCATCTTCTGGCTCGCCCAGTCATACCCTTCCAGCAGGGGAGAGGGCGCCATGGCGACATTGGCCGGCAGGTTGTTGCGCGCGAGATAGGCCGTCACTTCGCCCGGCACGTCGGCGGCGCCGACGCGCGCGACGGTCGCGTTGAGGGTCTCGGCCCACTGGCAGAACAGCGCGACCCTCTCGGGTTGCGGCAGCTGCGCGCGCGCAACCGAAGGGCCGCGAGGGGGCGAGGCGAGGCGCGCTTCGACCGCGCTCCGGGCTTCGCCCGCCAACTCGCCACGACGCAGAGAGCGCCGGATTCCGCCCAGGATCTGCGTCCGCGCGTCGCTCATGTCTTCCTCCGCGCAGCCCAACGGGCATGGAAGGTGCCCCCGGGTTGCGGCGCGGGAAAGTCGCGGAAGCGGGTCCAGCCGCCCGCCAGAGGCAGCGTGCCGTACCGGCCGTCGGCACGGCCGAACAGCGCCAGCACGCGGTTGGCGATACCGGTCATACGGCGATAGAGCGCGGGCCGCTGCGCGAGGAAACTCCACACCGCCAGCCCCTGGCGCACGCCCTTCGGCGTCAGGTGCTTCTCGAATTCGCGCTCGCGCCAGTGGCGCATCAGCTTGGGCAGCGGGATGCGCACGGGACACACGCTCTCGCAGCGGCCGCAGAAGGTCGAGGCGTTGGGCAGGTTGCTCGCCTCCTCGACGCCAACCAGCTGAGGCGTCAGCACGGCGCCCATCGGGCCGGGATAGACCCAGCCATAGGCATGGCCACCGACGGCGCCATAGACCGGGCAGTGGTTCATGCAGGCGCCGCAGCGGATGCAGCGCAGGATGTCCTGCATCTCCGTGCCGAGCACCGACGAGCGGCCGTTGTCGAGCAGCACGACGTGATACTGCTCGGGTCCGTCGAGATCCTCGCGCTTCTTCGGACCGGTGTTGAGGGTCGTGTAGGCCGAGGATTCCTGTCCCGTCGCCGAGCGTGCCAGCACGCGCAGCAGCACCGCGGCGTCCTCGAGCGTGGGGATCACCTTCTCGATGCTGGCCAGCACGATGTGCATCTTCGGCAGCGTGTTGGAGAGGTCGGCATTGCCTTCGTTGGTCACCAGCATCGACGAGCCGGTCTCGGCCACCAGGAAGTTGGCGCCGGTCAGGCCGACATCGGCATCGAGGAACTTCTGGCGCAGGACGTAGCGCGCCTCTGCGACGAGATCGTTACGTTCCGTCAGGCGCTTGTCGAAGCCGAGCTTGGCGTGATGCTCGAGGAAGGTGTCGGCGACCTGGTCCTTGGTGAGATGGACGGCCGGCGCGATGATGTGGCTGGGCGGCTCGTTGCGCAGCTGGATGATGTATTCGCCGAGATCGGTCTCGATCGGCGCGATGGCCAGCGCCTCGAGATGCTCGTTGAGGGCGATCTCCTCGGCCACCATCGATTTCGACTTGGCGACAGTCCTGGCGTTCACGCTCTTGCAAAGATCGGAGATGATCCGTCGTGCATCGGCCGCCGTCGGTGCCCAGTGCACCTTGCCGCCGAGCCCGATCACCTTGCGCTCG
Source organism: Rhodospirillaceae bacterium CCH5-H10 (assembly GCA_001557035.1). Taxonomy (GTDB): domain Bacteria; phylum Pseudomonadota; class Alphaproteobacteria; order Reyranellales; family Reyranellaceae; genus Reyranella. The sequence goes on along the minus strand of LSKJ01000681.1, from coordinate 3,765 downwards.
AACTCCTCGAGATAGAAATCGAGATGCGCCAGCGTGTGGTTCTTGATGTCGCGCGCCCGATCGCGCAGCGCCTCGAACTCGGGCAGCCTCTCGGCCGCCTGGCGCCGTCGCTCGGAGAAGCCGACCTTCAACTTCGCCAGCGAATCCTGCAGGTTGGGATCGGCCAGCGCGTGACCGACATTCGACTTGAAGGCGTGTGCGGTGGATTGCATCAGCCGCGCTCCGGCTCGCCGATGGCGGGCAGGTCGCCCATGCCGGCCAGCACCTCGGCGACGTGGCGCACCTGCACGGCGCTGCCCTCGCGCTGCAGCTTGCCGGCCATGTTCATCAGGCACCCCAGGTCGCCGGCCAGCAAGGTGCCCGCGCCGGTCGCGGCGATGTCAGCGGTCTTCTCGCCGACCATGGCATTCGAAATCTCGGGATACTTCACGCAGAAGGTGCCGCCGAAGCCGCAGCAGACTTCCGGCGTCTTCATCTCGCTGAGCTTCAGCCCCTGCACCGAGCCGAGCAGTCCGCGCGGCTGCTCCTTCACGCCGAGTTCGCGCAGCCCCGAGCAGGAATCGTGATAGGTCACGGCGCCATCGTAACGTGCGGCGACCTTCCTGACGCCCAGCACGTCGACCAGGAACGACATGAGCTCGAAGCTGCGGGCCGCCAGATCCTCGGCGCGTGCCTTCAGCGCGGGGTCGTCGTCGAACAGGCCGGGATAATGATGCGACAGCATCCCGCCGCAGGAGCCCGACGGCGCCACGACGGCATCGTAGCCTTCGAAGGCATCGATCACCTGCAGGGCAATGGCGCGCGTCGTCGCGCGGTCGCCGGAGTTGTAGGCCGGCTGGCCACAGCAGACCTGGAGCGGCGGCACCTCGACGGTACAACCCGCTTCTTCCAGGAGCTTCACGGCGGCGAAGCCCACGGACGGCCGGAACAGGTCGACGAGGCAGGTGACGAAGAGCGCGACGCGGCGCGGGCGGGCGGAGGTGGCTGGCGATCTGGACACGTCGCGAACATGGCAGCGGCGAATTTGGCGTGCAACGGCCGCTTGTCGGAAAAGGCTCGAAGGGCGGTGGAAGGGCAACGGCCACCGGATGCCTGTCCAGGGCGATGGGCCGGCTTTTCACGGCACGCGAACCGCCGCGGGCAGAGTCCGGCGCTCAGTTCTTGTTGGGCACCAGGATGATGGCGCGGCCTTCGCTGTTCATGCGGCCCGCCCACTCGGCGGCCTGAGCACCACTGCCGTAGAAGACGTCGCCCCGGGCCGGACCCTTGATGGCGGCGCCGGTGTCCTGGGCGATCATCAGGCGGCGATAGGGTTCTGTGGCGCCGGGCTTGCGGTAAACCGGACGGCGCGTGTCGATCCATACCGGTGTACCGTAAGGCGTGATCGTCGGATCGATGGCCATGCTGCGCTGCGCGGTGAGCGGCACTCCTTCGGCCCCGATGGGCGCCGAGGTCTTGGTATCCCGGAAGAAGATGTAGCGCTCGTTCTTGCGCATCACGTCGCGCGCCTGCTGCGGATTGCGCTTCAGCCAGTCGCGGATGGCGGGCCAGGTCGCCTCCTCTTTCTTCATTACGCCCATCTCGACCAGTACGGCGCCGATTGCCGTGTAGGGCCGATTGTTGGAGCCGTCGAAGCCCAGAGTCATGGTGCCGCCCTCGGCGAGCTGCACGCGGCCGCTGCCCTGGACCTGAACCTCGAACAGACCGACGGGATCCTGAACGTAGGCGATCTCGAGGCCCTTGCCCTTCAGCGCGCCGGCTTCGATCTCGCTGCGCGTATAGTAGGGCTTGTCGGTGAGATCCGGCGGCTTGCGATAGACCGGCACGGTGAAGAGGCGGGAGGGAACCTTGCTGCCGCGCAGATCCGGTTCGAAATATCCGGTGAACTTGCCCGGCGCCTGGACGATCAGCGGGCGGAAATTCGTCTCGAAGAATGCGCGCGAGCCGCGGGCATCGCCGGGCTTCACCGCCGCTGCGGCCTCGCAGATTCGCGCCCATTCACCGGGCGTAATGGTCTTCTCGCCGCCATCGGTCGCGATCCGGACGTCGGGCCCGGCCGTCAGCTTGGGGCATGACCGGCGAAAGGTGGCGAGCGCCTCGGCGTGGCGATCCCCTGCCCAACCGGCGATCTCGTTGTAGGAAGTCGGCTCCATCGCGATGCGCTGTTGCGGCGCAGAGCCCGGTGTCGAAGCGCAGGCAGACAGGAAACCGGCGACCAACAGGGTCAGTCCACCGGCGAGCAGGCTCCCTCGCATTCTCGGAAACGCCTCCCTCAACCTTCGCTTTCGGTCTTGATGAGCTGCCAGTTGGGATCGCCCGAAGTGGTGTCGCGGCGGAACGTCCAGAGGTCGACGACCTTCTGGACCTCGTTGGGATTGCCATCGACGATCTGTCCGTCGGCATTGCGGACGACGTTGATCTGCTCGCTGACGAACCGGACGGTGACGACGGCGTTCGTGCCCTGCATTTCCGCCGCGGCGACGTCGGAGGCCTCGAAGCCGATCAGTGTCGTCTCCGCCGTCTCGTTGCGTTCGATCCGCCCGCGAATCGCGGCTTCGAAGCTGGAATAGGTGGCGCTGTCGAGCAGGGGCTTCAGCGAGCCCGTGTCGCCGCGGGCGAAAGCCTCGACGATGGCCGTGAAGGCGGCGCGTGCGCCGCCGGTAAAGCCGATCGGCTCAAAGGCGGGATCGGCGGCACGAATGGCGGCGACGCCGGCCGTCGCTGTCGGCATCACGGTGGCCCGGATGCCGCCGGGTCCGCTGGTCGGCGAGGATTGACGCGGCGCGGGCGTGTTGGCCGTCGGCAGCGGCACGACATTGTCGTTGCCCTGCGACGCATCGCCGACGCGCGGCGTGGCCGGCGGCGGTGCGGGCGGCGTGAACGGATCGCGAGCCGGCGGCTGTTCGTTGCCGGTGCGTTTGCCCAAGACGGATCGCAACCGCAGGATCAGGAAGACCGCGACCAAACCGATCAGGATGATGTCGTAGTTGTTACCCACGATGGCGCTCCGAAGGCTCGCTATCCCACGCGCTCGACTGTCTCAAATTACATAGGCCGCGAATGGGGAAAGGGCAAGGCAACGACCCGCCCGCTTTCGAGGCGGGTTCATGCGGCCAGGACCACAATATCGACGGATTCTCCAACACCGCCGACCTGGCGGCCAGGCCGGTGCTCGGGGGGAACGGCGGGGCGATATCCCTGGCGTTCGGCGAGAGCGTAGGTGGCGCCGTCGGTGATGGCCCGGGTCCGCTCCACCTTGTTGTGCTTCTCGAGCTTGGCGGCAAGGTTCACGGCATCGCCGATGACCGTGAATTCGAGCCGTTTGCCGTCGCCCACGGCCCCGAAAACCACCCGCCCCGAAGCGGCGGCGAGGCCGATGTCCAGCGGCGGCAATCCGGCGGCTCGCCGCTCGACGGCCCAGGCGGTTGCGGCCTCCATCACCGCCTCGGCGGCCCTGAGCGCGTCCGCTGCAGCGGTCGGCGAAGGCGTCACGGCGCCGAATGACGCCAGGATGCCGTCCCCCAGAAACTTGTCGATGCTGCCGCCGGCGGCTGCGATCAACGGGCAGGTGCGGCGCTGATAGTCCTGCAGGACTTTCATCACCTCGGCGGGCGCGAGTTCGGTCGACAGACGCGTGAAGCCCCGCAGGTCGACGGTCAGGATGGCGACGTCGCGCAATTCGCCTTCGCCGGCCCGGATCGACGTCTCCGCCCCGCGAATGCGCGCTGCGACGCCGGGGTCGAAGAAGCGCGAGAGGTCGTGGGC
>LSKJ01000680.1 GCA_001557035.1 Rhodospirillaceae bacterium CCH5-H10 | reverse complement strand
CGGCGCGCCGCGTCGGCGGCGACTGGGTGATCAACGGCGGCAAGATGTGGACGACAAACGGCACGCAGGCCGACTGGATGTGCCTGCTGGCCAGCACCGGCGACGGTCCGATCCACAAGAACAAGTCGCTGATCTGCCTGCCGATGAAGACCAGGGGCGTGCAGATCGTGAAGCAGCTCGACAAGCTCGGCATGCGTTCCTCCGACACCGCCCAGATCTTCCTCGACGAGGTGAAGGTGCCGGTCCGAAACCTGATCGGCCAGGAGGGGCTGGGCTTCGTCTACCAGATGCAGCAGTTCCAGGAGGAACGGCTGTGGGGCGCGATCAGTGCCGTGGTCGGCATGGAGCGGCTGATCGACCAGACGATCGAATATACGCGCGAGCGCAAGGTGTTCGGCAGGCCGCTGCTCGACAACCAGGTGATCCATTTCAAGCTGGCCGAGCTGCGCACCGAGATCGAACTGGTGCGCTCGCTCTGCTACCGGGCCTGCGAGGAGTATCTCGACGGCACCGACGTCACCATGCTGGCTTCGATGGCCAAGCTGAAGGCCGGTCGCATGGTCCGTCTCGTCACCGATGGCTGCCTGCAATACTGGGGCGGCGCCGGCTATCTCTGGGAATCGTCCACTGCCCGCGCCTTCCGCGATTCCCGCCTCGCCTCGATCGGCGGCGGCGCCGACGAGGTGATGCTGCAGATCATCTCCAAGCACATGGGCACGCTGCCGCGTTTGGAGAACAGATAGTGCGCACCGCTGCTGACACACCAAAAGTGTCATCCCGAGCGCAGCGAGGGACCTTTACTTCTTCCGCGCAAGGGTCCCTCGCTGCGCTCGGGATGACAATGAGTGGCGTGGCGAGCGACGCGCGCCATGAACGGAGTCTGTAATGACTGATTTCGCCGACAAGTACGAAGCCCTCATCCTTCGCCGCGAGCGGTCGCGTCTCTACGTGACGCTGAACCGGCCCGAGGTGAAGAACGCACTGAACCCGACGCTGATCGGCGAACTGAAGTCGGTGTTCGCGATCCTGAAGGACCGGCGCGACATCAAGGTCGTGATCCTGCGCGGCGCGGGCGGCACCTTCTGCGCCGGCGCCGACCTCAAGAACATGGAGCAGAGCTTCACCGAGACGCCCAAGCCCGGCGAGAAGGATCCGATCGCGGTCTGGAACCGCCAGTTCGGCGCTTTTCTCGAAACGATGAACAACACGCCGCAGGTCGTGGTGGCTGCAGTGGAAGGTTACGCCATCGCCGGCGGCTTCGGCATCCTCTGCGTCTCCGACGTCGCGATCTGCACCGAGGGCGCGGGCTTCGCCATGAGCGAGACGGCCATCGGCATCGTCCCGGCCCAGATCGCGCCCTTCGTCGCCGAGCGCATCGGCGTGCCGCAGACCCGCCATCTTGCCCTGACGGCCGCGCGCTTCAAGGGCGCTGAAGCCCTGCGGCTCGGCATAGCCCATTATCTCGTACCCGATTCCGCCGCCCTCGACGCCAAGCTCGAAGAGGTGTTGAAGCAGATCGACAAGTGCGCGCCGATCGCCAATGCGCTCACCAAGCAGGTGGTGATGAAGGTCGGCAACGAGCCGCTCTCCGCCGTGCTCGACTTCGCTGCCGACAAATTTGCCGAGGCCCGCCGTGGCCCCGAGGCCGGCGAGGGCCTGCGCGCCTTTGCCGAGAAGCGACCGCCGCGCTGGGCCGTCGAATGATGAACTTCTCGAAGGTCCTGGTCGCCAATCGCGGCGAGATCGCCTGGCGCGTGATGCGCACCGCCAAGGCGATGGGCTATCGCACCGTTGCGGTCTATTCCGACGCCGACAAGGAGGCCCCGCACACGGCCTTCGCCGACGAAGCTGTCCGCATCGGGCCGCCGCCCGTTGGCGAGAGCTATCTCAGCATCGACCGCATCCTGGAGGCTGCCCGCAAGAGTGGCGCAGACGCGATCCATCCCGGCTACGGCTTCCTGTCGGAGAACGAAGCCTTCGCATCGGCCTGCGAGGCCGCGAGCATCACTTTCATCGGCCCGCCGCCTGCCGCCATCGGTGCGATGGGCAACAAGGCCGCCGCCAAGCGCCGCATGATCGAGGCCGGCGTGCCCTGCGTGCCGGGTTATCAGGGCGCCGACCAGAGCGACGCCAGTCTCGAAGCCGAGGCGCGCAAGATCGGTCTGCCGGTCATGGTCAAGGCCGCGGGCGGCGGCGGCGGACGGGGCATGCGGCTGGTCGAGCGCGACGCCGATCTACTGGAAGCGATTCGCACCGCCCGGACCGAAGCGGAAAGCGCCTTCGGCTCGGGCGAGCTGATCCTCGAAAAGGCCGTGGTCGATGCGCGCCATGTCGAGATCCAGGTCTTTGCCGATGCCCACGGCAACGTCATCCATCTCGGCGAGCGCGACTGTTCGGTGCAACGCCGGCATCAGAAAGTCATCGAGGAGGCGCCCTCGCCCGCCGTCGATGCGGGCTTGCGCAGCCGGATGGGCGAAGCGGCCGTCGCCGCTGCGCGGACGATCGGCTATCGCGGCGCCGGCACAGTCGAGTTCCTGCTGGGCGCCGATGGCGCCTTCTACTTCCTGGAGATGAACACCCGCCTGCAGGTCGAGCATCCGGTGACCGAGGCGATCACAGGTCTCGACCTGGTCGAGTGGCAGCTCCGTGTCGCGCGCGGCGAGAGGCTGCCGCTCACGCAGGAGCGGGTGAGTTTCAACGGCCACGCGATCGAGGTCCGGCTCTACGCCGAGGACGCCTATGGCGGCTTCCTCCCGCAGACCGGGCGCATCGACGTGTGGCGGCCGGCGACGGGCCCTGGCGTGCGCATCGACCACGGCATGACGGATGGGCTCGCCATCTCGCCCTACTACGACCCGATGATCGCCAAGGTCATCGCCCACGGCACGACGCGCGAGGAAGCGCGGGTGCGCCTCGTTCGGGCGCTCGCCGAGACGGTCGTGCTGGGGCCGACCACCAACCGGCATTTCCTGATCCGCCTGCTGGAGCATCCCGACTTCGCGGCGGGCGAGGCCACGACGTCCTTCCTAGTGAAGCACCAGTTCCCCGCGCCCGAGATCGGCGAGGCGCACTGGAACGCTGCCGCGAACCTTCTGTGGCAGGCCTCCGCGCAGAAATATCCGCCGTCGATGCGTGGTTGGCGCAACTCCAACCCCGAACCGACGCCGATCCGGCTGGCCGTCGGCGGAACGGAGCGCCTGCTTCAGGTCCGCGAGGCCGAGACGCTCGACGTCCCGTTCCATATCGACGGCAACGACATCGTGGTCGACCTCGACGCGCTCACGGTTCGCTTCACCGACAAGACCTACGCCCCGCCCGAGACGGCGGCGGCGGGTAGCGACGGCAAGCTGCGGGCGCCCATGGACGGACGCATCGTCGCGATCAAGGTGGCGCCCGGCGACAAGGTCGTTCGCGGGCAGACCCTGATCGTGCTGGAGGCCATGAAGATCCAGCACCAGCTCAAGGCGGCGCTCGACGCGAAGGTCGAGGCGATCTCCGTCCTGGAGGGCCAGCAGGTCTCCAACCGAACGGTATTGGTGGCGATGGAGCCGGACGCCACTTAGCGCTACGCTCCTCCCAACAAGAGAAGTTCAGGGAGGAATTGCCATGCTGCGTAGAGTTGCGCTCGCCTTGCTTGCCGTGGCCGCCGCCGGCCCGGCCTTCGGCCAGGCCTATCCCAACAAGCCGATCAACCTGATCGTGCCCTTCGCGGCCGGCGGTCCGACCGACGTGATGGCCCGCATTCTCGGCGAACGCATGGGCAAGGAACTCGGCCAGCAGATCGTCATCGACAACGTCACTGGCGCGGCAGGCTCGATCGCCATGGGCAAGCTCGCGCGGTCCGCGCCCGACGGCTACACGATCGGCATCGGCCATCTCGGCACCAACGTCGTGAACGGCGCGATCTACAAGAACCTGAACTACGACCTGATCAACGACCTCGAACCCATCGCGCTGCTGCCGTCCAATCCGCTGCTGGTCGTGACCTCGAACCAGGTGCCGGCCAAGGACCTCAAGGAGCTGGTCGCCTACCTCAAGGCCAATGCCGACAAGATTTCGGGCGGCACCGCGGGCGTGGGCTCCGGCTCGCATATCGGCGCGCTGGCCTTCTTCGCGGTCACCGGCACCAACTACCAGCTCGTGCCCTATCGCGGCACCGGCCCGGCCGTGCAGGACCTGATCGCCAACCAGATCCAGATCATGATCGACCAGTCGTCGAACTCGCTGCCGCACATCCGCGCCGGCAAGCTCAAGGTCTATGCCGTGGCGGCCAAGCAGCGCACGGCCGCCGCGCCGGACGTCCCGACGACCGCCGAAGCCGGCTTCCCCGGCATCGAGGTTGCGATCTGGCACGGGCTCTGGGCGCCCAAGGGAACGCCGAAGGACATCGTCGACAAGATCAATGCGGCTGCCGTGAAGGCCCTGCAGGACCCGGAGATCCGCCGCAAGCTCGAGGGCCTCGGCCAGGACATCCCGACGCCCGAGCAGATGAAGGCCGACGTCTTCGGCGCCTATCAGAAGGCCGAGTTCGCCAAATGGAAGCCGATCATCGACAAGGCAGGCGTAAAGGTTGAATAGGGCCCTCTCCGCCCGCTTGCGGGGGGAGAGGACGGTGAACGATGGTGCTTTAAGCGTTCGCAAACGCCGGCGGCGCCGGGCACGGGGGCAGCAGCTTCTCCAGCACCTTCGCGACGCCCAGCAGCTTCGCCTCGCCCCAGCGCTTGCCGGTGAGTTGCAGCCCGATCGGCATTCCCTCCTTCGAGAAGCCGCAGGGCAGGACGATCGACGGCTGGCCGGTCAGGTTGGCCAGGAAGTTATAGGCCGTGCCGGCGAAGAAATACGGATGGTCGACGCCGTCGATCGTAAGCGGACGCTTCTGCGACTGGCGGACGAACGCCGCATCCGGCATCACGGGCATCAGCCATGCATCGTAGTCGTCGAGGAAGGTCTCGCACTGGCGGGCAATCTGATCGCGCCGGTCGAGGACGGCGAAGTACCGGGCCATATCGAGCCGTGCCGCACGCGCGACCGATCGCGCCGTCGGATCGGGTGAATGGATCTTGCGGAAATGCCGTTCACGCTCGGCGAGCGGCTGGGCATTCATGATCATGTACTGGAACAGGTCCGCCCAGTCGTCCCAGCCCCGCTGCCAGTCCAGACTCTCGGGCTCGGCCTGCTTCACCCTGGCGCCCGCCTTCGAAAGCAGCTTCGCGGTCGCCTCCACCACCGCCACCGTGTCGGCCGAGACCGGTACCAGCGGATTGCTGGTAAGCACCGCGATGCGCAGCCCCTTGGCCGTCAGTTTGGGCGTCGGTCCGAGCGGCACGGGCGCCGCCTCGGTCTCGTATCCGTCCGGCCCGGCGATGATGCGGAGCGCAACCTCCAGATCGTCGACCGAGCGCGCCAATGGCCCGAACGTGCCCATGTAGCGTGTGCTCCGCGTCGCTCCCGGAAGGTCCGGCACATGGCCGTGTCCCGGCACGCGCCATTCGGTGGGCTTGAGCGAGAAGATCCCGTTGTAGTGCGCGGGATTGCGCACCGAGCCACCGATGTCGCTTCCCAGTTCGAGCGGCGACAGGCGCGCTGCCACGGCGACACCGCCGCCACCGGTCGAGCCACCGGCGGTCCGGCGCTCGTCCCAGGCATTCTTCGTGGTGCCGAAAATCGGGCTGTCGGTCTGAAAGTCTGCGCAGAGTTCGGGCACATTGGTCTTGCCGAGGATCACCGCGCCGGCGGCACGCAGCCGCACCACGAGCGTCGCGTCCTGCTTGGCAACATTGGCCGCGAGCGGCGGATGGCTGGACGTCGTCCTGAGGCCCGCGACGTCGAACGCCTCCTTGATGGTGATCGGCACACCGTGCAAGGGGCCCAACGGCTTCCCCGCCCCGGATTTCCGTGCCTGGAGCGCCCGGTCGGCAGCCCTCGCGGCCTTCATCGCGCCGTCCCGATCGACCACGACCAGCGCGTTGACGGACCCGTTCTCTCGCGCGATCCGGTCGAGGTGCGCCTTCGTCGCCTCAGCCGAACTCAGCCGCCCGTTTCGTATGGCGCGTGCAAGACGAGTGGCTGTTTCAAAGCACGGATTCATGCATGCCTCCCCTGAGTGACGCGAGACTAGCCGCCCCTCCCTTGCCCCGGCTATAGAGCCCGAGGATTTCTTGGGGACGCCATGAGCTTGGGTAGCAAAACCCTGTTCGTGACCGGCGCGAGCCGGGGCATCGGACTGGCCATCGCACTGCGCGCGGCGCGCGACGGCGCCAACATCGCCATCGCCGCAAAGACGGTGAAGCCCGATCCGCGCCTGCCCGGCACGATCTTCACCGCGGCAGAAGAGATCGAGAAGGCCGGCGGCAAGGCACTGCCGCTCGCCTGCGACATTCGCGACGAGCAGAGCGTCGACAAGGCCGTGGCCGAGACCGTCGCGAAGTTCGGCGGCATCGACATCCTGGTGAACAATGCCAGCGCCATCAGCCTGACCGGTACGCTGTCCACGCCGATGAAGCGCTACGACCTGATGCACCAGATCAACGCACGCGGCACCTTCATGGTCTCGCAGAAGTGCATCCCGCACCTGCTGAAGGCCGCCAACCCGCACGTCCTGAACCTGTCCCCGCCGCTCGACTTCGACGTGAAGTGGTTCGCCAACCACCCGGCCTATACACTCGCCAAGTACGGCATGTCGGTCTTCGCCTGGTCGATGGCCGCTGAGTTCAAGGACAAGGGACTGGCCTTCAACTGCCTGTGGCCACGCACCGCGATCGCCACCTCGGCCATCCAGAACATCCTGGGCGGCGACGAGGGCATGAAGCAGTGCCGCAAGCCCGAGATCATGGCCGACGCCGCCCATGCGATCTTCAATCGCCCGGCCCGCGATTGCACCGGCAATTTCTTCATCGACGACGAGGTGCTGGCGGCCGAGGGCGTCACGGACTTCGACAAGTACGCCGTCTCTCCCGGCACGAAGCTGATGCCCGACTTCTTCGTGCCCGCCCCCGGCGCGCGCACCGTCGTCGGAAAGGCCTGAGCGTGGCGACGTTCCTGCTGGTCCATGGCGCCTGCACCGGCGGCTGGTGCTGGGAAAAGGTCGTACCGCTGCTCCAGGCGGCCGGACACAAGGTCTGCGCGCCCGACCTGCCGGGTCTGGGCAACGACCAGACGCCGCCGGCCAACGTGACGCTCGCCGACAATGTAGAGAAGCTGGCGCGCCTTCTCGACAAGATGGAGGACCAGGTCATCCTGGTCGGCCATTCGCTGGGCGGCGTTACGATCAGCCAGCTCGCCGAGGCCCGGCGCCGCAAGCTGAAGGCGCTGGTCTATCTCTGCGCGCTGCTGCCGACCTCGGGCAAGAGCGGTCGCGACATGACCGCGCTCGAACCCGACGCGCTGTTCCGCCTTTCGCGCCAGGTCAGCCCCGACGGCAAGACCTACACCTTCGCGCGCGACAAGCTGCCGAGCCTGTTCTACGCCGACGTCTCCCCCGAGGACCGTTACAAGGCGATGGAGCGGCTGCGGCCGCAGCCGCTGGCCATCTCAACGACGCCGGTGACCCTGACCGAGGAACGCTTCGGCTCGGTGCCGCGCTGGTACATCGAGTGCATCCACGACAACGCCATCCGCATCGCCCTGCAGCGCGCGATGGTGAAGGCGACGCCCTGCAAGGTGCTGAGGCTGGAAAGCGGCCACTCGCCCTTCTTCAGCAATCCGGAAGAGCTGGTGGAGCATCTCGAAGCGATTGCGGCGAGCTGAAACTCTGTCGTCCTGAGCGCAGCGAAGGACCTAGCGGAACGATCAAAGTACTGCGCGACTAACGTTAGATCCTTCGCTGCGCTCAGGATGATAGGGACGATCGGCGCGCCTCAATCAAAAAACGCAAACGCGCGCGCCTCGATGCTCTGCCGCGGCTTCGGATTGGCCGGCGACGTCGGATCATCGAAGGCGGAATGCAGCGAGAAGCGTGCCCTGCCATCCTTCATCGAGTCGTAGCACTTGATCAGGATCGCCTCGTCTCGTGTCATCTTCGGGAAATAGAACCAGCGGTGATCGGCGTTGTGGACGCCTTGATAGATCTCGCCGGTCCGGTCGGCATAGACGAGGTCGCAGACGGCGAGGTCGCGCGGCGCCAGGCTTTCGGAATCGACCAGGCCCAGCGGCGTCATCTCGACGGGTTCGTGCGCGATGCTGCGCCAGACGTTGTACTCGGCGAAGCGCTTCTTCAGGCGATACTCGGCCTCCTCGGGCGGCAGCAGGTCGCGCACGCGCTGCGGTCCTGACTTCTCCGTGTAGTCGCAATGGACGCTGCGCACGGGTGTCCGCAGGCCGCGCTCGACGGCGCGATCGGCGGTGCGCACCGTATGATCGAACACCACGACCTTCGACGCGCCGGTCTCGCGCTTGATCAAGGCCTCGACCTCGGCGTGATACTTCGTGCGGACCTCTTCGTCGTCATAGAAGTCGCGCACTTCGGTATCGTGATGCGTCAGGATGAAGGCCTGCCGGTCGAGCGACAGATCGCGCGCGATGGGACGGGCATCGTGGATACGCATCGTGAAGTCGCGGTAGTTGCCCTCGCGCCGCGGCAGGCCGGTGCCGTGCGGGGGATTGTAGGTTACCGGCTTGATGCTGAGGTCGGCCAGATACTGGATGGGCGCCTCGACCCAGGGGGCTGCCGGCGGCCTCGTAGCGGCGGATTCGACGGTTCGGACATCGACCATGGTTTCACCCGTGACTTGAAGCGTTTGCCCCCTGTAGATCGTGTGGCTTTAGACGCTTAACACCCCGCAGGCTCACGAGAAGAATTCATGGGGTCATGTCGCTTCAGGCTGCGAGTTCCAGAATCTCCATGACCTGCTCCGGTCCCTTGATGGGGCGCGGATTGTTCAGGACGGCGCGGTCGTGCATCGACTTCTCGGCGATCTCGCGGAAGCGGTCCCGGCCGACGCCTACTTCCGAGAGACGTCCCGGCAAGCCGAGCGATTTCACCAGCCCCTCGACCAGGTCGCCGGCGGCCGTGCCGGGCTGCCCGAAGGCCTCGCCCACCCGCTTCTGGCGCTCCCCGTTGGCCGGCAGGTTCCAGCGCAATACCGACGGCAGCATCACGCAGGACGTATGGCCGTGCGGCACGTGGCAAGCGGCGCCCAGCACGTGGCCGATCCCGTGGCTCGCGCCGACGCCGACGCCTGAGGTGCCGGCGCCGATCGACAGCCACATGCCGAACTGGAGGTCGAGCCGGGTCGCCATGTCGTCGGGATTCGCCTTGTGCGCCGGCAAGGCGCGGGCCAGCAGCTTCAGGGCCTCGGTCGCAGTGCCGAGCACGAAGGGATGGGCCTGCTGCGAACACAGACGCTCGACCGCGTGGTCAACCGCCTTGAGCCCGGTCGACAGCATGAGGTCCATCGGTGTCGCCAGGGTGGCGGCGGGATCGAGGACGATGATCCGGGGCACGATCAGGCGATGGCCGAAGCTCTCCTTGATGCCCTTGCGTGGATCGGAGATGCCGGCAAAGGCATTGAACTCGGCGGCCGACAGCGTGGTCGGTACGGCAATCATGCGGATCGCATCGGCCGGCGGCCTGATCGCCTCCGACGGCGGCGCGGCCCCTTCCTTCGGTTTACCGGCGCGATAGGCATCCAGGTCGTCGACCGTCTTCACGTTCTGCCAGAGCGCGATCAGGATCGTCTTGGTGGCATCGATCACCGAACCGCCACCCACCGCCACGATCAGATCGGCACCGGCCTCGCGCGCCATCTCCGCACCCTCGACGACGCAAGGCCTCGGCGAGTGCGCGGTGATGCCCGCATAGGTGCCGGCGTGCAGATCGCCCAGACGGTCGATCACGGAGGCCAGCAGCGCGCTCTGCGCCACCGACTTCGAGGTGGTGATGAACACCTTCTTGGCCCCCAGCCGCTCGGCCTCGGCCCGCAGCGCCGCGCCCGCCGGCTTCCCGTAGACGACGCGCTCGATGTCCTGATGTCCGTGGATGCCGTTCAGCATATTGCGTTCCCTCTTCTTGTCATCCTGGAACGAAGTGAAGGATCTCACGCCAGCACCGAAGTACCCTGATCGCTCCGCAAGGTCCTTCGCTGCGCTCAGGACGACGGAGTCAACCCAGGTGCCGGCGGTAGAGCGCCAGCATGCGTTCGTAGTGCTTCTCGCGCGCGGCCTCGTTCAGGTTGCCACGGTCGGAGAAGGCATAGCCGTGATGCGTGCCGGCCTCGGTCTCGACTTTCGACGGGAACGGCGCGGCAGCGAGGAGCTTCTCGAACCTGGCGACGTCCGACAGCGGCACGTAGGTGTCATGTTCGGCGAAGGCGTAGTAGCCCTCGGCTGTGATGTCGCCCAGCATCAGATGGGGCGAATCCGGCTTGTCGGTGATCAGTCGCGTTCCGTAGTAGGACGCGAAGCAGCCGATGCGGTCGGGATGCTTCGCCGCCGCCGCCGTCACGAAGGCGCCGCTCATGCAGTAGCCGACCAGGCCGACCTTGCCGGACTTCGCATCGGGCAGGGTCGGCAGCACGTCGAGGACCGCGCCCGTGTCGGCCGCCACCCGGGCGTTGGAGAGCGTCTCCATCAGGCCGAACATGCGCTTCAGATTGGCCTCGCCGTCGGGATGGTTCCGCGTCGGGCCGCAGACGAACTCGCGCGTCGAGCGGTAGTAGAGATTGGGCAGCAGCACGAAGTAGCCGGACTGCGAAATCCGGCGGCAGATCTCCCGCAGGCCTTCGCGGACGCCCGGCGCATCCATCAGCATGATGACCACCGGGAGCGGCCCGCCATCGTCGGGCCGCACGGTGTAGGTGTTCATGGCGCCATCTTGCGTGGCGATATCAAGCTCGCGTTCGATCATGCCCGGACGGTACCGGGCCCCAGCCCCATGGTCTATAACCCCGCCTCCTGTCTCAATCCGTGGAGTGGAACGAAATGCCGGTGGCAAGCGGGGGCGCGCTCGAGGGCCTGAAAGTGATCGACCTGTCGCGCGTGCTGGGAGGTCCCTATTGCGGCCAGATGCTGGCCGACCATGGCGCCGACGTGATCAAGGTCGAGCCGCCGCAGGGCGACGAGACCCGCACCTGGGGCCCTCCGTTCGACGATGAGGGCATCTCGGCCTACTTCGCCGGCATCAACCGCAACAAGCGCACGATCGCGCTCGATCTCTCGAAGCCGGAGGGCCGCGAGGTCCTGCTGAAGCTGCTCGAAACGGCCGACGTGCTGATCGACAACTTCAAGACCGGCACGATGGAGAAGTGGGGCATCGGCTACCACGACGTGCTGGCGGCGAAGTTCCCGCGGCTGGTCCACGCCCGCGTCTCGGGCTTCGGGTCCGACGGGCCGCTGGGCGGCTTCCCCGGTTACGACGCCATGGTCCAGGCCTCGGCCGGCCTCGTCTCGGTCAACGGCTCGCCCGAGGGCGGCCAGGTCCGCATCGGCGTGCCGGTGGTCGATCTCTCGACCGGCATGAACGCCACGGTCGGCATCATGATGGCGCTCTACGAGCGCAACCGATCGGGCAAGGGCCAGTTCGTCGACGCGACGCTCTACGACAGCGCCATCGCGCTGCACCAGCCGCATGCGCCGAACTATTTCATGGCCGGTCTCAAGCCCAAGCTCGTCGGCAACAGCCACGCGAGCCTGGTACCCTACTCCAACTTCCCGACCAAGACCCGCAACATCGTGGTTGGCGCCGGCAACGACGGCCAGTTCGCCAAGCTGACGAAGATGCTGGGCAAGCCGGAACTCGCGAGCGATCCGCGCTTCAAGACCAACAAGGATCGCGTCGCCCATCGCGCCGAACTCGAGGCCGAGCTGCGCGAGCTGCTGAAGGACCGCGACGCCAACGAGTTCTCGCAGGAGCTGATGAAGGGCGGCGTGCCCTCGGCCGCCGTGCTCGAAGTCTCCGACGTCATGGAGGCGCCTCATACGAAGCATCGCGGCATGGTGTGGGAGAAGGACGGCTGGCGGAACGTCGGCAATCCCGTGAAGCTCTCGCGCACCCCGCCCGAGGCGCGCACCAAACCCAAGAAGTTCGGCACCGACACACGCGCCGTGCTTCAGGAGGCCGGCTACTCCGCCGCCGAGATCGACAAGCTTGTCACGTCCGGCATCGCCCTCACCGAGATCAAGAAGTAGGAGAAGAGCGATGTTCCAACCCGACCTGCTCAAGGGCAAGCGCATCCTCGTCACCGGCGGCGGCACCGGCCTCGGCCGCTCGATGGTTCATCGCTATCTCGAGCTTGGCGCCAATGTCGTGATCTGCGGCCGCCGTGAGGACGTGCTGAAGCAGACCGCCGACGAACTCGCCAAGGAGACCGGTGGCGAGATCGAGACCGTGGGCTGCGACGTGCGCGTGCCCGACGCCGTCGAGGCGATGATGGACAAGATCTGGGAGAAGCGGCCGCTCGACATCCTGGTCAACAACGCCGCCGGCCAGATCCTGGCCCAGACCCACAAGATGTCCTCGCGCGCGATCGACGCCGTGCTCGGTATCGTGCTGCACGGCTCGGCCTACTGCACCGTCTCGGCCGGCCGCCGATGGATCGAGGCCGGGGAGCGCAACAAGGTCGTGATGTCGATCCTGACGGTCTCTTCGCTGACCGGCGCGCCGTTCACCGTGCCGTCGGCGATGGCCAAGGCCGGCGTGCTGGCCATGACCAAGAGCCTCGCCGTCGAATGGGGTCCCAAGGGCATCCGCACCTGCGCGATCGTGCCCGGCCCCTTCCCGACCGAGGGCGCCTGGAGCCGCCTGATGCCGAAGGAACGCGGCGGCCAGGACGAAATGATCAAGGCCATCCCGATGCGCCGCACCGGCGAGCATATCGAGTTGGCCAACCTCGCCGCCTTCCTGGTGAGCGACGGCGCCGCCTACATCAACGGCGACGCCATCGTCATCGACGGCGGCAAGATGCTGCAGTCCGGCGGCGGCGGCGCCAACACCTCGGCGATGCTCGACTGGACCGACGAGCAGTGGGACGCGCTCCGTCCCAAGAAGAAGTAGGAAAGCGACCGGCGCGACCTGTCAGGCCGAGGGGGCGGAAGCGTCGCTCTCCTCGGTCCTGGTGCCGGACGCGATCCAGGCGACCAGCAGGTCGTAGAAGACCGAAAGAACCACGGGGCCGACGAACAGGCCGATCAGGCCGCCGGCCAGCGTGCCGCAGATGACGCCGGCCAGGATCACCGCCATCGGCGTCGGCAGGCCCCGCGCCATCAGGATCGGGCGCAGCACATTGTCGAGCAGCAGCAGCGGCAGCGTGTAGACGGTGAAGACACCGGCATGCAGGGCGGGAAGATACATCCAGCTCCAGATGATGACCGGGATCATGATGATGTTGGGGCCGACCTGGACGATGGCCAGCACCAGACAGACGAAGGTGATGGGGCCGGCGAAGGGCACGCCCGCCACCAGCATGCCGATGCCGAGCAGCGCCGACTGCAGGAGCGCTATGCCGATGACGCCCTGCGAGACGTTGCGGATCGTCGAGCCGGCAATCTCGAGGAAGTGCCGGCCGCGCTTGTCGGCGACACGCCCTGCCAGGCCGCGAACCGTCTCCAGCAGCTCGTCGGAATAGGCGAGCAGGATGCCCGCCACGATGATCGCGCCCGCGAACTGCAGGACCTCCAGGAACACCCCTGCGGCGATGCGACCGATCCAGCGGCCGGCCGATGCGAGCTGGCCGACATGGGTCGTCACCAGCGCGCGGATGTCGTTGGAGCCGTTCAGCCAGAATTCGTAGACGCGATTGCCGACCATCGGCCAGTCCCGCACCGATTCGGGAGGAGGTGGCACGACATGCTCGCCCCGCAGCAGCATCCGCGCATAGGCATCGAGGCTGTCGATCGCCGATCCGGCCAGGATCACCACCGGCGTCAGCAGCAGCACCAGCAGCAGGACCGAGAACAGCGCCGCGGCCAGACCGTCGCGGACGTGCAGGCGACGGCGCACCATGTTGAACAGGGGAAAGACGGCGACCGACAGGATGATGGCCCACAGCAGCAGCGGCGCCACCGGCTGCAACAGGAGCAGGCTCACATAGACGATGGTCGCGATCAGGCCGAGGCGAATCGCGACATCGATCGTGAACCGCGTGACCTCGGCTCTGCCCTTCTCCGTATCGATCATCGCCCTCTCCGCCGCCCCCGTGGCGGGAGGCATTTATCGCACGGCGGCGGGCCTGGCGGTATCGACGACCCGCACCGGGTCGCCGTTGGAGAGTCCGTCCGGCGGGCTTTCGATCACCTTGTCCTCGGCCGTGAGGCCGCTGCCGATTTCCACGATCTGACCGAGGTCGCGCGCGATCGTCACAGGCTTCAGCACGACCTTGCCGCTGGCGTCGACCGTGGCGACACGCAGACCCTTCTGGTCGAAGATCAGCGCGCCTGCGGGCACGGCCAGCGACTGCAGGCTCGACGGCAATTCGATGCGGGTATTGGCGAAGGCACCCGGCATCAGCTCGCCCTTGGCATTGTCGACCACGACCTGCATGCGGGTCGTGCCGGTCTGGGCATCGACGGCGCGGGCCGAGGCCTCGACCACCCCCTCGTAGACCTTGCCGGGATATTCCGGGACGGTGATCTGGACGTTCGTCTTCAGCTTCACGGCCGGCACGAAGTTCTGCGGGACGCTGACGTTCAGGCGCAGCCTGTCGACGTCCGAGATGACGAACAGCGCCAGGCCCGCGCTCGACTCGGCGTTGATCAGCGCGCCGACATCGGTGTTGCGGGTGGTCACGATCCCGTCGAACGGCGCGGTGATGCGCTTGAAGGCGGAGAGGACCTCCAGCCGGTCGACGGCGGCCTGCGCGGCCTTGGTGAGCGCCTGCTTCACCGTGAGATCGCCGGTCTTCTCGTCGACCGTCTGGCGCGACACGGTGTTGGCGCCGCCAAGCTGCTGCCAGCGACCGGCGGTCACCGTCGCGAGCTGCTCGGCCGCCTGCGCGCTGGCGAGCGAGGCCTTGGCCTGCAGGAGCTGCTGGTCGAGGTCGGGCGCCTCGATCTCGGCGAGAAGCTGGCCCGCTTTCACGGATTGACCGATATCGACGTAGTAGGCCTTCAGGAAGCCGCCGACGCGAGCGTAGATCGGCGCGCGGGAATAGGCCTCGAGCCGGCCCGGCAGGTCGAGCGAGGTCTTGTTGGCGCCGGTCGAGGGGGCGATGACGCTGACCGTCGGTACCGCCTGGGTATCGGTCCATTCCTTCAGCTTCGCCTCGCTGGCCTGCCGGCTCCAGATGCCGTTGATCACGACGGCGGCGAGACCGAGCGCGGCCGCGAAGCCGAACAGGGCGAGGCCGCGCCGGGAACGGGGCCTGGGGGCTGCGGGAGGGGTTTCAGGCGGCATGAGGCGCTCCGGGGACGGTGGCGGGCACCTTGGCGGCCGCCTTGCCGTGATTGCGATGGACGACGCTGAAGACCACGGGAACGAACATCAACGTGGCGATCGTAGCAAAAATGAGACCGCCGATGACCGCCCGGCCGAGCGGCGCATTCTGCTCGCCGCCCTCGCCCATGCCCAGTGCCATGGGCGTCATGCCGATGATCATGGCGAGCGCGGTCATGATGACGGGGCGGAAGCGGACGAAGCCGGCGTCGAGCGCCGCTGCGGTCGCATCTCCCAGTTCGACCAGACGCTCGCGGGCAAACGAGATCACCAGCACAGAATTGGCGGTCGCGACGCCCATGCACATGATGGCGCCGGTCAGCGCCGGCACCGAAAGCGTGGTGTTGGTGGCGAACAGCATCCACACGATGCCGGCCAGTGCCGCCGGCAGCGCCGTGATGATGACGAACGGATCGCTCCACGACTGGAAGTTCACGACGATCAGCAGGTAGATCAGCACGACCGCACCCAGGAGGCCGAACAGCAGCCCCGAGAAAGCGGACTCCATCGTCTTGACCTGGCCCTGGACCTTGACCGAGCGGATGCGCGGCGACTGGAGCGGCGCCAGTTCGGCCACGACGGCGCGAACGTCGGCCGCCACCGCCCCGAGGTCCCTGCCCTGCACGCCGGCATAGACCTGGACCATTCCCTGCAGGTCGTACTGCGAGACCACGGCGTTGGCGGAGGACCGCCTGATGTCGGCGATGCCGCCCAGAACCTGAAGCTGCGAGGCGGCGGGCGCCATGATCGGCAGGTTGCTGAGCGAGGCCAGCGAATCCAGCCGGTACTGCGGCGTCTGCATCACGATGTTGTAGGTCACGCCGTTGGCCGGATTGAGCCAGTAGGTCGGCGCGACCTGACTGGAGCCGGCGAGATTGACGACCAGCGAGTTGGTGACGTCGCGGGTCGTGAGCCCCACGGTCTGCGCACGAGACCGATCGATGTCGACGCCGAACACCGGAGCGCCGCGCGACTGCTGGATGCGCGCGTCGACCACGCCGGGAATTTGGCGGATGCGCGCCAGCAGCCTGTTGGCATGCTCGAAGCCCGCGGTGATGTCCGAGGTGCGGACCTGAACGTCGATGGGAGACGGGGCGCCGAAATTCAGGATCTGGCTGATGATGTCGGCGGGCAGGAACGAGAAGGTGAAGCCGGGAAACAGTTCGGGCAGGCGCCGGCGCAGTTCGGCCACGTACTCCTCGGTTGGCCTGTGGTCCGGCGTCAGCTTGATCTGGATGTCGCCATCCTGCGGCCCGATCGTGCCCGTATTGTTGTAGGTCATGTTGATGCCGCTGACGGGCATGCCGACATTGTCGGCCATCGTTGCTATCTGGCTCGGCGGGATGACGGTGCGGATCGCCTTCTGGATGGCCACGAAGCTGTTCGCGGTCTCCTCGACGCGGGTGCCGATGGGCGCGCGCACATGCATCAGGATCTGGCCGGAATCGACGATGGGGAAGAAATTGCGCCCCAGGAACGGCACCAGCGCGAACGACCCCAGCACGAAGGCCATGAAGCAGAGGATGAACAACGGGCGCCGGCTGAGCGCCAGGCCGAGCAGGTCGTGATAGACGGCCCGCAGCCTCTCGAACCGGGCCTCGAAGCCGCGCTGGAACCGTACCAGCGGATTGCGCGACGGCGGCGGCGCCTCGCCGTGACCGTGGGCGGTGTGCGGCTTCAGCAGGTAGTTCGCCATCGTCGGCACCAGCGTGCGCGACAGGATGAACGAGCAGACCATCGCAAACATCACCGCCAGGGCCATCGGCACGAACAGGAAGCGCGCCACGCCCTCGAGGAAGAACATCGGGACGAAGACGATGCAGATGCACAGCAGCGACACGAAGGCGGGCGTCACGATCTGGCGGGCGCCGTCCAGGATGGCGGTCTCGACGTCCTTGCCCTGCTCCAGGTGCCAGTTGATGTTCTCGATGGTCACCGTGGCATCGTCGACCAGGATGCCGACGGCCAGCGCCAGTCCGCCCAAGGTCATGATGTTGAGCGTTTCGCCGAACGCCGCCAGCAGCGCGATCGAGCCCAGGATGGCAAGCGGGATCGAGATCGCGATGATCACCGTCGAACGCCAGCTCCCCAGGAAAAGCAGGATCATCAGGCTGGTCAGCACGGCGGCCAGCACCGCCTCGTGCGCCACCCCGGAGACGGCGCCCTCGACGAACAGCGACTGGTCACCGAGGATCGCCAGCGACACGTTCTCGGGCAGCACGCGCTTCAGCTCCGCCACGCGCTCCTTGATGCCGGCGATGATCGCCAGCGTCGAGGTTGTGCCGTTCTTCAGCACGGCAAGCAGCACCGACCGACCGCCGTCGACATGCACGATGTTCTGCTGCGGCGGGTTGCCGTCGCGCACCTGCGCCACGTCGCGCAGATAGACCACGGTCCCGTTGGCCGCGAACACCGGGATGTCGGCCAGCGCATTGAAGTCGGACGGCGCGTTGTTGAGCTGGATTGCGTACTCGTGCCCGCCGATCTTCTGGGTGCCCACCGGCGTCAGCAGGTTCTGGGCGGCCAAGGCGTTGGCCACGTCGGCCGCCGAGAGGCCGCGTGCCTGAAGTGCCGCGGGGTCGAGATCGATCTGGATCTGCCGGAACTTGCCGCCGAAGGGGAACGGGATGGCGGCGCCCGGCACCGTCACCAGCGGCGTGCGGACCGTGTTGATGGCAAGATCGAACACCGCCTGTTCGGGAACGCCCTTGCCGGCCAGCGCCAGCTGGATGATCGGCACCGTGGCCGCATTGTAGTTCAGGATCAGTGGCGGCGTGATGTTGGGCGGCATCTGCCGCAGCACGGTCTGGGCGATCGCGGTGACCTGGGCGTTGGCGATGCTGATGTCGACGCCCGGCTGGAAGAAGATCTTCACGATGCCGACGCCGGTGTAGGACGTGCCCTCGATATGCTCGATGTCGTTGACGGTGGTGGTGAGCGCGCGCTGGAAGTTCAGCATCACGCGGCCCGACATCTGGTCCGGTGGCAGGCCGGTGTACTGCCAGACCACGGCAATGACGGGGATCCTGATCTCGGGGAAGATGTCGACCGGCGTGCGAAGGGCCGCGAGCGGCCCGACGATCAGGATCAACAACGCCATGACGACGAACGTATAGGGTCGTTTGAGCGCGACCCGGACCAAATCCAGCATCTTGGTCTTACTTCCACCCGACCGTGAGACGCCTGGCTCCCCGGCTCCGGCGACAATTCATCCGAACATGCGCCCGCAGACCTGTCGAGGCGAGATTGGCCCTGCTATCTGCATGGCGGTGCGCTAGGGTTGCATGACGACAATACGCAAGGATCCGGGGAAATGGCCGAGTACGACTACATCATCGTTGGCGCCGGTTCGGCGGGCGGCGCCCTGGCCGCGCGGCTGACCGAGATACCCACCAACAAGGTGCTCCTGCTGGAAGCGGGCGCGGCCAGCCACCCCTACTCCCGCATGCCGCTGTCCTTCGGCCTGCTGATCGACAACCCCGCCGCGAACTGGCTCTACCAGTCCGAGCCGGAGCCCAATACCGCGAACCGGGTGATCCCGGTGCCGCGCGGCAAGGTCCTGGGTGGATCGAGCTCGATCAATGGCCTGGTCTGGGTGCGCGGCCAGCCGCTCGACTTCGATACCTGGGCGCAGATGGGCTGCCGCGGCTGGAGCTGGCGCGACGTTGCCCCGCTTTTCACCCGCATGGAGAACTTCGTCGACGGGGATGGCTCGAACGGCCGCGGCACCGACGGGCCGCTCAAGGTCTCGACCGTCCCCGACCAGAACCCGCTCTACGACGCGCTGTTCGCGGCCTCCAAGGCCGCCGGCTTCAAGACCAACCCCGACTACAACAGCGAGGACCAGGAAGGCGTCGTGAAGACGCAGACCTCGATCTACAAGGGCCGGCGCATGAGCGTGGCCCATTGCTACATCGAGCCGGCGATGAAGCGGCCCAACCTGCACGTCGTCACCAATGCCCACACGCTGCGCGTCCTGCTCGACGGCAAGCGCTGCATCGGTGTCGAGTACGAGAAGGACGGCAAGACCGTCCAGGCCAAGGCGAAGGAGACGATCCTGTCGGCCGGCGGCGTCGCCAGCCCGCAGATCCTCGAACTCTCCGGCATCGGCCAGCCGGAGCTGCTGAAGAAGCACGGCATCGAGGTGAAGCACGAGCTGAAGGCGGTCGGCGAGAATTTCCGCGACCATATCAACGCCCGGATCATCTGGCGCCTCAAGGTGGCCAACGTCTCCTACAACCACATGGCGCGCGGCATCGGCGCGGTCACCCAGATGATGAAGTACCTCGCAACCGGCGGCGGCTTCATGAGCCTGCCCTCGGCGCCGCTGCTCGGCTTCCTGAAGACGCGGTCCGAACTCGAGACGCCCGACGTGCAGATGCATCTCGTGCCCTATTCGATCAAGGACCCGAAGACCCGCAAGCTGCAGGACTTCCCGTCGATGACGATCGCCTGCTACCAGCTCCGCCCCGAGAGCCTGGGCTCCATCCACATCCGCTCGGCCGATCCCAAGGCGCATCCGGCGATCCGCTTCAACTTCCTCGCCGACAGGATCGACCAGGATGCGATGACCGCCGGCTTCCGCATGATGCGCCGCATCGTCGATGCAAAGCCCATGGATGCCTACCGCGACGAGGAATTCTCGCCCGGCCCGTCCGTGCAGTCCGATGAGGAGATCCTGACCTGGATCCGCAACAACTCGCAGACCGCCTATCACCCGATCGGCACCTGCCGCATGGGCCCCGAGGGCCAGAACACGGTGGTCGACGACAAGCTGCGGGTCCACGGCATCCAGGGCCTGCGAATCGCCGACGCCTCGATCTTCCCGACCATGCCCTCGGGCAACACCAACGCCCCGTCGATCATGGTCGGCGAGAAGATGGCGGATATCTTGAAGGGTGCGGCTTAAGAGAACTCCGTCGTCCTGAGCGCAGCGAAGGGCCTTGCCAAGCGACCAACAGACTCCGTGGCCAGCGTGAGATCCTTCGCTGCGCTCAGGATGACAACGGGTGTGTACTCAGACAAAGACCGGCTTGCCGCTGATCAGGGCGGTACCGGTCATCGCGGCGACGAGCTTGCCGTCGGCGCGGACGACGTCGATGCGGTAGTTCGAGGCCTTGCTGGAGCGCGAGATCTCGACCGCGGTGGCGGTCAGCACCTCGCCGAGGCGCACCGCAGCGCTGTAGACGATGTGGGCGTCAATGCTGCCCGAGACGACGCCCTGCGAATTGCAGGCGAAGCCGAAGGCGGCATCCGCCAGGGTGAAGGTCAGGCCACCGTGACCGACGCCGTTGAAGTTGAGATGGCGCTGCTCGATCGTCACGCGCATCACGGCACGGCCGAGCGAGGCCTCGACGAACTGGATGCCGAGACTCGCGCAGAACTCGTCACGGCGAGCGAGTGCTGCAACGTCGATCATTCCGCTGCCTGCTTGAGTGGCGACGTCGCGGAAGCGATGGCAGCCAATGTCTTCGAAAGCGACTCGCCTTCGGGATCGGCCAGCGCCGCTACCCGCGCGCTGGCGACGGCATCGGCCGCGGCGCGCGGCATCAGGCGGCCCGCCAGGGCCGGCGCGATCACCTCGTCGGCGATGCGGCGATAGTTGGCGAGGCCGCGCTTGTGGGTGTCGCCATAGCCCTTGATGAGGCGTGCCGATTCCGCGATCTCGCGGGCGAGGTCGATGCCGAGCGGCGCGGCGGCGCGGATCTGGCCCAGCCAGCGCTCGATCTCGGCCTGCTCCTCGACGTAGCGCGAGGTACGCGGCCGCCACCAGCGCAGGCCGGCCACGAGGCGCAGCCGCGCGAAGCCCAGGATCGTCGTCGTGCGCACGTGCATGGAGAAGTAGGTCTTGCCGAGACGCCCTGTCCGCTCGCCCCAGCCCAGCAGGCGCTTCGCGAGCGACGGCGGCAGGATCGCGGCGATCTCCTCGATGCCCGGCTTGAAGTGTTCGGTGATCTCCAGCGGCTCATGATCCTTGGCCCGGACCTCGGCCCGCACGCGGGACACCCGCTCGGCCGAGGTCTTGGCCTGGGCGACGCGGATCACGTCCTCAAAGGACATGCGCACGGCGAGATGCCGCGCCACCTCGCGCAACAGCTCGGCCGAACCGAGTGCGTGGATGGTGTCGAGTCGGTCGAGATAGAGCACGGCGTAGAAGCGATCCTGATAGGCCGTGAGACGGCGGATGCCCTCCTCCACGATGTCGAGGCTGGCGACCGGATAGGTGCGGCGGGCGCGTTCGACCAGATCCTCGACACCCTGCACCGCCGTCTGCCGCTTGCGATGCTCGCGCACCGCCTGTTCCAGTTCGCCGCGCGCATGGCCGCGTCCGAAGGCGAAAGCCGCCAGGTTGGTGTCGACCGACTTTCCGGCATGGCGGATCGCGGCCTCGAATGCGCCGTCGGGGATCGGCAGCTTGCCCGATCCGGCCAGCGCGCCCAGCAGGACGGCGTTGATGACGCCGCCGGATTCCTCCGCGGCCTGGTCCATGTCGAACAGGATCTGCGCGCGGCTGCGTTCCTTCACGGCGCGCAGCAGCCGGCCGACATCGAAGCTGCCGTCGCCCATCGCCATGCG
The DNA here is from genome assembly GCA_001557035.1 of Rhodospirillaceae bacterium CCH5-H10. GTDB lineage: Bacteria > Pseudomonadota > Alphaproteobacteria > Reyranellales > Reyranellaceae > Reyranella. Next base: position 3,352 of record LSKJ01000680.1, on the reverse strand, counting down.
CTCGCCGATCGCCAGTACACGGTGTGTCGAGGCGATGAGCGTCGTACGGTCGGGCGTCACGAAGCCGTTGAAGATCATGCGGCCGGCTTCCAGCAATTCGGTCGCCAGCGCGACATCGACTTCGCCCATCGCCGGGTTCAGCGCCAGCACGGAGGTCGCCGATGTCCGGGTGCCGGCCGGCATGACTTCGACGTAGTAAGTCGTGGCGCCCGTTCGCTGCGCCACACCCGGAATCTGCGTCGCCTGCACGCTCAGCCCCTGGCTCTGCGCCGCCGCCACGATCCAGTCGCACAGCACGCCGCCGCCATCGCCGCCCAGCGCACCGATGAGGATGGTGAAAGGCTTAGGCACCAGCCATCGCTCCGATCACTTTCGACCGGACCGTCCACTTCAGGCGGTCCCACCAGCTCGCGTTCTGCACGATGTCCGCCTTGTAGAAGGACGGGCAAAGAACGGCGGCATCGGCGACCTCGCCGCACAGGCCGCAGCCGACGCAGCCATTGTTGACGCTCGCCACCGGATCGGTGCGCAGCGGATCCGGGCTCGGCTTCACCACCAGCGACGGGCAGCCGGAGAGGCGGATGCAGGAATGGTCGCCGGTGCAGACCTCGTCGTCGACGCCGTAGCGCGTGCGCACGACCCTCTCGCCGCGCTTCAGCTGGGCGGCGATCTGCGGACGGATGCGGCGCTGGCGCGCGAGCTGGCATTCCCCGTCGGCGACGATGACCTTGAGTCCCTTGTCGTCGGTGCTCATCGCCTCGCGCAGCGTCTTGAGCATCGTGCCGACGTTGTAGGTGCGGATGGTGCGCAGCCAGCCAACGCCCATCGCCTTCAGGGTGGCGGCGATGTCCGACGTGGTCTCGCCGTCGCGGCGGTTGCCCGACGTGTTGGGAATGAACTGCGCGCCGGTGGCCGAGGTATAGCCGTTCTGCATGATGACCAGCACGCGGTCGCCGCGATTGAACATCGCCGAGGCAACGCCGCTCAGCAGCCCGTTGTGCCAGAAGCCGCCGTCGCCCATCACCGAGATGGTGCGCTTCTGCATCACCGGCGCCACCGCCCCGGCGGCCGCGAGCGACATGCCGAAGCCCAGGATCGAGTTGCCGAGATTGAACGGCGCCAGCGTCGCAAACGAATGGCAGCCGATGTCGCTCGAAATGTGGACCTTGCCGACCTCGCGTTCGAGCAGCTTGATCGCCGAGAAGACCGGCCGCTCCGGACAGCCGACGCAGAAGCCCGGCGGACGCAGCGGCAGCGGCCCGCCCAGCAGGCGCTGCGCCTCGGCACGGCCGGCGCGCGCCGTCTCGAAGCGCTCGCGCGGACCGCTGATGTCGAGGTCGTTGGCCGACTGCGCGAAGAACTTCAGCAGGCCCTCGGTGATCACCTCGGCCGTGTACTCGCCGGCCATCGGCAGCACGTCCTTGCCGTAGATCCTGGTGTCGACGTCGCGCTTGCGCAGAAGCGCGTGGATCGCCTGCTCGATGTAGTCGGGTGCGCCCTCCTCGACGACCAGCACGGCGCGCTTGCCCTTGCAGAAGTCGACGATCTGGTCGGGCGCCAGCGGATGCGTGACGTTGAGGACCAGCGTCGGCACCTTGCCCTCGACCTCGAGGCGGTCGAGGCCGCGCACCAGGACGTTGGTGATGCCGCCCTGCACGATGATGCCGAGATCGGAACGCTCACCGGGCAGCAGCTCGTTCAGGCCCTGCTCGACGATGAAACGCTCGGCCGCAGGCTGGCGAACCTCGACCTTGATCTTCTCGTGCGCATAGGTCGACGGCGGATGCGAGATGCGGTCGTAGTTGTGCGCCGCCGGATCGGCCAGCCGGTGATTGCGCGAGATCGCCGGCGGGACGTTGTCCTTCGCGATGAACTCGCCGGTGACGTGGCAGGCGCGGATGCGCAGCTCCATCATCACCGGCGTGTTGGTCGCTTCTGACAGCTCAAACGCCTTCTCCGTGCAGCGCACGATGGTCGGCAGCGACGGGCGCGGATCCATCAGCCAGACCGAGGATTTCAGCGCATAGGCCTGGGTGCGCTCCTGGATGACCGAGGCGCCCTCGCCATAATCCTCGCCGACCACGATCAGCGCGCCGCCGATCACGCCGGGAGACGCAAGGTTGGAGAGAGCATCGGCCGCCACGTTGGTACCGACGATCGACTTCCACGTGACGCAACCGCGAATCGGGTAGTTGATCGAGGCGCCGAGCAGCGCCGCGGCCGAGGATTCGTTGGTGCAGGTTTCGAGATGGACCCCGAGCTCGTCGAGCAGATCCTGCGATTCGACCAGAACGTCGACCAGATGAGAGACCGGCGCGCCCTGGTAGCCGCCGACATAGGCCACGCCCGACTGCAGGATCGCCTTGGTGACCGCGAGGATGCCTTCGCCACGGAAGACCTCGCCATTCCCCAGCCGGAGCGCGCGAACCTCCTCGGTGAAGGAGCGTTCCGGGTTGGTCCGCTGGGCAACGGGACGTTGGGCCGCCGGCTGGTCGAGCATGGCGCAAAGTATAGGGGCGGCTAACGCCGGACGCGACGATCCCGTTTGGAATCCCGCACCCCCTCGCGGCGCGCCTTGGCCAGCAGGGCTCGAAACGGCGCGAGGAGTTCCTCCCGCACCGCAGCATCGCCTTCGAGGACTTGCAGCGACAGCGCCACGGCCTCCAGGGTCGAGACCGCATCGGGCCGCGCCTCGCGCCGCAGGTCGCCATAGAGAGACGGTCCGTCGGGCACCACGACGAAGCGGCGCAACTTGGTCAGCCAGGCGTTGCGCCACCACAGCGCCTTGGCCTGCGCCCAATTGCCGTCGAGGGCGATCAGCCCCTTCAGGCCGGCCCGCGCCGCCGCCTGGTCGGGCAAGGGCTCGCCGTTGCGGTCGACGGCGACCAGCGGCCCCTGTCCTTTGGTCTGCGTGGAACCAAGATAGAGCACGCCCCAGTCGCGCGACTCCGCCGGCTCACCCAGCGCATGGGCGAGGTTGCGCCACGACAGGCCGACGACGACTTTGGCCTGGGCCAGGGAGCCGGCGAGCAGCCGCGCCGTCCCCAGCACGCGGTCCTGCTCCTGCGGGTGCTGCAGCACCAGAATCGTGACCTTGTTGTCCACCGGCAGAGGCATGGCCGACGTATAGCCTCCCGGCTAGGGTCGCGCGATGCCCGTTCCTCCCAGCGTCGCCACCCTCGTCTTCGATAGCGTGACCAAGCTGCCGCCCGAGGCGGAGGGTGCGGTCGTCATCGGCGGCAGCCATGCCGCCGTCTATGCGGCCTACATGTCGGCCAAATTCGGCTGCCGCGCCGCGATCCACCACGATGCCGGCATCGGCAAGGACGAGGCCGGGGTGAGCGGCCTCGCC
>LSKJ01000679.1 GCA_001557035.1 Rhodospirillaceae bacterium CCH5-H10 | reverse complement strand
ACCGGCCCGGCGCCACGACCACTTCCCGCAGGAGGCCGGCATCGCGGAACTGGTTCAGCGTGTTGTAGACGGTGGCGAGCGATACCGGCATGCGGTTCGCCTTCGCTTCGGCATGCAGGCTCTCTGCCGTGACATGGCGATGTTCGCCTTCGAACAGCACGCGCGCGAGCGCGACCCGCTGCCGCGTGGGGCGAAGGCCGGCCTGCCGGAGGCTGACGGTAAAATCGGGCCTGTTGCCTGACATGATTGCAGTCTTATGTAAGCGGGAGGAAAAGACAAGAAAAGGCCCTCCCCGACAGGCTGGGCTGGTTTGCGCCGGGCGTCCGGCATCCTTATTCTGGCCGCGAAGCCCTTTCCGGGCGGCCTTCGGGACGGTGAATGTGAGCGAGCAGAAGCACAGTTATACTTTTGAAGACCTGATCGAATGCGCCAAGGGGAACCTGTTCGGTCCCGGGAACGCCCAGCTGCCGCTGCCGCCGATGCTGATGTTCGACCGTATCGTCAAGATCGACTCCACCGGGGGCAAGTACGGCAAGGGCGAGATCATCGCCGAGCTGGACGTGAAACCCGACCTCTGGTTCTTCGCCTGCCATTTCCAGGGCGATCCGGTGATGCCGGGATGCCTCGGCCTCGACGCGCTGTGGCAGATGCTGGGCTTCTTCCTCGGCTGGATGAAGGCGCCGGGCCGCGGCCGGGCGATCGGCGTCGGCGAGGTCAAGCTGACCGGGATGATCGTGCCTTCGGTGAAGAAGCTCACCTATCACGTCCATCCCAAGCGGGTGATCCTGCGCCGCCTCGTCATGGGCGTCGGCGACGGGTTCGTGACGGCCGACGGCAATCCTGTCTACGAGGCGATCGACATGAAGGTCGGCCTGATCAAGGACGGCGCCACTCCCGCCGCGGCAGCGGTCTGATGAGGCGGGTCGTCGTCACGGGCCTCGGCATCGTCTCCCCGATCGGCAACAACGCCGCCGAGGTCACGCAGTCGCTGAAGGAAGGCAAGTCCGGCATCGAGTTCGTGCAGGAGTACAAGGACCTCGGTTTCCGCAGCCAGGTCGCCGGCACGCTGAAACTCAACGTCGAGGAGCTGGTCGATCGCCGCCTCATGCGCTTCATGGGCAACGGTTCCGCCTACGCCTATCTTTCCATGAAGGAGGCGATCGCGGACGCCGGTCTCGGCGAGGCCGAAATCTCCAACGAGCGCACCGGTCTCGTTGCGGGCTCGGGCGGCCCGACGACGGGCGCCATCGTGCAGGCGGCCCTTACCGCCAAGGAAAAGGGGCCCAAGCGCGTCGGCCCGTTCCAGGTGCCGCGCGCCATGTCGAGCACCGTCTCGGCCAACCTCGCGACCGCCTACAAGATCAAGGGCCCGAGCTATTCCATCAGCTCTGCCTGCTCGACCTCGGCGCACTGCATCGGCAACGCCGTCGAGACCATCCAGCTCGGCAAGGCCGACCGCATGTTCGCGGGCGGCGGCGAGGAGCTCGAATGGACGCTGTCGGTGCTGTTCGACGCCATGGGCGCGATGTCGTCCAAGTATAACGACACGCCGCAGCGCGCGAGCCGTGCCTACGACAAGGACCGCGACGGCTTCGTCATCGCCGGCGGCGGCGGCATCGTGGTGCTCGAGGAACTCGAAACCGCCCTGGCCCGCGGCGCCAGGATTTACGCCGAAGTGATCGGCTACGGCGCCACATCGGACGGCGCCGACATGGTGGCGCCCTCGGGCGAAGGCGCGTTGCGCTGCATGAAGCTCGCCCTCGCGGGCTTCCCGGGCGCCCCGACCCGCAACACGCCGGTCGACTACATCAACACCCACGGCACCGCGACGCCGGTGGGCGACATCACCGAACTCGACGCCATCCGCGCCGTGTTCGGCGAGAAGCAGCCGGACAAGCTGCCGACCGTCAGCTCGACCAAGTCGCTGACCGGTCACAGCCAGGGCGCGACCGGCGCGCACGAGGCGATCTATTCGCTGCTGATGATGAAGGAAGACTTCATCGCGGCTTCTGCCAACATCGAGAACCTCGATCCCGGCGCCGAGGGATATCCCATCGCCCGCCAGCGCATCGACAAGGCTGGCCTGCAGACCGTGATGTCGAACAGCTTCGGCTTCGGCGGCACCAACGCCTGCCTGCTCTTCTCCCGCTACGATCACTGAGGGATCGATGCCAGACGATCGCAACGACGGCTCGGACTTTCCCAAAGTCTCCGGGCTGATGGCGGGTAAGCGCGGGCTGATCATGGGCGTCGCCAACGACCGCTCGATCGCCTGGGGCATCACCCAGGCGCTGCACGCCGCCGGCGCCGAGATGGCCTTCACCTACCAGGGCTCCGCCTTCGGCAAGCGCGTGCTGCCGATGGTGGAGAAGCTCGGCTCAAAGGTGGTCGTCGAGGCCGATGTCGAGGACGAGGCGAGCCTCGACCGGCTGTTCGAGACGCTGAAGAAGGAATGGGGCCGGCTCGATTTCGTGGTCCATGCCATCGCCTTCTCCGACAAGGAGGAGCTGAAGGGCCGCTACGTCGACACGTCCAAGGCCAACTTCCAGCGCAGCCTCACCATCTCCTGCTACTCCTTCACCGAGATCGCGCGCCGGGCGCTGCCGCTGATGACCGAGGGCGGCAGCCTGATCACGCTGACCTACGAAGGCTCGACGCGCGTGATGCCGTCCTACAACGTCATGGGTGTCGCCAAAGCGGCGCTCGAGGCGAGCGTGCGCTATCTCGCGGCCGATCTCGGCCCGCAGGGCGTGCGCGTGAACGCCATCTCGCCCGGTCCCATGCGCACCCTCGCCGGTGCCGTGATCGGCGGTGCGCGCTACGTCTATCGCGTGTCGCGCGAGGCGGCGCCGCTGCGGCGCAACGTCGAGCTGTCCGACGTCGGCGGCGCCGCGCTCTACTACCTGTCGGATCTCAGCGCCGGCGTCACCGGCACGGTGCACTTCGTCGATTCCGGCTATCACGCCATCGGCCTGCCGCATGACGGCAGCGCCGTGCCGAGCGCCAGCGGCGAGCAGTAGACCGCGGGCTCAGGCGATCACGATATCCATCGTGGTCGCCATCGCGCCGGGCTCGAGGCCCGACGCCGGTTCCAGCTTCATCTCGATTCGCTCGCGCTGGCCGGGAACCCGGGCGGCGTTGCGGAAGATGCCGTCGCGTTCGTTCTGCAGGTCGCCCGCGACATAGAACTGGCTGGTCAGCATCCGGCCATCGGCGGTCGCCACCTTGAGATGGATGTGCGGCGTGCGGCCGGGATAGGCGACGGGCTTCAGCGTGCGGAAGCTGTAGCGTCCCCCGGCATCGACCAGCATGCGGCCATAGCCCTGGAACGCCGCGTCGCGCTTGTCGCGGCCGGACTGGCGCGGATGGTCGTAAATCCCCTGCGCGTCGCACTGCCAGATCTCGATCATCGCGCCGCTGCGCGCGCCGCCGCCCGGGTCGATCACGCGGCCCTGCAGATGCAGCACCTGACCCATCGCCTGCGCCGCCTGGCCACGCACCTGCACGAGGTCGTTGTCCATGTCGGCGGGAAATCCAGCCGGATAGAACGGCCCTTCGGTCTGCGCGGGCGTCGCGACGAGGCCGGCGGCAAGCGACGGTGCCAGCGGCAACAGGGCAAGGCCCGCACCGACGAGGGCGGTACGGCGGGAGAGGAGCGGAGACTTTGTCATCCGCGGGATTATGTCGACGAAAACGGCGGCCCCAAGGCCGTCCGCGCTACTGGTCGAGCTGGAGATTGTTCTCCTTGATGAGCTGCGCCCAGCGCGCGGTTTCATCGACGATTCGGGCCTGGAACTGCGCCATCGTATTGGGCAGGTAGATCAGGCCGTTATCCGTCAGCATCTTCTTAACTTCGGGCGTGCCGGCGGCGGCGGTGTATTCCTTGTACAGCCGGTCGATGATCGGCGCCGGCGTGCCGGCGGGCGCGATCACGGCGTACCACGTCACCACCTCGTCCTCGACCAGCCCCAGCTCCTTCAGGGTCGGCACGTCGGGAAGCTGCGGTACGCGCTGAGAAGTCGTCACCGCGAGGGCGCGCAGCTTGCCCGCCTGGATGTGCGGCAGGGCGAGCGGCAGCGTGTCGAACATCGCGTGGATGTCGCCCGCGAACATCGCCGGCAGCGATTCGTTGGTGCCCTTGAAGGGGACGTGCAGCAGATCGATCGCGGTCCGCTTCTTCAGGATCTCGAAGGTGAGGTGTGCCGGGCTGCCCGGCCCGACCGAGGCATAGTTGAGAACGCCGGGTTTGGCCTTTGCCGCGTCGATCAGGTCCTTCACCGTCTTGATGGGCGAACTCCCCGAGACGACAAGCACCAGCGGCGAGGCCGCGAACATGGTGATCGGGATCAGGTCGTCCTTCACGCTGTAGGGCATCTGCTTGTACAGCGACGGGAAGATCGTGAGGGGCCCGAGATTGCCCATGCCGATCGTGTAGCCGTCGGGCTTCGCCTTCGCGATCTCCGTGACGCCGATGCGGCCGGCCGCCCCCGCCTTGAAATCGGTGATCACCGTCTTGCCCAGCGCCGCCGCGACCTTGTCGTTGAAAGAACGCGCGATCACGTCGTTGAGACCGCCGGCCGGCCAGGGCACGAGGAACCGCACCGGCCTGGACGGCCAGTCGGCCGTCGCGGAGGTCTGAGCCTGGGCCTGGAACGCCGCCGACAGGGGCGCCGCGCATAGAAGGTTCGTCAGCAGACGTCGCGTGATTTTCATGGTCTCCCCTCAGGCAATAGTCGGGCCATGCGAGCGCGCGAAATCGCGCTCGATGTCCCGTCGGATACGTTCCTTCACGTCGGCCGTGACCGGCGTCAGTTCCACCAGCGCCAGTAACTTCTCCCGACTCACGAGTCCACGACGCGCGAGTTCTTCGGTGAAGACCTTGTCCTTGTCGCGACGCGCCACATACTTGGCGATCGCAAGATCGTGCGGCTCCAGACACAATCCCTTGACGCCACCCGTATCGCCGGCCGGCAGGTTCACCAACCGTCCTTTCCATCCTCTCGGCAGCGTCGCCGTCCCTTCGTCAATCGGGTCGGCATAGAAACCGTGGGTCATGTGAAAGGGAGAATCGACACCGATCTCATTCAGCAGTTCAGTGGCATCTGGCGCCTTCGACGCGAAGAGATCGACCTCTGCCGACATCATGATCTCGTCGGCGACGTCCGGGTGTTTGCCATGCAGCGCCTGGCTGCCGACAATCACGAACTGCTTCTGCCCGGTGATGTTGCCGGCCGCTCTCAGGATGTGATCAAGCTGATGCTTCTTCATGCAGACGCCGGACTTCCGATTGCGGCAACAGGCCGACGAACGGCATGGACTCGCGAAGCCGCGTCGCGTTGTCGTCACGCCCCAGCATCGCCGCGAAAAGCTCGCCATCGTCGCCTTTCGTGGCGATATCGTACCATTCGTCGTAGGCCGACACCCAGACACCCTGTTTCCGCCAACGATGCAGATTGGCCAGGATTTGTGCCCGGATTTGCGCTGGAACGAAATCCCGCACGACGGCGAGTGCAATGGAACGCTTCAGGCCGTCCAGCTGCGCCGGGGCCAGCCCGCCCTTTCGGGAGGGACGCAAGCCGCTGTCCGTGACGTCCAGCCGGTCGCCTTTGCCCACTCCCCAGGATGCCAGGATGGGCTTGGGAAGAATGATACCCAGCGAATTACCGATCGGACGGATCTCGATTTTCATAACGGCGTTATAACTTGTTATAACACCGTGCACAAACAGCCTTGGAACCCACAAGCAAAAACGGCGGCCCGTGGGCCGCCGTTTCCGTTAACCGTTTGCCTGAGCCTACTCGCCCGCGGGGGCGGCTTCGACCGGCTTGTTCGAGATGTCCTCGCCGGTCTCCTGGTCGACCGCCTTCATCGAGAGGCGGACCTTGCCGCGGTCGTCGACGCCCAGGACCTTGACCTTCACCGCGTCGCCTTCCTTCACGACGTCGTTCACCTTGGCGACGCGGCGCGGCGCCAGTTCCGAGATGTGCACGAGGCCGTCGCGCGCCCCGAGGAAGTTCACGAAGGCGCCGAATTCGACGGTCTTCACGACCTTGCCGGTGTAGATCACGCCGACTTCCGGCTCGGCCACGATGCCCTTGATCCAGTCGATGGCGCGCTGGCCGGCCGCGGCGTCCACCGCCGCGACCTTGATCGTGCCGTCGTCCTCGATGTCGATCTTGGTGCCGGTCTGCTCGGTGATCTCGCGGATCACCTTGCCGCCCGTGCCGATCACTTCACGGATCTTGTCCTTGGGGATCGTGAACTGCGTGATGCGCGGCGCGGTCGAAGCGACGCCCTCGCGCGCACCGCCCAGACCCTTGGCCATTTCGCCGAGGATGTGGATGCGGCCGTCCTTCGCCTGGCCAAGGGCGACCTTCATGATCTCCTCGGTGATCGAGGTGATCTTGATGTCCATCTGCAGCGAGGTGATGCCGCGCTCCGTGCCGGCCACCTTGAAGTCCATGTCGCCGAGGTGATCCTCGTCGCCCAGGATGTCCGACAGGACGGCGTAGCGGTCGCCTTCCTTGATCAGGCCCATGGCGATGCCGGCCACCGGACGCTCCATCGGAACGCCGGCATCCATCAGCGCCAGCGAGCCGCCGCAGACCGAGGCCATCGACGAGGAGCCGTTCGACTCGGTGATCTCCGACACGATGCGGATCGTGTACGGGAACTTCTCCTTCGACGGCAGCATCGGACGGATCGCGCGCCAGGCGAGCTTGCCGTGGCCGATCTCGCGGCGGCCGGGCGAGCCCATGCGGCGGACTTCACCGACCGAGTACGGAGGGAAGTTGTAGTGCAGCATGAAGTGCTCGCGGTACTCGCCCTCGAGCGCGTCGATGATCTGCTCGTCCTGGCCGGTGCCCAGCGTGGTGACGACCAGCGCCTGCGTTTCGCCGCGGGTGAACAGCGAGGAGCCGTGGGCGCGCGGCAGCACGCCGACTTCCGCCACGATCGGGCGGACGGTCTTGGTGTCGCGGCCGTCGATGCGCTTGCCGGTGTCGAGGATGGCGTTGCGCACCACGTCGGCCTCGAGGTTGCCGAACTGCTCGCCGAACGCGGCCAGCGCGGCCTCGTCACCCTCGAACAGCTTCTTCGCCTCGGCCTTCACTTCGCCGATCTTGGCCTGGCGGGCCTGCTTCTGCGTCTCGGCGAAGGCCGCGGCGAGCTTGCCGTGCATGTCCGACTTGAGCTTCGCAGCCACGGTCTTCGACGCTTCCGACGGATCGGTGAGCGGCAGCGGCTCCTTGGCGCAATGCTCGGCGAGCTGGATGATCGCGTCGATCACCGGCTGGAACGAGCGATGGGCTTCCATGACGGCGCCCAGCATGACTTCCTCGGAAAGCTCCTTGGCTTCCGACTCGACCATCAGCACGCCTTCCTTGGTGCCGGCGACGACGAGGTCGAGGATGCTCTTCTCGAGCTGCACCTTGGTCGGGTTGACCACATACTGGCCGTCGACATAGCCGACGCGCGCCGCGCCGATCGGGCCCATGAAGGGCACGCCCGAGATGGTGAGCGCCGCGGACGTGGCGACCATCGACAGGATATCGGGATCGTTCTCGAGGTCGTGGGCCAGCGTCGTGACGACGACCAGCGTCTCGTTGCGATAGCTCTCGTGGAAGAGCGGGCGGATCGGGCGGTCGATCAGGCGCGAGGTGAGGATTTCCTTCTCGCTGGGACGGCCCTCACGCTTGAAGAAGCCGCCGGGGATCTTGCCCGCCGCGAAGGCCTTCTCCTGGTAGTTCACGGTCAGCGGGAAGAAATCGAGGCCGGGCTTCGGCTTCTTCTCGAACACGACGGCGGCCAGCACCGTGGTGCCGCCGTAGGTCGCCATGACGGCGCCATCGGCCTGGCGCGCGATCTTGCCGGTCTCGAGCACGAGCTTGCGCCCGGCCCAGTCGATTTCCTTGCGAAAAACTTCAAACATTCTCATTCATCCTTTCCATCACGGTCGCCTGCCCCCGTTTGGCTGCGACCGCCCATCGACGCCCTTGCGTCGACAGGACCAGGACAGGCGTTTGCTCTCGCCCCTGCCTTCCCGGTTACTGCGATGTCGCGTCAGGCGGCCGAACTCACGGGGACCGCACGACGCGACGCGAAAAGGCCCCGTCGCAAGGACGGGGCCGGAGGGTCAGCGACGCAGACCCAGACGTTCGATCAACGTGGCGTAACGCTTGTCGTCACGCGACTTCAGGTAGTCGAGCAGGCGACGGCGCTGGCCGACGAGCTTCAGCAGACCACGGCGCGAATGGTGATCCTTCGCGTGGCCCTTGAAGTGCTCGGTGAGGTTGGAAATACGCTCGCTGAGGATCGCGACCTGGACTTCCGGCGAACCGGTGTCGCCCTCGGCCTGCGCATACGACTTGATCAGCTCCGCCTTGCGGTCGGCTGTAATCGACATCGGTCATCTCCTGAAACTAAAGGTTGAACACGCGCACCGGCTGGAGAGCGACGCCGTCCGAACGGACCAGCGCCACGAGCCTGCTGCCGACCTCGGCGCGTACGAGTGCGCCGGACGGAGGTGCGTCCCGGGTCAAGAGCACCGGCTGGCCTTGGCGCAGCCGGTCCGCTTGGGCTTCCGTCATGGCCAGCGCCGGGATGTCGTCCAGCGCGGTCGCAACGGGAGCCAGGGCCCCGAAGAGCGCGGGAATATGCCCGAGGGCCTCCAGTTTGGAAAGCGAAATGGCCCCGTCCTCGCGGAAGGGTCCCACGACCGTCCGGCGCAGCGCCGACAGGTGCCCGACGGTCCCCACGGCCTTCGCCAGGTCGCGGCCGAGAGACCGGATGTAGGTGCCCTTGCCGCAGCCAACCACAAAATCTGCGTGGTCCCTGTCGGGCCGGCCGACCATCTCCAGCCGCTCGATCAGGACCTGACGCGGCTTCAGTTCGACTGTCTCACCGGCCCGGGCGAGGTCGTAGGCACGCTTTCCGTCGATTTTCAGCGCCGAGAAGGCCGGCGGCAGCTGCTCGATCTCGCCCACGAAGGCCGGGAGTGCCGCGCGAAGGGCGTCGTCGGTCGGCCGGGCGTCGCTGGTCGCCGTCACCTCGCCTTCGGCGTCTTCCGTCGAGCGGGCTTCGCCGAAGCGCAGGGTGAAGCGGTATTCCTTCCGTCCGTCCATGATGAACGGCACCGTCTTGGTCGCCTCGCCGAGCGCGATCGGCAGGATGCCGCTGGCCAGCGGATCGAGCGTGCCGCCATGTCCGGCCTTCTGCGCGCCGAACAGCCGGCGCACGCGGCTCACCGCCGGTGTCGAGCCCAGCCCGACCGGCTTGTCGAGCACGACCCAGCCATCGACCTTCTCGCCCTTTTTCCTGCGCGCCATGGCCGAGGGGTTTAGGCCGGAGAGACGTTGCGCGCCAGCCGCTGGTTCAGGCACGCTGCAGCCATGACATCGAGGCTGCACTCGGATCGCGTCCGGCAGGGCGTGCTCTTCGGACTGTTTTTCCTCTCGGGTGCGGCGGCGCTCATCTACCAGACGGCATGGCATCGACTGCTGGGCCTGTTCGCCGGCGCCGACACGATCGCGGCCGCCCTGGTCGTCGGCGCCTTCCTGCTGGGTCTCGGCATCGGCAGCCTCGCCGCCGGGCTCTACGCCGACCGGCTGTCGCGGCGCGCCGCGCTGATCGCCTTCGCGATCTGCGAGGTCGGCATCGCGGTCTTCGCCGTGCTGAGCCCATGGCTCTACTACGACGTGATCTATCGCGGCCTGCTGCCGCTTGCGGAGTCGCGCGGCGTGATCTTCGCCATCGTCTTCGCCGGCCTGCTGTGGCCGACCTTCCTGATGGGGTGCTCGCTGCCGTTCCTCTCCAAGGCGGTCGTGAGCCAGATCGCGGGCTCCGCTCAACTCATCGGATGGCTCTACGGCCTGAACACGCTGGGCGCGGGCGTCGGCGCCTTCTTCGGCGGCTGGTACCTGATCGGCACGGTCGGCTTCGACAAGGCCGTCTATCTCGGGGCGTTGATCAATCTCATCGTTGCCGGCGGCGGCCTTCTGCTGGCGCGCGGCCTCGACATGGAAGCGGCCCGCCCGACGCAGAAGGCGATGACCTCCGAGACGGCGGACGGTGTCGTGTGGCGCTGGTCGCTGCTGGTGTTCATCAGCGGCTTCCTGATCGTGGCCCTGCAGATCGTCTGGTACCGGCTGATCGGCGTGCTGCTGCAATCGAACGGCTACAGCTTCTCGCTGGTGCTGACCGTCTTCCTGCTGGGCGACGCGGCCGGTCTCCTCGTGGGTGCGCGCGTCATCGACCGCATCGCCGATCCGCGGCGCTTCTTCTTCCTGATGCAGGGCATCGCGACCGCGCTGGCGCTGGCCGGTGCGTGGTTCGTCTATCTCGGCATCGGCGCCGGGATCCTGCCCGCGACCTTCGTCGATCGCGACATCATGGGGCCGAACACCGCCAATCCGGCATTGATCCTGTTGCTGCTCGCGATCGTCGTGCTGCCGGCCTCGTTCATCATGGGCTTCTCGTTCCCGGTGGTGCAGAAGGCCGTGCAGCGCGACCTCGACCGGCTGGGCAGCCGCGTCGGCCTGGTGCAGCTCGCCAACATCGTCGGCAACAGCATGGGAAGCCTGGTCGCCGGCCTGCTGCTGCTCGACCTCGCGGGGACGGCCGGCACGCTGAAGCTGCTGGTCGCCATCGGCCTCGCCTTCTCCGTGCTGCAGCTCGCCGGACCGCGCGCCACGCGCTGGGCCTATCTCCCGGCGGCCGTGCTCGTCGCAGGACTGGCCCTGTTCCCCGGCGGCGAGGCCTTCTGGCGGCGCCTGCACGGGCTCACCGACGAGAAGGCAATCGTGGCCGAGGACAAGACCGGTCTCAGCCTGCTCAAGATGTCGGGCAAAGATGATGGTCGCCTGTACATCCAGGGCCATTCGCAGAGCCGCCTGCCCTTCGACACGGTCCACGCCTATCTCGGCGCCATCGGCCCGCTGACCCACGAGGCGCCGAAGCGCGTGCTGGTGATCGGCTCGGGCACCGGCGGCACGCCCTACGCGGCGGGGCTCAATCCCGCGACCGAGAAGGTGAAGGTGATCGAGATCGTGGCGCCGGTGATCGAGACGCTGAAGACCTACACCTCTTCCGGCGGCAAGTCGGGCGTCGACGAATTGCTGTCGGGCAAGCGCTTCGACGTGACGGTGGCCGACGGCCGCCATTCGCTGGCGCTCGATCCGGTGCGCTACGACGTGATCGAGGCCGATGCGATCCTGCCCAAGACCGCGCTGTCGGGCCTGCTGAACTCACGCGAATTCTTCGAGCAGGTGCGGACCAAGCTGGCGCCCGGCGGGATCTACGTGCAATGGGCGCCGACCGAGCGCTCGGTCGCGACGTTCCGCTCGGTCTTCCCCTACGTCACCATGATCCATCCGGCGATGCTGGGCAGCGACCGGCCGATCCCCTACAGCCGCGAGAAGATCGCGGCCCTTCTGGCGCAGCCCGGCGTGGCCGCTCACCTCACGGCGGCGCGGGTCGACCGGGCCGAACTCGGCAAATGGTTCGAGGAGAAGAAGATCGAGGTGCTGAACGACGGCCGGACGGTGCCGACGGACTCGCCGAACACGGATTTCTTTCCGCGCGACGAGTATTACCTCAATCGTCGTCCTTGATGTCGCGCGCGACGTCGGGCCGGCGCAGCAGCGCGCCGATCTTGTCGGCCTCGTCGAAGGTGCGGTCGATGTCGAAGCGGATCTCGGGCGCGCTGCGCAGGCCGGCCTTCTCGCTGACCCGGCCGCGGAACCACGGCGCCGCCCGGCGCAACGCGGCCAGCAGCCGTTCCTTGTCCTCGCCGCCCAACGGCATGACATAGGCGGTGGCATTGCGCAGGTCGGGGCTGATGTCGACCGAGGTCACGGTGATCGTGGCGTCGCGCAGGTCGGGATCGCGCATGTTTCCGCGCTCCAGCAGCTCGGCGAGCAGATGACGGATCTCTTCGCCGACCCGCAGCTGGCGCTGGCCGGGGGCGCGATGTTCCTTGTCGGACGAGCGACGCCGCGACATGGCGTTACCTCTTGTTTGCGCCTCCCCATTCAAATGGGGAGGTGTCGGCGTATTACGCCGACGGAGGGGTCAATGCGACGGTGGGCTTGTGACCCCTCCGTCGCCGTAAGACGGCGCCACCTCCCCCGCAGACGGGGGAGGGGTGTTTACTACAAGGTCGCCTGGACCTGCTCGACGTCGAAGCATTCGACGATGTCGCCGACCTTCATGTCTTCGTAGTTCTCGAAGGCCATGCCGCATTCGAAGCCGTGCTGCACTTCCTTCACTTCGTCCTTGAAGCGGCGCAGGCTCTTCAGCGTGCCCTCGTGGATCACGATATTGTCGCGCAGCAGGCGAACCTTGTTGCCGCGCGTGACCTTGCCGTCGGTGACCATACAGCCCGCGACGTTGCCGGCCTTGGTGACCTTGAAGACCTCGCGGATCTGCGCGTTGCCGACCAGCGTCTCCTTGTAGGTCGGGTCGAGGAGGCCGACCATCAGGGCCTGCATGTCCTCGGTGACCTTGTAGATGATGCTGTAGTAGCGGATGTCGACCTTGTCGCGCTTGGCGATCTCGCGCGCCTGCGGGTTCGCACGCACGTTGAAGCCGATGATCAGCGCGCCCGACGCCTTGGCCAGCGTCATGTCGGCTTCGCTGATGCCGCCGACGCCGCTGTAGACGACGCGCGTGACGACCTTCTCGGTGCCGAGCCGCGACAGCGCGCCGGCCAGCGCTTCCGCCGAGCCCTGCACGTCCGCCTTGATGAGCACCGGCAGTTCCTTGGCGGTGCCCTCGCGGATGCCCTTGATCATCTCCTCGAGCGTGCCGCGGCCGCCCGCGGCGCGCGCCAGTTCGAGCTGACGATCGCGACGGGCGCGGAAGTCCGCGATCTCGCGCGCACGCGCCTCGTTATCCACCACGTGGAACTCGTCGCCCGCCTGCGGCGTGCCGGCGAGACCCAGGACTTCGACCGGGAAGGCCGGGCCGGCTTCGATGACGGCCTGTCCGCGATCGTCGACGAGGCGACGCACGCGGCCCCACACCGAGCCGGCGACGAGGATGTCGCCCACCATCAGCGTGCCGCGCTGGACCAGCACCGTGGCGACCGAGCCGCGGCCCGGATCGAGCTTGGCTTCGATCACGACGCCGTCGGCTTCACGGTCCGGATTGGCCTTGAGTTCAAGAACCTCGGCCTGCAGCAGGATGGCTTCCTCGAGCTTGTCGAGATTCATGCGCTTGGTCGCCGAAACCTCGATCGACTGGACGTCGCCGCCCAGCGCTTCGACCTGGATTTCCTCGCGCAGCAGCTCGTTCTGGACCCGGCTCGCATCCGCGCCCGGCTTGTCCATCTTGTTGATCGCCACGATCAGCGGAACGCCGGCCGCCTTGGCATGGGCGATCGCTTCCTTGGTCTGTGGCATGACGCCGTCGTCGCCGGCGACCACCAGCACGACGATGTCGGTCACCTTGGCGCCGCGGGCGCGCATGGCGGTGAACGCCTCGTGGCCCGGCGTGTCGAGGAAGGTGATCTTCTGCTCCGACGGCAGGGTGACCTGGTAGGCACCGATATGCTGCGTGATGCCGCCCGCTTCGTGCGCGGCCACGTCGGTGGCGCGCAGCGCGTCGAGCAGCGAGGTCTTGCCGTGGTCGACGTGACCCATGATCGTGACGACGGGCGGACGCGGAACCAGCTCGTCTTCGGTATCGGGAATGTCGGCCAGGCCGGTCTCGACGTCGCCTTCGGCGACGCGCTTGTAGCGGTGACCCATTTCCGTCACGACCAGTTCGGCCGTGTCGGCGTCGATCGCCTGGTTGATGGTCGCCATCACGCCCATGCGCATCAGCGTCTTGATCACGTCGGCGCCGCGCTCGGACATGCGCACCGCGAGATCCTGGACGGTGATCGACTCAGGGATCGTGACTTCGCGATAGACCTTCTGCTGCGGCTCGCTGCCGAACTGCTGGCGACGCTCGCGCTCCAGGCGACGGCGCTGCTGCGCCACCGACCGGCTGCGGAAATCGTTCTCGCCCTCGACCGCGCGGCCGACGTCGACCTTGTCGTTGCGGCGCTTGGGCGCCTCGCGCCGCGCACCCGTCGGCTGCGGCAGGCGCTTGGCGATGGTCGACCGCATCGGCGGCAGCGGACGACGCAGCGCCTCGCTGGTGGACGGACCGACCGGACGACGGACCGGCGCGGCCGGAGCCGCGGAAGTGGGAGCCGGTGCCGCGGGCGTCGCCGCCGGCCGGGCCTCTATCGCCTGGGTCTGCTTGGCGACCGTGGTCTGCGGTGCGGCCGCAGAAGCCTGGTCGAGGCGCTTCTGCACCAGCGCGTCGGCCTTGCGCTTGACCTCTTCCTCGATCTTCTTCCGCGCTTCTTCCTCGGCAAGGCGCTTGCGGTGCTCCTCGTCGGCCTTCTGGCGCGCCTCTTCCTCGATGGCGCGACGGCTGGCTTCCTCGGCCGCGCGCTTGCGCGCGACTTCGGCGTCGCGGTTGGCGTCGACCAGGGCGCGCGCGCGCGCTTCCTTTTCTTCCTCGGTGAGGGTGCGCAGCACGATGCCGCGACCGCCGGGCTGCCGGGTCGGTCCCGGAGCGCGGTTGGCCTGAGGCGCGGACGGCTGGCCGCCGCCGCTGCCGCCGAGCTTCAGCGTGCGTCCGGCAGGCGCCGGGGGAGCCTTGGGTGCCTCGGGTACCGGCGCGGGCGCCACGGGAGCGGGCGCCGCCGCTGGAGCGGCCGCCGTTCCGGCGCGCTTCACCGGCTTCTTGACCTCGACCGTCACCGCGCGCGTACGCCCGTGCGAGAATTTCTGGCGCACCTGCGTCGCGTCTGCCTTCGACGCCGCGCCCGTGCGCGTGGTCGAGAGGGTCAGCGGCTTGGTCGTCTTGTTCTGATCGTTCTGTTCCGTCATGTCGGCTGTTGTCCTTGGTCCGCCCCGGCCCGTCAACCGGCGCCGTTCAGCCGGAAGCCGCGCCATCGCGACGCTCCGGCAGAAATTCGTTGAATGAAGGCGCCACCCGCATCATCGCGGGCAACCGCCACGTAAACCGCCTGTTCGCGGCCGAAGATTCCGCCGAGCGCGGCCGCATCGCCCAGCTTCTCGAGCGGCAGGCCCGTCGCCCGCAGCTTCTGCAATCCGTCTCCATCGGCCTCGTCGGCGACGACGAGAAGTCCCGCCTGGCCGCGACCGATCATCTGCTCGACCTTGACGAAGCCCGCCACCGCGCGGCCCGCGCGGCGCGCCCGTCCGAGATCGGCCAGGACCCTTTCGAGCAACAATCTCTCGACCCGCTCCACCAGCTCGGCCGATGCCTTCACCGGTGCCCGCGCGGCCTTCGAGAACAGCTTCTTCTCGACCGCCCGTTCGAGCGCCGAACGCTCGGCCCGCACCCACATGCCGCGTCCCGGAAGCTGCCGCGCCAGGTCGGGCACGGCATCGCCTTCGGGACCGACGACGAACCGGATCATCGTCTCCGGTGCGCCTTCCTCGCCGGTCGCGATGCAGGTGCGCATCGGACCGGTGGGGGGCACCGTGAGATGGGGTTCCGTCATGGCAAGGGCAAGAGCCAAGGACGCCGTTCCTCCGTTAGGCCTTCGCTTCGTCGGCCGGAGCGGCCTCGTCGGCGAACCAGTGCTCGCGCGCCTTCATGATGATGGCGTTGGCGGCATCGTTGTCGATGGTGCTCTCGCCCACGATCTCGCGCAGCTCATCCGAAGCGAGGTCCGCGAGGTCGTCGAGCGTCTTCACGCCCGCCTCGCCCAGCGCCACCACCATGGCCAGGGTCAGGCCCTCAGCATTGACCACATCCTCGGCGACGCCCAGCGACGCCAGACGTTCGGCCAGTTCGGCATCGCGCTTCTCGAGATACTCGCGACCGCGCCGCTGCAGCTCGGTGGCGATCTCCTCGTCGAAGCCCTCGACGCCGGCCAGGTCCTCGATCGCCGACTCGGAGATGTCCTCGACCGTGGCATAGCCTTCGGCGACCAGCAGGTGGGCGATGACATCGTCGACGTCGAGCGTGGCCTTGAAGAGCTCGGTGCGCTCGCGCGTGTCCTTCTGGCGGCGCTCGCTCTCCTCGGTCTCGGTCATGATGTCGATTTCCCAGCCGGTGAGCTGGGAGGCGAGCTTCACGTTCTGGCCGCGGCGGCCGATCGCGAGGCTGAGCTGATCGTCGGGAACGACGACCTCGGTCTTGTTCTTCTCCTCGTCCATCAGCACCTTGCTGACCTCGGCCGGCGCCAGTGCGTTGACGATGAAGTTCGCGGTGTCGTTCGACCACGGGATGATGTCGACCTTCTCGCCCTGCAGCTCCTGCACGACGGCCTGGACGCGGCTGCCGCGCATGCCGACGCAGGCGCCGATCGGATCGATCGAGCTGTCGTGGCTCAGCACCGCGATCTTGGCGCGGCTGCCGGGATCGCGGGCGACGGCCTTGATCTCGATGATGTTGTCGTAGATTTCCGGCACTTCCTGCGTGAACAGCTTGGCCATGAACTGGGGATGGCTGCGCGACAGGAAGATCTGCGGGCCGCGCGGCTCCTCGCGCACGTCGAAGATGTAGGCGCGCACGCGGTCGTTCACGCGCAGGCTCTCGCGCGGGATCGTCTCGTCGCGACGGATCACGCCCTCGGCGCGCTGCAGGTCGACGGTGATGTTGCCGTAGTCGACGCGCTTGACCACGCCCGACACGATCTCGCCGATGCGGTCCTTGAACTCCTCGTACTGGCGCTTGCGCTCGCTCTCGCGCATGCGCTGCGTGATCACCTGCTTGGCGGTCTGCGCGGCGACGCGGCCGAAGTCGATCGGCGGCAGCTCGTCGGTCAGGAAGTCGCCGACCTGCGCCTCGGGATTGCGGCGCTGGGCCTCCACCACCGAGACCTGGATGTTCTCGTTCTCGATCGGATCGGCGACCTGCATGTAGCGCAGCAGCTTGATCTCGCCGGTCTTGCGGTCGATCTCGGCGCGGATGTCGTGCTCCAGCCCGTACTTGGCGCGGCCGGACTTCTGGATGGCCTGCTCCATCGCCTCGAGCACTTCCTCGCGTTCGATGCCCTTCTCGCGGGCGACCATGTCGGCCACCTGAAGCATCTCAAGGCGCGGGATATCGGCTGTCGTCGCCATGTTTCTTCCCTCTTCTCTAGCCAGTCCGTTCAGTGGGTCTGCCCGGCCGCGCCCTCGGCGGCCAGACGGTGTTCTTCGATCAGACGGTCCGTCAGTTCGAGCTTGGCCCGCGTCACCGCTTCGAGCGGCACCGCGGCTTCCTTGCCGTCGTCGAGCTTCAGGCGCACCAGGTCGCCGTCGAGCCCGAGCAGCGTTCCCTTGAAGCGCCGCCGTCCCTCGACCGGCAGCGCGGTCTCGATGCGCGCGAGATGCCCCGCCCAGCGTGCATAATCCTTGGGCCGGGTGAGCGGCCGGTCGATGCCGGGCGAACTCACTTCCAGCGTGTAGGCCTCGGCGATCGGATCCTCGACATCCAGCACGGCCGACACGGCGCGCGATACGGTCGCGCAATCCTCGACGTCCAGCGGCCGCCCATCGGCGGGCTCGATCATGATCTGCAGCGTCCCGCCCTTGCTCAGGGCGACGCGAACCACCTCGAAGCCCATGCCGACGATGGTCGGGGCGATGATGTCTTCGATTCGACGCAGCAGATCGGTCACGCGGGCTTTGCTTCTCGACGTTCTGGGCCGTTGGGAGGGGGCCAAATGAAAAGAGCGGGTTTGCGGCCCACTCTTTTTCTTTGGTTCATCCCGTGAACCCAATGAGGATG
Source organism: Rhodospirillaceae bacterium CCH5-H10 (assembly GCA_001557035.1). Classification (GTDB taxonomy): domain Bacteria; phylum Pseudomonadota; class Alphaproteobacteria; order Reyranellales; family Reyranellaceae; genus Reyranella. The sequence continues at coordinate 30,412 of LSKJ01000679.1, read as the reverse complement.
GCGCGGATATAGGCTTCCGCCCCTCGACTGGCAAGGGATTCCGCACCCCCTATGGGGGGACCTGACTGACCCTCTATATATAGTGTGGCAAGCCTCGAGCTTGCCTCGCTTCTTTGAAGGAAGCGAAAGGTCCCTCACTGCGTTCGGGATGACAGCGATTTCTGAATGGGCGCACTGCGCAAATCCCAGCAAAATTGTCATCCCGAACGCAGTGAGGGACCTTTCTAGCGCCGTCTCAGCCGCAGGAAGACCGGCTTGTGGCCGGCGAGCATCTTCTTTTCGTAGCGGGTCTCGGGCCAGTCTTCCGGGCGGCCGCGCCAGTCGGCGGGGGTTTCCGCCAGCCATTCGAAGGCGGGGTGGCGGCAGGCGTGTTCGACCATCCAGGGGAGGTAGCTCGGATCGTCGGTGGCCACCCGCAGTTCAGCGCCCGGCTTCATGAGGCGGGCCAGGATGTCGAGGTTGGAGCGCTGCACGAAGCGGCGCTTGTGGTGGCGGGTCTTGGGCCAGGGATCGGGGAACAGCACGAAGGCGCGCGACAGCGACTGCGGCGGCAGCGCCTGCATCACGAAGCGGGCGTCGTCGGTGAACAGGCGCACGTTCGGCACGCCGGTCCGTTCGATGTGCGCCAGGCACTTGGCAACGCCGTTGATGTAGGGCTCGCAGCCGATCAGCCCCACATCGGGGTGCTGCTCGGCCTGCCAGACGAGATGCTCGCCCGCGCCGAAGCCGACTTCGAGCCACACGCCCTCGGCCGGCAGCGTGCCGCCGAACAGGCGCGCGAGGTCGATCTTCGCGGCGCTCTCGGCAACCTCGTTGTCCGGCGTGACGATGGGGGTGGCCGGCAGGGCGACTTCGAGGCGAGGCAGCAGCGTGTCGAGCAGCGACTGCTGCCCGGCCCGCAGTTTCTTGCCCCGTCGACGGCCATGCAGCGTGCGTCGGCGGGCTTCTTCCATGATGCTTCTCGGCCGATCCCTACATGATCACGTCGATGAGGTACGGACCCTTGTGCGACATGGCGTAGGTGAGCTGCTTGGTCAGCTCCTCCAGATTGGTCGCCTTGCCGGCGGCCACGCCCATGCCCTTGGCGAGATCGGTGAACTGCAGGGTCGGCCGGTCCAGGGTCAGCATGTCGATGGCGCGCGGGCCGGGATTGGCCGCGCCGACATCGGCCAGCTGGCTGTAGAGGATGTTGTAAGAGCGGTTCGAGAAGATCATCACGCAGACGTCGAGATTCTCGCGCGCCATCGTCCACAGCGACTGGATCGTGTACATCGACGAGCCGTCGCCGATCATGCAGATGACCTTGCGATCCGGACATGCGACGGCGGCGCCGACGGCGACGGGAGCCCCGAAGCCGATCGAGCCGCCCATGTTGTTCAGCCAGTCGTGCGGCGGGGCGCCGGCGCTGAACGGGAAGAAGCCACGGCCCGTCGTCACCGATTCGTCGACCACGATGGCGCCTTCCGGCATCGTCGCGCCGAGCGCCTGGCCGAGGCCGTCGAGCGTGAATTTGCCGGTCGGACGCTCCGGACGGCTCGGCTGGGCAACGCCCGCAGCCTTCTCGTTCATCGCGTCGAGTTCCATCGCCAGCGCTTCGAGCGAGCCCAGGATGTCGCCTTCGACGGGGCACAGGACGGTCGTCTCGCAGCCATCCGGCGTCAGCACCGACGGCTTGCCGGGATAGGCGAAGAAGGCGAACGGCGCCTTGGCGCCGCACAGCACCATCTGCTGCGTGCCCTTGAGCTGGGCCTGCGCCTGCTCGATCACGAAGTGCAGGCGCAGCACCGGAATACGGCCGGCGCCGCGCTCGATGCGCGCCGTGCCGCCGGCGCCCTGGACCTTGCAGCCCGTCTTGGCGGCGATCTTGCCGGCCAGTTCGAGGCCGCGGGCGCGCAGCGCCCGGCCGCCGATGAACAGCATCGCGTTCGGCTTCTTCAGCGCCTTGGCCGCCGCGACGACCGCCTCCTTGCTGGGCTTCTCCGCCGCCGGCGCGGCCGGCGTATCGGCCACGCCCTCGGCTTCGCCCCACGCGGTGTCGGCCGGCAGGATCAGCGTCGCGATCTGGCCCGGCGCCACGTTGGCGGCCTGGATCGCCAGCGCGCCGTCGCCTGCGACCGTCTTCGAGGTCGGCGAGGTCTTCACCCAGTGCGAGAAGGGACGTGCGATGCCTTCGATGTCGGCGGTCAGCGGCGTGTCGTACTTGATGTGATAGAGCGCGTGTTCGCCCACGATGTTGACGACGCCGGAGCCCGCCTTCTTGGCGTTGTGCAGGTTGGCCGCCGCGTTGGCGAGGCCGGGACCCAGATGCAGCAGGGTCGACGCCGGCTTGTCGGTCATACGGTAATAGCCGTCGGCCGCACCCGAGCAGACGCCCTCGAACAGGCCAAGCACGCAGCGCATGCCCTCGACGCGATCCAGCGCGCCGACGAAGTGCATCTCCGAGGTGCCGGGGTTGGCGAAACAGACCTCGACGCCGCCCTTCACCAAGGTGCGGACCAGACTTTCAGCTCCGTTCATCGACTCCCCCAAAACCCGAAATAATGAATTGGCCGGCACCCTAGGCCAGTCGCGCCGTTTACCCAAGCCTTTGCGAATGAAGGAGAATTCCGTTTAACGAACGTTCTCTCTTTATTCTCAACGTTCTATCAGCTACATTTGAAGCATTATTTGAATTCTTTGGTACGAAAGACTTTTCCATGAGCCATTCGGAGCCTTCCGACAGCTCGGCCGACGCGATTTTCGTCGTCGGCGCCGACCTCGTCGAGTTCGACCGCAGCGACCTGCCCATTTATGCGACACCCGTCTCGCGCTGGGCGGAAGCCGGCACGGAGCCGGTGTCCTACGGCGCACCGCTCGACCGCCTGTTCGGCGAGCCGGGCGCAGTCTTCGTCGATGGGGTTCCGGGCGTTGCCGTCGCCGATCTCCTGACCGCCGCGAGCGAGGATTCGCTGGTCGTGCTCAGCGACCTGTCCGACGGGCTGATGCTGCCGACAGCCGATGAGCCCGCGCCGATGCATGCCAGCGCCGCAGTTTACGACTTCGGCGCCGACACTCATGCCGTCGTCCATCTGCAGGACGGCGTGACCTGGGATCAGACCGATGCCGGGTGGTCGTTCGACCACCACTAGGCCGAGCGAAGCTCGGCCGGGTAGCGTCAGGACATTGCGCAGCAATGTCCGAGAGCGTCGAAGAAAGAACGGCCATTCATGACCCCTCCGTCGGCGTAAGACGCCGCCACCTCCCCATTTCAATGGGGAGGTATGCTCATTAAGGACAGTGCCTCTTCAGGCCGCGTCGCCCAATTCGAGCTGGACGAGGTTCATCCAGTAGGCCGCACCGGTCGTCAGGATCCGGTCGTTGAAGTCGTAGAGCGGCGAATGCACGTTCTGGCAGCCGCCCTCGCCCGTGCCGCCGTTGCCGATCATGATGTAGGCGCCCGGCTTCTTCTCCAGCATGAAGGCGAAGTCCTCCGCGCCGGCCAGCGGCGAGGTGTTGGCCTCGACATTCTCGCGACCGACCGTCAGCGCCGCCGCCTCGACGGCGACCGACGTCTGCTCGGCGGCATTGACCAGCGCCGGGTAGCGGCGATGGTACTTCGAGACGGCCTCGCAGCCGCCGGCCTGCGCGATACCGGCCGCGACCTCGGCCAGGCGCTTCTCAAGGAGATTGCGCACGTCGGCCGAGAAGCTGCGGGCGGTGCCGCGGATCAGCACTTCCGACGGGATCACGTTGGGCGAGCCCGGCGTGCCGGCGGCGATATGGCCGACGCTCAACACGGCCGCCTGGCTGGACGGCACGTTGCGGCCGACGATGCCCTGCACCGCCACGATGAACTGTGCGGCCACGAAAGTCGGGTCGGTGCCGCGGTCGGGCATGGCGCCGTGGCCGCCGGTACCATTGAAGACGACTTCCCAGCTGTCGGACGAGGCGAGCATCGGGCCGGTGCGGATGGCGAAGTGACCGACCGGGAAGCCCGGCATGTTGTGCATGCCGTAGACCACGTCGCAGGGGAACTTCTCGAACAGGCCTTCCTCGATCATGACCCGTGCGCCGCCCAGCCCTTCCTCGGCGGGCTGGAAGATGAAGTGGACGGTGCCGCCGAAGTCGGGCGCCGCCGCGAGTTGCCTGGCCGCACCCAGCAGCATCGTCGTGTGCCCGTCATGGCCGCAGGCATGCATCTTGTTGGGAACCTGCGAGGCATAGTCGAAGTCGTTCTTCTCCTGCAGGTGCAGCGCATCCATGTCGGCGCGCAGGCCGATCGTCTTCTGGCCGGGGCGATTGCCCTTCAGGGTGCCGACGACACCGGTGGTGGCCAGGCCGCGATGCACCTCGATGCCCCAGGAGGTGAGCTTGTCGGCCACGATCTGGGCGGTCCGCACTTCCTCGAAGGCGGTCTCGGGATGGCGATGGATGTCGCGCCGGATGGCGGTGAGATCGGCCAGGTCGGCGGCGAGAAGATCAGGGGTGTAACGGGTCATGTCCCGAGATTAGCGTCGGCCAACTCGAAAGGACAACGCCTCGCCGCGAAGTTGTGCTCGCGGCAGGCCTCCTGCACAATTTGCGGCTCTATCCCTTAAGAAGGGTCATGACAGTATCCAAACCCCGCCTCTATCAGACGCCGTCATCCTACTATTCGATGATCGCGCGCCTTGCGCTCGCCGAAGGCGGCATCGACCACGAGCGGGTCTTCGTCGACATCCATTTCCGCCTGAGCCAGCAGCAGCCGGACTATGTGCGGCTCAATCCCGGCATGACCGTGCCGACGCTGGTCCTGCCCGATCGCGTTCTCGTCGAGAGTCGCGACATCGCCGAGTATGCGCTGGGCGCCGCCACCGATCCCGAGACGAAGGGCTGGGTCGATCTGCACTACGGCTATCCGATCGAGGAACTGACCTTCGGCGGGATTCTCGCGCGCAATCCGCTGGCGCGGATCATGATCCCGAAGCGACTCGAAGCGGCCCGACGCCAACTGCTGGCGCATGCCGCCGCGAATCCCGATCTCGCCTCGGTCTATCAGGCGCGCGCCGAGGTGTTCGCCCGGCGCGTCGCCACCTTCGAGCCGGACGCCGTCGTGAAGCTTTCGCAGCGACGCCGCGCCGAAGCCATCGGCTTCATGGACCGGCTCGAGCAGACGCTGCGCGACGGCCGCGCGGTCCTCGTGCCGCCCGCCTACGGGGTCGCCGACGTCGTCTGGACCGTGTTTCTCGGCCGCATGGAATTCGCCGGTCTCGGGGAGGAGATCCCGAAGCGGCCGGCGCTCGCGCGCTACTGGGCCGCCATGCAGGCGCGCCCCAGCTTTTCCGCCGCGGACATCTGGACGAAGTTTCAGCTCGGCCGACTGATTGGGGCGATCGTGGGCATAGGCCGCGGCTGACGGGGCCCGATCGGGGTGGCGTCCCGGGCCCCCTCGCGCTAAACCCCGCCCGCCATGATCCTTTTCCCCGCGATCGACCTCAAGGACGGCAAGTGCGTGCGCCTACTGCGCGGCGACATGCAGCGTGCCACCGTGTTCAACGACAGCCCGGCCGCCCAGGCCAAGGCCTTTGCCAATGCCGGCTGCGAATGGCTGCATCTGGTCGACCTGAACGGCGCGGTCGAGGGCCATCCGGTCAACCGCGCGGCGGTCGAGAGCATCCTGAAGGACGTCGAGGTGCCGACCCAGCTGGGCGGCGGCATCCGCACCATCGAGAGCATCGCGCAGTGGTTCGAGGCGGGCGTGAAGCGGGTGATCCTGGGCACCATCGCGGTCAAGGAGCCGGGCCTGGTGAAAGCCGCCTGCAAGCAGTGGCCCGGCCAGATCGCGGTCGGCATCGACGCCCGCGAGGGCATCGTCGCGGTCGACGGCTGGACCAAGCAGAGCACGGTGCGGGCGCTCGATCTCGCCCTGCGCTTCGAGGATGCCGGCGTCTCGGCCATCATCTACACCGACATCGACCGCGATGGCGCCATGGGCGGCGTCAACGTCGATGCGACGGTCACGCTGGCGCAGCATCTCACCACGCCGGTCATCGCCTCGGGCGGCGTCAGCTCGCTCGACGATCTGCGCGAACTGAAGCCCACGGAAGAATTCGGCATCGTCGGCGCCATCGTCGGCCGCGCGCTCTATGACGGTCGCGTGACGGTGCCCGACGCGATCCGCGTGCTGAAGGGCGAGTAGCGGCGCCATGCTCAAGGTCCGCATCATCCCCTGCCTCGACGTGAAGGACGGCCGCGTCGTGAAGGGCGTGCAGTTCGTGGGCCTGCGCGATGCCGGCGATCCCGTGGAGCAGGCGCGCGTCTATGACGCCGCCGGCGCCGACGAGCTCACCTTCCTCGACATCACCGCCAGCCACGAGAACCGCGACACTATCCTCGACGTGGTCGGCCGCACGGCGGAGCAGTGCTTCATGCCCCTGACGGTGGGCGGCGGCGTGCGGCAGGTCGAGGACATTCGCCGGCTGCTGCTGGCCGGCGCCGACAAGGTCTCGATCAACTCCGCGGCGGTGGCGCGGCCGGAATTCGTGCGCGAAGCCGCCCGTAAGTACGGCGACCAGTGCATCGTCGTGGCGATCGACGCGCGCAGCACCGCGCCCGGCAAGTGGGAAGTCTTCACCCATGGCGGCCGCAAGGGCACCGGCCTCGACGCGGTCGACTGGGCGCGCCGCATGGCGGAGTCGGGCGCGGGCGAGATCCTGCTCACCTCGATGGATCGCGACGGCACCAAGTCGGGTTTCGATCTCGAACTGACACGCGCGGTGTCGGATGCGGTGCCGGTTCCGGTCGTTGCATCCGGTGGCGTCGGCACGCTCGATCATCTGGTCGACGGCGTGACGAAGGGCGGCGCTTCCGCGGTGCTCGCCGCATCGATCTTCCATTTCGGCGAGTTCACCATCGCGCAGGCCAAGGAACATCTCGCGCGCGCCGGCGTGGCGGTACGACAAATCTCGCGCGCGGCCTGATTTTGGCGTAAAGTTGCCGTGGCGCCCGTCGAAGAGGCGTAATCAGATATTCGATCGCCCGTCCCCCCGGGCGGCGGAGTTCCCCGCGGATGGCGAAGAAGAAGAAGGCCAAGAAGGCGATACGGCCGAACATCGTCACGATCGACGAGCACGTCCTCGATCGCCTGTACCTCGTGATCGACAGCCGCAAGGGCGCTGACCCCGAAACGTCATACACGGCACGGCTGTTCAGCCGCGGTCGTCCGCAGATCGCCAAGAAGCTGGGCGAGGAAGCCGTCGAGGCGCTGATCGAGGGCATCCGCGGCGACAAGGTCAAGCTGGTCGGCGAAAGCGCCGACATGCTCTACCACCTGCTGACCCTGTGGGCCGCGGTGGGCGTGAAGCCCAAGTCGGTGTGGGACGAACTGGCCCGCCGCGAAGGCCTGTCCGGCATCGCCGAGAAGGCCAGCCGGAAGCGGTAACTTTGTCGTCCTGAGCGGAGCGAAGGACCTGACTTAACGACCAGCGGACTCCTTTGCGGACGCGAGATCCTTCGCTGCGCTCAGGATGACAGCTGCTAATGCGGCGGCATCGGGATGAAAAGCGGCGGCGTGCGGGTCGACTTGCTGCGCGCCTTGATGTCCTCGTCGTTGGCGCCGTGCGGCTTCAGATAGACGTAGTAAGGCGTGCGGCGCTCCACGACGTCGTTGCCCGGCTGCGCCTTCTCGCTCACCAGAAGATCCGACTGGATGCGCACATGCATGTAGCCCGGGATCAGTTCGGCCCAGTTGGCGACGTCGGGCGTGAACAGGACGTCATAAGTGTAGCCGTCCACCACCTTCACGACGCCCCAGCTCACGCCGGGCGCCGGACGGGACGGGACCTGCTGCCAGACCATGCCCGATTGAACGAAGACAGAGACCGCGTTCAGCATGACGTAGAGCGGCCCGTTGGGACTGACATTCTGAAGGAAGAGCGTCATACGGTACGACTTGCCGTCGGGTTCGTAGGCGATGCCTTTCAGCTCGACATAGAGCGAGCGCATCGCGGTGTTCTCGAGCAACAGCCGCGCCTGGCGGGCTTCGCGCAGCGACCGCGCCTGGTACAGGCCGACGGCGGCATCGATCGCAAAGGCCGTCAGCACCACCATGGCCACGCCGATCACGACCGGTGAGCGCCACAGATCGAAACGTCGGCCGAGCTTAACGGCGACGGTGGCGGGCGCATCGACCTTGCGCGGCGCCGCCTCGCGCAGCTCGTTCAGCAGGCCCGGCGCGGACGGCGCATCCGACGTGCCCAACCGCCGCCGCAACACGCGCACTTCGGACTGGGCCGCACTGAGCTGGCGGCGGAGATCGGCGATCACCGCATCCTTGTCCGGCTCGCTCATGCGACGATCGTCCCGTGGGCGATGTGCACGATCTGCTCAGCCTGCCGGGCCAGCGCCAGATTGTGGGTGACGAGGATCAGCGTCGTGCCGCGCTCGCGGTTGACGGCGAGCAACTCGTCCATGATCTCGATCTCGGTCTGCTCGTCCAGGTCCGAGGTCGGCTCGTCGGCCAGGATCAGCGCCGGCTCGTTGATCAAAGCGCGGGCGATTACCGCACGCCGCTGCTCGCCGGCCGAGACTTCGCCCGGATAGGCATCGAGATGATCGCCCAGTCCCATCTGGCCCAGCAGCGCGGCCGCGCGGGCATAGATGGCGGGCTGAGTGCCGCGGCGGCCCAGCATCGCCGGCAGGGCGACATTGTCGACGAGGCGCAGGGTCGGCAACAGGCTTGCGAACTGGAAGACGTAGCCGATGCGGCCGTTGCGGAAGGCCGCCAGCGCGTTCTCCGACAGGCCCCAGATGTCGGTGCCGTCGACCAGCACCTGGCCTTTCGAGGGCCGGCTGAGGCCGCCGATCATCGCCATCAGGGACGACTTGCCCGAGCCCGAGCGGCCGATGATCGCGGCGTAGCGGCCGGCCGCCACCTCGAGGTCGATGCCGCCCACTGCCGCGACTTCGCCGCGTTCGGTGACGTAGTCCTTTCTCAAGGCCCGGCAGGACAGCATCGTGTCAGCCCTCGCCGCGCACGAGATCATAGGGATCGCGCCGGCTGGCACGCCATGCGGGATAGAGCGAGCCCAACGCACCGATGACCGAGGCCATGACGATGGCCAGCACCGCGACGATCACGATGCGCGGCCCGTCGAGCCAGACGAACGGCACGCCGATGTTTTCCAGGTAATAGACCAGCGAGCGTTCGTAGAGGCGCATCACCAGCACGCCCAGCACGACGCCCAGCGCGCCGCCGGCACCGGTGGCAATGACCGCCTCGGTGACCATCATGCCGACGATCTGGCCGCGCCGCGCGCCGATCGCCTTCAGCAGGCCGAGCTCGCCGCGCCGCTCCGTGACGATGGCCGAGAAGAGCACGCTCACCATCAGCGCGGTGCTGGCGAACATCAGCACCATCAGCGCGAGGATGCCGTTCAGCAGCGCCGCCAGTCCCTGGCGGATGCCGCTCATGGTCGAATCGCCGGTCACGACCTTCACGTCCTTCAGGGTCGAGAGGATCGCGAAGCGCGCCTGCAGCGGCGTCGCGCCCGGCGCGAGCTCGACGAGGAAGCCGCTCACCTTGCCCTTCTGCAAGACGGCCGGCGGTCCGTTCGGTCCGTGGACGGAGCTGGCCAACGCTTCGAGCGTGTCGAAGCTCATGAACACGCCGCGCTCGTGCGTGCCGACGCCGGTCTTGCCCAGCCGTCCGTAGACGGTGTGCGCCTTGCCGAAGATCAGCAATTCCGAGCCCAGCGCCGCGGCGCGGCCGGCGCCCAGGATCACGTCGCCCGCGCGCATGTCGCGGCCGAGCTTCTCGACCAGCCACGGCCGTACCGTGAAGTCGAGCGCCGGGTCGAAGCCGATCAGGTCAGCCGATTCGTGGTGTCCGCCGATGCCGGAATGCTCGACCCGGGCAATCTTCTGCGGCGCGGCGCGGCCCACGCTGGCGAGGTTCGCCTTCGCGAACAGATCCTGGTCGAGCACGAGATCGGTCGGCTCGACGGTGAGCAATGCCGCGGTGATGTTGGTGAGCGCGCCTTCCGGCACCACCATCATGTCGGCGCCCAGCCGCGTGAAGCCCACCGCCATGGAGCTGTCGATGCTGCGCATCAGCGTCGCGCCGGTGAAGACCACGCCGCTTGCGACCGCGACCGCCGCCATCAGCAGGAAGCTGCGGGCCTTGCGGCGCCCGAGATTCTGCAGCGCCAGGCTGGCGAGCAGCCTCAAAGCGTACAGGAGCGCGTGTGCTTCATGTGCTCCAGCTTGGTCGGGATGATCACGCAGTCATGGTGCCCGCCGTTGCTCGGCAGAATACCGACCAGGGTGTCGGTGGAGGTATCGATGACCGAGATGCCGCTGGACTGGCGCTGGAAACCGCTGAACGGCGTCAGCACGTACTTGCCGTCGTAGGTGATGGCCGGCGTCTGCAGGTCGGGCCCGATACCCTGGATCTCCTTCAGGATCGTCCAGGTCTTGGTGTCGATCACCATGATGCCGCTATAGGCCGGCGACGGATGCAGGATGGACAGATAGAGCTTCGAACTGTCCATCGAGAAGACCATATGGAACGGGTTCGGATACTTGCCGCGCCACAGCGGATCCTCGACATGCGCCACCTTGCGCCACTTGGTCGGATCCGGATCGCTGCAGGAAAAGATCGAGCAGTTGTTTTCCCGCAGGTTGTTCATCATCACCAGGAACTTGCCGTCGGGCGAGAAGCCGATCTCGTGGCCCGGCGAGTGGATCTTGTCGAAGACGACCTTCCATGTGTCCTTGTCGACCTGCTCGACCTTGTACTGGTCCTGCGAATCCTTGTTGAACTGCAGGAAGGCGGCCGGCTCGAAGTTCTTCTCGGGATCGAGGATGCAAATGCCGCCGCACAGGCGCACGACCGTTGCCGCCCAGCGGCCTTCCGGATGCCAGATCGTGCCGTCGGCGCCGGTCAGCGTGAGCGGCGCTTCGCCGGGCAGCGAGCCCTCCTCGACGAACAGCTCGCCCATCGGCACCATTTCCCAGTCGATCTTGTTGCCCTTGGTGCCGCGCAGATTGTAGAGGCCGGTCTTCTCGTCGGGATAGATCTTCTTGATGGTGAGCGTGCCGCCCTTGATCCAGGCCTCGCGCAGTTGCGGCACGTTGGGTTCCCAGTCGAAGCGCAGCGCCGCCTTCACCCGCGAGGTGGTACGGTCGAAGCAGGCGGCGATATCCTTCTGGCCGTCGGTCACGAAATAGGACTGCGCGTCCTTCGGATTGACGGTGACATGCACGCCGAGCCCGAGACCGGTCGTCTCCGACACGTTCTCGATCATCTGCATCTGGGTGCCGTCGTAGCGAACGCGATAGATGTTGGTGCCGCCCGGCACGTTCTCCGCCGTCACGTTGGTCGGGATGCCGTAGATCAGCGAATTCTGGCCGCCCTGCGTGGAGTTCACGAACTCGAAGCCGTGCGTGGGATCGGCGCTCGGGAAGGCGCAGAGATGGTGGCTGATCGGATTGTAGTCGCCGTAGTTCCAGTACCAGATCGAGCCCAGCACGCGATTGGAGTTGAGATCGATCGCGTAGGTGCCGCCGCCCATCTTGGTCGGCAGAAGCGCGACCCAGTTGCCGAGGCTCTGGCCCTTGATGTCGGCGCGCGAATCCACGACTTCGCGCACGATCGGCGATTGCTGCGCGCCCGTGCCCGCCGCCTGGAAGATGCCGTTGTCCGAAGACGAACCGCCACCCATCGCATGGTAGCCCAGCACGGCGACTTCGGCAGTGGCCGCGGTGCCGACGGCGACGTTCAACATCGTACGCCGGCTCATCTTCGTCTTGACCTTGGGCTTCGCGGCTTCCGCCTTGGCCTTCAGCGTCGCCTGTTCATGCTTCGCTACGAGGTATGCCTCGAACTCTTCGCGATCCTTCGCGAGTACTTCCTCGTTGCGGCGAAGGAATTCGTCGATCGAACCCTTGCGCGACGGAAGGTTCGATTCCGAACCCGGCATGACGGGAGAAACGAGGGGCGGAACTTCTTGAGAAACCTTGGTGGTCGGTGTCTCTCGAGTGGGCTCAGTCATCCGCTGTACTCCCCAATTCACTATATGCACGAAGTCTAAACGCGACTCGCGTCGAAACACAGGTAGAAAATTGCAGTGCTGCCCGCTGATTTCGTCTGCCATCGCGGTTAGGCTCTCCTCGAAGGAGTGCGTCGATGGACTATGCCGTCATCATCTCCGCCATCGTGCTCGGCCTTTCCGTGTTGGCCACGGGCGCGAAGTTCATCGACTGGTTCCTCCATTCGGATCCCAAGACGATGGTGCGCACCATCCGATGGATGCTGCTGCTGCTGGTGATCGCGGCCATCCCATTGCTGGTGATGCTGATCCTGCGCGAACAGTATGCGGCCGCGATGCTGCTCGGCGCGGCGATGATCGTCGTGCCGGCGTTTCTCAAATGGCGCGCGATCCTGATGCCGCTGCGCGCGGCCTTCGCCCTCTTCCGGACAAAACCAGCGCCTTTCGAAATGCCGCCAGTCTGGCAGGAGCCAGCAGCGCCCGACCCGCGCGCCGTCCAGCACGCCGCGGCTCTGCTCGAAGCCTATCTCAAGCATGCGACGCCGGTCGTGTCGTCGCACCGGGAGCTCGCCGCCGCCCCGCACGACCGCGACGACGCCGGCATGACGGTGAAAGAGGCGCTCGACGTGCTCGGCCTGACGGAAGGCGCCGATCTCGCGAGTGTTCACGTCGCGCACCGTCGCCTCATGCGCGGCGCCGATCCCGATGCCGGCGGTTCGCCCTACCTCGCCGCCAGGATCGACGAAGCCCGCGACGTGCTGGTGAGCGCATTGAGACGGCAGGCAAGGCCTGCCGCCGTCGAAGCGCCGGGACGCCCGCGTCTGCTGAAGGGCTGACGGGCTCCTCGTCTTCGACTAGTCGCGGAACACGGCCAGGTGAAAGGGCCGCTTCGCCGGCTTGCCGGCGACGTCGTAGGTATGGACGTTCATCTTCATCGGATCGGCCATCAGCCCGACCGTGCAGAAGCCGGGCTCGACCGCTTCCTGCGCAACGCTGCCGATCACGCAGGAGAAATTGGTCTTCGCTTCGTTCTGGAGCGGCACCTTCCAGGTGATGACATACTGGTTCGCGCCGATCAGTTCGCATTTGTCGATCAGGTAGCCGCGCGCAATCGAGCCATCGGCCGCGATCACGCACGCCAGCCGCTTTTCGAATTCCGTCATGTGGCGAACGCTCCCTATAATGAAACACCGCATTGAGAGCGGTGTGCCATGCGATTAACACGCTCGCCGCGTAGCGTCCCGCAGCAAGAGTCCGGAGTTTCGTCATGTCCGATTCGATGATCGCCGCCTACGACCGCACCAACGTCTTCGCCCGCATCCTGCGCGGCGAACTGCCGTGCAAGAAAGTGTACGAGGACGACTTCTCCCTGGCCTTCCACGACATCGCGCCGCTGGCGCCCGTGCATGTGCTGGTGATCCCGAAGGGCGAATACATCAGCCAGGCCGACTTCGGGGCCAAGGCGCCGGCCGAGATGATCGTCGGCTTCTGGCGCGCGGTGTCGAAGGTCGCGCACGATCTCGGCCTCGATCCCGAAGGCTATCGCATCGTGGCGAACCATGGACCGAACGGCGGGCAGCTCGTGTTCCATTTCCATGTGCACATCTTCGGCGGCGGGATCATGGGTCATTCGACGGGCATGCCGAAGCCGGACAAGCAGGCTTGATCGGACGGCGCGCGCTGCTGGCGGCGGGCGCGCTCGCGCCCGTCTCCGCGTGGGCGCAGACGCGATCGCTCACCGAGAGCGGCTGGTATGCAAAGGGCAAGACCAAGACGAGACAGGTGCGCTTCGCCGGCACGGGCGGCACCAGCCTGGCCGGCACCCTGCTGATGCCGCTGTTCAGCGAGATCCAGTACGTGCCGGGCGTCGTGCTGGTCGCCGGCAGCGGGCCGACCGATCGCGACGGCAACAATCCGCTCGCACCGGATCGCATCGATCTCCTGAAGGACATCGCCGGGCTGCTGGCGCGCAACGGCATCGCCTCGCTGCGCTACGACAAGCGCGGGGTCGGCCAGTCGACGCCGCGGCCGCGCGGGTCGCTGGAAGAACAGGAGTCGTTCTTCGCCTTCGACAATTTCGTGGGCGACGTCGAGGCGGCGCACGCCGAGCTGCTGCGCCACGACGAGATCAAGCCCTATGCGACGGCGCTGCTGGGCCACAGCGAGGGCGGACTGCTGGCCCTTGCCGCCAGCAAGGCGCTGGTCGCGAAGAAGCTGCATGCGATGGTCCTGGCCGCCACGCCGGGCCGCAGGCTCGAGGACATATTGCGGGCGCAGATCGCGCGCGACGCGCCGCCATCGTTGCGCCTGCCCACCGATCGCGCCATCGCCGCCATTCTCGAAACCGGCCGCGTGCCCAACAACCTGCCGCCCGAACTGCAGCTCCTGTTCCCGCTCTACGCCGGACCTTTCCTGAAGAGCCTGCTGTCGTTCGATCCCGCTTCCGTGCTGGCGGAGAGCCGCACGCCGTGCCTGCTCGTTCAGGGAGCCGCCGACCGCCAGGTCGTGCCGATGGCGGACGTGCAGCCCCTGATCGACGCGCTGCGTACCCGCAACGTGTCGGGCGAGGCCGTGGTGATCCCGCAGGTCAGCCACAACCTGAAGACGGTGAGCGGTCCGACCGATCCGGGGTTCGGCGGTCCGCTCTCGCCGGTGGTCGCGGAGACCCTGCTCAAGTGGCTGGTGCCGGCGCTCGGCGCTTGATCGACCCGCGCGGCCGGTCGATCATCGCCGCAAAGCCGGAGAAGAAGACATGGCCGTAACAGTGCGTCCCGTGACCGATGCCGTCGGAGCGGAAATCCTCGGGGTCGATCTGCGCAACTTCAGCGAGGAGGAATTCGCCGCGATCGAACGCGCCTGGTACGCGCATTCGATGATCCTGCTGCGCGGGCAGCAGCTCAGCGACGACCATCTCCTGGCCTTCAGTCGCCGCTTCGGCGAACTCGATCCGCCGCCCAACCAGGAGCGTGGCCGCATCAGCCCGCCGGGCTATCCCGACATCTACGTCGTGTCGAACGTGCTCGATACGAAAGGCGACCCGATCGGCGCGCTGGGCGACGGCGAGGCCGTCTGGCACACCGACATGAGCTATCTCGACGTGCCGCCCGACGCCTCGATGCTCTACTCGCTGGAGATCCCGCCGAGCGGCGGCAACACTTGGTTCACCAGCATGCAGGCCGCCTGCGACGCCCTCCCCGCCCCCTTGCGCGCAAAGATCGAGGGCCGCCGCGTGAAGCACGACGGCACCTACAATTCCGGCGGCTTCCTGCGAAAGGGAGTCACGCCGACCGACGACCCCATGGTCGCGCCCGGCGCATGGCATCCCGCGATCCTGCGCCATCCGGTGAACGGCCGCGCCACGCTCTATCTCGGCCGCCGCCGCAATTCCTATGTCGAGGGCTACACCAAAGCCGAATCCGACGCGGTGCTGGAGGAGCTGTGGGCGCACGTCACCCAGCCGCGCTTCATCTACCAGCATGTCTGGAAAGTGGGCGACCTCGTGATGTGGGACAACCGCTCGACCATGCATCGCCGCGATCCGTTCGACAAAGCGGCACGGCGTGTCATGCATCGCACGCAGATCAAGGGGACGACGAAGCCGATCACCTTCGCGGCCTGAAAGAAAAAGACACCGGAGGAAACATGCGGCGGCAGAAGAAGTTCTATGCCTGGGGTTACGCCGACGAGGACCTGACCCCGGACGAGATCCGGCCGTGGGAAGCCGAGATCGCGGGCCGCTACGGACTTTCCGGCTTCGACGTCAAGGCACCGCCCAAGGCGGACGAGATCGTCCTGCGCAAGAGCCGCGTCGAGGTGCCCTCGGCCCTGCAGTCGATGGTGCGCACCGATCACCTGACGCGGCTGGAGCACAGCTACGGCAAGGCGGGCTTCGACACGATCCGCATGTTCATGCGCGCCGTGCCCAACCCGCCCGACGCGGTGGCCTTCCCCGAGACCGAGGAAGACATCGCGAAGATCCTCGACTGGTGCGGCCGCATCGGCGCCAAGGCGATCCCCTATGGCGGCGGCTCGTCGGTGGTGAAGGGCATCGAGCCCTCGGCCGCCTTCGACAAGGTCGTGACCATCTCGACGCGCCACATGGACAAGGTGCTGGAGGTCGATGCGGTGAGCCAGGCCGCGCGCATCCAGGGCGGCATCTACGGGCCCGCCATTGAGGACGCGCTGCGCGACACGCCGTTCACCATGCGCCACTACATGCAGGCCTATCGCTGCTCGACCCTGGGCGGCTGGATCGCCACCCGCTCGGGCGGTCACTACGCCACGCTCTACACCCACATCGACGATTTCGTGGAGAGCACGCGGGTCGTGACGCCCGAAGGCACGCTGGAGACACGCCGCCTGCCCGGCTCGGGCGCCGGTCCCAGCCCCGACCGGATGTTCATCGGCTCCGAAGGCATTTTAGGCATCATCACCGAAGCTTGGGTGCGCTTGCGCAAGAAGCCGACCTTCCGCGCTTCCGCCAGCGTGCGCTTCCGCGACTTCCACGCCGGCGCCGACGCGGTGCGCGACATCACGCAGGCCGGCCTCTACCCCGCCAACTGCCGCCTGCTCGAGGCGCGCGAGGCATTGCCCGGCATTCCTTGGCGCAACGAGGAGGCCGTGCTGGTGCTGGCCTTCGAATCTCCCGATCATCCGCTCGATGCCTGGATGAAGCGCGCGCTGGAGATCTGCAGTGCCCATGGCGGCGTGGCCGACCAGAGCGACGACGACGAGAACGCCCATCGCTCCGGCGCGGCCGGCGCGTGGCGCAACAAGTTCATCCGCGCGCCGCACTATGGCGAGCATGCGGTGGCGCGCGGCATCCTCTCCTCGACCTTTGAGACATCGATGACCTGGGAGCGCTATCGCGACTTCCACGCGAAGATTACGAAGCTCACCAAGGAGACGATCAAGGCCGTCACGGGTCGCGAGGGCACGGTCACCTGCCGCTTCACCCACGTCTATCCCGACGGGCCCTGCCTCTACTTCACCTTCGGCGGCCTGTTCGATCCGAGGAAGGACGCGCTTCAGCAGTTCATGGACGTCCTGTCGACCTGCACCGCCGCGACCGTGGAGCATGGGGGCACGACCACGCACCATCATGCGGTCGGACGCTTCCACCGGCCGTTCTATGACCGGCAGCGGCCCGAACTGTTCGCGCGCGCCCTGCGCGGCGCCAAGCGCGAGCTGGACCCCAGGGGCATGATGAACCCCGGCGTCTTGATCGATCCCTGACCGACTCATGATCGACTGGCTCTATTCGCTGCCCGAGACCCTCGTCCTGGTGGCCGGCGCGCTCATCCTGGCCGGCGCAATCCTCGCCATGCCGTCGCTGGTGCACCGCCTGCCCTGGCTGCAAACCAGCAATGAGAACAACGACTTCGTGCTGCGCATGCAGGCGACGCTGTTCACCATGACGAGCCTGGTACTGGCCTTCACCCTGGTCGAGGCGGAGGGCAACTTCCGCAAGGCCGATGCGCTGGTCTCGAACGAAGCGTCGCAGATCAACCGGCTCGACCGGCTGCTCAACCGCTACGGCCAGGAGGAGGTCACGGAGCTGCGGCTCAACCTGCTGGAATACGCCAAGGCGATCGTCGACGACGAATGGCCGGCGATGCTGCGCGGCGGCCGCAGCGACAAGGTGCGCCTCGCCTTCGCGCCGCTGTCGCGGGGCATCTTCGAGATCGAGCCGAAGCCCGGCCGCGAGACGACGATCTACGCCGAGATCCTGAGGTCCTTCGACTCGATCGCCGAATCCCGCGACGCGCGCCTCAATGCCGTCTCGCTCTCGCTGCCCAAGCCCTACTGGCAGGTCGTGCTGTTCGCGGTCCTGATGCTGCTGTTCATCACCAGCACCATGCAGCGCAGCGCCTTCCGCGCCTACGTGCTCTCGGCCCAGATGGCCGTGATGGGTGCCTTCATCGGCTTCGTGTTCATCATGGACCAGCCCTTCAAGGGCCAGACCGCGGTGGATGCCGACGCGCTCAAGCGGACGATCATCCTGATGGAGAACCGGGACCGGTAGGCGTGGCGGCTAGCGTCGCCCGGCCAACAGCAGCGCGCCGATTGTAACACTCAGGGAATAGCCGGCCAAATATACAGCCAGGTTGAAACGCAAAGCCAAATTCATCCCGCTTTGAGTGAAGTTTACCGAGTGGTGTCTCGATGCAACCTGCAACCAAGTTTGTTTAACCGTGTACTCTAGAGTTGTATTCTGTTATTATGCACCACGGATGCGATGACTACTCGAACAAGAATCAGCACCCATTCAGCCACCGCCAATCGCGTCCACCGAGGCGGCGAAGATTTTTGGCCTCTCTATCGAGACAGCTATAACTTGCTATCGGTATTTACCAGCCCGCTGGATTGGCAAGCGGCATTGCAACTTATCGCCAAGACCATAGCCGAGCATGCGGGGGGCCGCACCGCTATCGAGATTGCGGACATCGGAGCGGGTACAGGTACCAACTCCAAAGAGTTGCAGAACCTGCTGGCATATGAGTACGGAATTTCTAGCCGATGGCTTCTTGCAGAGCCGAACGCCATTTCGCGGTCAATGCAGCTGAATGTCTTTTCGACGAGGTCCGCCTGCTACCGTTTGACGGAGGCGATTGCAGATCTCGCCCCAGGCAATCAGCTCCAGTTTGATTTTATTCTGTTCCTTCATTCGTCCTATTACACTGACGACATGCTGGACCGTATCAAGAGATATCGGTTGCAGAACCTGACGCCAGGAGGCGGGATCATCATCCTCGCGATGGAGGCGACGAGTCCGTTCTTCCTTGATGAACCTGGATTGGTACCACCACACACCGCTTCAGCGATTTTATCTAGTCTGAACAAGAATAAGATCGACTATCGAGAGCAGAGCATTCGAATGCGGATGCGTGTTCCTGAGACCATTGCCGAGGAAGATCAAATACTTCTCTACAGGTTAATGGCGAAAGGCCATCTGTCTCGCTACGAGTTCGCAAAGCGTATGCGTAATACGTTCGGAAAGGCATCCGATCTTCAAGACAAACTCATTTTCATCTCGGCACAGCCAAAGTAGGCAACATCAATGGGCAATGTGCGTGACCTGGCAGTAATTGGCGGGCTTTGGCTTAAGGAAATCGCTTTTACCCACGCCATCTATGCCAGTTTTTTGGCATGGGCTCTGTATGTGCGTCACTGGGGGCTCCTGCCAAGTATCCGCCTGCTCAAGATTGTAGCGCTTACGGAAATGGCACTCATGGGGATCGTTACGCTTTACCAACTACACAAGAAGGATATCCGGCCCCACGGTGGGTTCTTCTGGCTTAGTTCGGTAGCAACTTTGCTTTGTGTCTTCGTCTTTGGATTGCTGCTTACCTCCTTCGTGCTTGATTTGCACGATACCCCCAACATCGTACACGCTTTGATCGGCAGCATATTTGGTGTGGGATCAGAAAAGATTACAGAGAACATTCTTTCAACGACCCCTATCTACTTTTTCCTGATCTTTAACGTGTTGTCGTACTTTTGGCTTGGAGCAACACCACCAGAAGTGCATCGCAAAAACCACGTTATGTATATTATCGCGTGCGTGGATATTCCGTGTGTGTTCGCGATTACAGTCCTGTTCGTGCTGGCGTACGGTCCGCGGCAGGGCCTTGTGGCACCCATTGCTCTGGACGCCTTTGTGTCAGGCGCTCTTGCATTGCTTCTTATCGTCTCCAACACCGTAAATCGGGCGTTGGAGGTACTGAGCGTGCGATATCAGGTTGTCCGGCAGCCAGATGCTGTCCTTCAGAAGTATATATCTGAATCACTTTGGGTACGGACGTTCAAATGTCTGGCGTGGGGATCAGTAGCGATCTGGCGTGTAGCAAGCCGACCGTTTTCGCGACCGCCAAAAGGGTGATCGTGGAATGGTCTTCACACCGGTAATCAAACACCAATAGGTTTGGATCTTAGAAGGGCCTTTCCGGTAACCGAGCCGGGCTAACGGCAGCAGTTGGAAAAGGTCGTTACGGTAAGGCCACCATCAAACGGTGGACAAAGACAAGTTTCTGAGTTCATGTCGGCAATTGCACGAGTACGAGCGTGCCATCGTTCGCTATCGTAGCCAAGCACGTGCAGTCGCGCCTTTCCCTCGGCTATTTTGCATGGAAATCGGATGCCACGCCTCAGGCGGCCAGCATCGATCGCGACTGCGGCCGGCGGTAGCTCAAAGCCTCGGCGATGTGGAGGCGGCGCACGGCGTCGGAGCCGTCGAGGTCGGCCAGGGTACGCGCGACCCTGAGGGTGCGGTGCCAGGCGCGAGCGGAGAGGCCGAGGCGTTCGGCGGCGCGGGCGAGCAGCGCGCGGCCCTCGGCGTCGGGCTCGGCGATGGCGGCCAGCAGGGCGCCGTCGGTATCGGCATTGCAGCGCGGCTTGGCCCAGTTGCGGGCGCGGTCGGCGAGAAGGCCGGCGGCCGGATCGGCTTCGACTTCCGTCAACCGGCTCCTGGCATCCAGCTTGGCCAGCCGCTCGCGCTGGACGGTGCGCGCCGCGGCGACGCGTGCCGCGACATCGTCGGAGCTTTCGGCCGGCGGCGGCAGCGCGAGATCGGCGGCGGCGACGGCGGGCACGTCGATGGTGAGGTCGATGCGGTCGAGCAAGGGGCCTGAGAGCTTGGCCTGGTAGTCGGCGCCGCAGCGCGGACCACGGGCGCAGGAGCGGGTCGGGTCCATCAGATGGCCGCAGCGACAGGGGTTCATCGCAGCCACGAGCTGGAAGCGCGCCGGATAGGTGACGTGGGCGTTGGCGCGCGCCACGGTCACGCGGCCGCTCTCCAGCGGCTGGCGGAGCGCTTCGAGCGTGGCGCGGTTGAACTCGGGCAGCTCGTCGAGGAACAGGACGCCGTGGTGGGCGAGCGAAACCTCGCCCGGCTTGACGCGCGATCCGCCGCCGATCAGCGCCTGAAGCGTTGCCGAATGATGCGGATCGCGGAAGGTCCGGCGGCGGCTGAGACGCCCTTCGCCGAGATCGCCGGCCAGCGAGCGCACCATCGAGGCTTCGAGCGCCTCTTCCGGTTCGAGCGGCGGCAGCAGGCCCGGCAGGCGCGCGGCCAGCATCGACTTGCCCGAGCCCGGCGGGCCAATCATCAACAGGTTATGGCCGCCGGCGGCGGCGATCTCGAGCACGCGCTTGGCGCTTTCCTGGCCCTTGATCTCGGCGAGGTCCGGATAGTGCGCGCGATCGTCGGCCAGCAGGGCCTCGGGCGCCGGCAGGGTCTGCTGGCCGCGCAGGTGATTGATCAGGGCCAGCAGCGAGGGCGCGGCGATGATCGGCGGCCGGTCGGCGCCGTGGACCGGATCGAAGCCACCCCACGCGGCCTCGCCGCCACAGACCGCCGGGCAGATCACACCGCGCCCTGCCGCCTGGGCGGCGATCGCCGCCGGCAGGACACCGGGCACACGGCAGAGAGTGCCGTCGAGCGCCAGTTCACCGAGGGCCACGAACCCCTCGACACTCTCGCGCGGCAGCACGCCCATCGCGGCCAGGAGACCGAGGGCGATGGGCAGGTCGTAGTGGCTGCCCTCCTTGGCGAGATCGGCCGGCGACAGGTTCACGGTGATGCGCTGCGGCGGCAGCGCCAGGCCCAGCGCCCGGAAGCAGGCCCGCACCCGCTCGCGGCTCTCGCCCACCGCCTTGTCGGGCAGGCCGACCACGGTGAAGGCGATGGTGCCGGGCGCCACCAGCACCTGCACGTCGACGGGCAACACGTCAATGCCCTGGAACGCGACCGTCCGAACCTTTGCCTGCATGCCCTGCTCCCGATCCGTCAGGGAACAATTAAAGAACGAGGGCGAGAATAGTAAAGCACGCGATGGTTGCAAAGTGTCCCGGATGGCAAGGCCGGGTCGTCGTCGCCGGGTATCGGGCGCCGGCTTTCAGGGCACCGATGCCGTGGCCTTGATCCGCGCGACCAGGGCCTTCACGACCGGGTCTGCCCCGTAGTGTGCGGAGACCGGCTCCGCGGCATCGGCCAAAGCCTTGCGGTCGACATCCGTGACGATCTCCACCCCGAGCGACGCCGCCGTCGCACGCGCCATGTCCTCTCGCTCGACACGCAGCTGGCGCTGCAGCGCGGCAGATTCCTGAGCGGCGGCGCGGAGCAGCTTTTGGTCGTCGGGCGACAGACGCTGCCACGCCGCCTTCGAGACCACCAGAATCTCAGGCGGCCGCGAATGCCGGGTCAGGCTGTAGACACCCGTCGCCGTCTGCTGGCGCGACGCCAGAAAGGCCGAGAGATACGCCGCGGGGTTCTCCTCGGCCGCGTCAACGAGCCGGGCCTTGAGGGCTTCGTAGACCAGGCTGCCGGGCAGAGGCACCGGCTGGCCGCCCATCGCCTGCACGGTCGCCCGCGCCATCTCGGAGAGCGGCACGCCGATCTTCAGGCTCTTCATGTCGGTCGCGTTGCGGACAGGCCGGCGCGCCATGATCGAGCGGTAGCCCGGATCGTAGAAGCAGAGGCCAACGAGGCCCATCTCGTCGAGGGAGGCGAGAATCTCCTCGCCGATCGGCCCCTCGAGCGTTCGACGCACATGGTCGTCGGACTCGAAGAGGTAGGGGAGCGAGAGCACGGCCGTGACGGGCAGCAGGTCGTGGAAGTTCGCAACGCCCACGGTCGCCATGGCCAGCCTGCCGATGCGCACCTGCTGGAGGGTGAATGCCTCGGTGTCGCCGCTCCTCGGCTGGAGCGCGAGCTTGATGCGACCGCCCGTGCGTTCGGCCACCCGCTTGGACATCTCGGCCATGGCCAGCACCGAAGGATAGTCCGGGCGATGAACGGTCGAGAGGCCGAAAGTCTCGGCTTGCGCCACGACCGGCCCGAGGAGCAACGCCACTACCGCCGACAACCACGACACACGCATCAGGACCACACTTTCCGGGTTTGTATTTCCACGGACAGAAGGTGGGACGCGCGCGCGAGGACGCTATTTCAAAGTCTTCAGGCTAACATGAACGGCATTCACAGCGCGGCCGCGAGCGGCGGCACCTCGTCGAGCCGGCTGGGCGGATGACCGACACGACGCTTCTGCACTGCCGGCGGCGCATAGAGCACGTCGAATTCCTCGACGATCAACCGGCGCAGCCAGCGGTGGGCCCCATTTGTCTCGTCGCTGGCGTGCCAGATCATGTCGACGGCATATTCGATGCCTTGAAGCGGTGTTGGCAGCGGCATCGTGGCGAGCTCGCTCGGCGCACTGTAGAGCGCCACCCAGCGCTGCGGCAGCACGGCGCAGAGGTCGGTGTGGGCGAGAACGGCCACGACCCCCGCCAGCGTCGGGATCGTGACCGCGGTGCGCCGCGTCACGCCCTTGCTCCGCAGCACCTCGTCAAGGCTGCGCCGGTCGACAATGGCGCTGGAGACGTCGAGAAAGGGCAGTTCGAGGAACCGGTCCAGGGTGAGCTTGTCGATCCTGGCAGGATGATCCGACCGCATGGCGACGACGAAAGGATCGCGCCAGATGCGTTTGCGGCGGTACTCCGGCCCACGGGCGCGGGCGCCGACGCGCATCTGGATGTCGCCGGGGGCGTAGGGATTCTCGTCGTCTTCAGGGAGCTGACCGACGATCAGAGTGACGCCCGGCGCTTCCGCCCGCACGCGCGCGCACAGCCGAGGCAGCAGGCAGTCGCTCATGAAGTCGGACTGGCGCAGGTTGAAGGTACGCTGCGACGTCTGCGGATCGAACTCGTGCTGCAGAGCAATGCCCTGCCGCAAGCTGTGCAAGGCGGCGCGCACGAAGGGAACCAGCTCGAGCGCGCGGCGCGTCGGCGACATGCCCGCCGGAGTGCGGGTAAACAGGGGGTCGCCGAAGGTCTGGCGCAGGCGGTTGAGCGCATGGCTGACGGCCGAGGGCGTCATGCCGACCGTCTTGGCCGCGCGCGTAATCCCCTTCTCGGCCATCAGCGCGTCGAAGATTACCAGGAGGTTGAGATCGATGCTGCGGAGGTTCATCGGAACCCTCCTGTTCGAGGCAGTAAGCTCTGAACGCGGTGGGGCTATCTTGCTCGTTAGCCGGATCGATAGATAGCCCGAGCCGGAGAGATATCAGTCTTGAAGGGACTGTGTCGGCCTCCAGTCTCCGAACCCAGCGTCGGCCCGGTTGATCGCATCGCTCTGCGACCGGCTGGTCCCCGATCAGCCGCGACCCGTGCTAGGTTCCGGCCGCAAACGCGGGAGAGTTTCGTGACGGCCAAGCAGAAGATCGACGACCTCAATTTCACGCCGCCGGCGGCGATCACCGACCTCGCCGCCAAGGTGAAGGAATTCATCAAGGACAAGATCATCCCCTACGAGACCGACCCGCGCTGGACCTCGCACGGGCCGACCGACGCGCTGCGCATCGAGATGAACGAGCTGGCGAAGGCGGCCGGCGTGTTCGCGCCGCAGGTCCCGAAGGAATATGGCGGCCAGGCACTGAGCCAGGTCGGCCGCGCCCATGTCTTCGAGGCGGCGGGTTATTCGATCCTGGGCCCGACGGCGATCCATTGCGCCTCGCCCGACGAGGGCAACATCCACCTGCTCGATGTTGTGGCGCGGCCCGACCAGCGCGAGCACTTCCTGAAGCGCATGGCCACCGGCCAGATCCGCTCGATCTTCTGCATGACCGAGCCCGGCGGCGCCGGCTCCGATCCCAGCCTGATGACGACGACGGCGCGCCTCGAAGGCAACGAGTGGGTGATCAACGGCCGCAAGTGGCTGATCACCGGCGCCGAGGGTGCGGGCTGCGCCATCATCATGGCGAAGAACGAGGGCGGGCCGATGAACGGCCACGCCACCATGTTCATGGCCGACCTGCCCGACCCCGCCATCCGCCTCGAGCGCACGCTCGACACGATGGATTCGAGCTTCACCGGCGGCCACGGCGTGATCGAGATCAAGAACCTCCGCCTGCCGGCCGACGCCGTGCTGGGCGAGATCGGCAAGGGCTTCCGCTACGCTCAGGTCCGCCTCGCGCCGGCGCGCCTCAGCCACTGCATGCGCTGGCTGGGCGCCGCCATGCGCGCGCAGGACATCGCCACGGAATATGCCCGCACGCGCGTCGCCTTCGGCAAGACACTGGGCGAGCACCAGGGCGTGTCGTTCATGCTGGCCGACAATCTGATGGACATGAACCAGGCACGCCTGTCGATCTGGCACACCGCCTGGCTGCTCGACCAGGGCGAGCGCGCCTCGAACGAGAGCTCGATGTCCAAGGTCATTTGCTCGGAGGCCTACTTCCGCGTCGCCGACCGCTGCATGCAGATCCTGGGTGGACTCGGCATCACGCGCGACACGGTGGTCGAGCGCTTCTTCCGCGACTCACGCGCCTTCCGCATTTACGATGGCCCGTCCGAGGTCCATCGCTGGGCACTGGGCGCACGCATCGTCTCGGGGAAGATGTAAGGACGGTCACCATGAGCGCGACGACACCGGCTGAATCGCTTGCAGCACGTCGCGACCGGGCCTTCGGCGCCGGGGCGCCGCTCTTCTACAACGTGCCCCTGCACATCGTGCGGGGCCAGGGCGTCGAGCTGTTCGATCCCGAGGGGCGGCGCTATGTCGACATGTACAACAACGTGCCGTGCGTCGGTCATGCCAATGCCCACGTCGCGGAGGCGATGGCGCGCCAGCAATCGACGCTGAACGTCCACAGCCGCTACCTGCACGAAGGCATCGTTGCCTTCGCCGAGCGGCTGGCGGCGCTGCACGGGCCGGAGATCGAGAGCGTCATCTTCTCCTGCTCCGGCACCGAGGCCAACGAGGTGGCGCTGCGCATGGCGCGCATGGCCACCGGCAAGGCCGGCATCGTCTGCACCAATGCGACCTATCACGGCAACAGCGAGGCGGTCGGGAAGATGACGCGCATCGGCACCGGCCAGAATGCCGCGGGCGACGTGCGCGCGATCCCCTTCCCCGAGATGCTGCGCCCGCTTGTGCCCGGCGCCGGCGAGGACGAACTGTGCGAGGCCTATCTCGACCGGCTGCGGCAGGCGATCCGCGGCCTTGAAGAAGACGGCACGGGCTTCGCCGGGCTGATCGTCTGCTCGATCTTCGCCAACGAGGGCCTGCCCGACGTGCCCTCGGGCTTCATGGCGCGCGCCGCCGAGATCGTGCGCCAAGCGGGCGGGCTGGTGATCGCCGACGAGGTCCAGGCCGGCTACTGCCGCAGCGGCCAATGGTGGGGCTACGACGTGCTGGGCTTCAAACCCGACATCGTCGTCACCGGCAAGCCGATGGGCAACGGCCTGCCGCTGGCCGCCACGGCCGCCAGCCGCAAGCTGGTCGAAGGCTTCCGGGCCGCGACACGCTACTTCAACACCTTTGCCTCCAGCCCCCTGCAGGCGGCGGTCGGCATGGCCGTGATCGACGTCATCGAGCGCGAGGGTCTCGCCGCGAACGTCGCCGCCGTGGGCGCTTTCCTGAAATCGGCGCTGGCCGAGCGCAAGGGCCGCTTCGCGTCGATCATCGACGTGCGTGGCCATGGCCTGTTCATCGGGGTCGAGATCGCGAAGACCGATGCCGCGCGCGAACCCGACATGGACAAGGCGGTCGACATCATCAACCGCCTGAAGGATCGCGGCTTCCTCACGAGCAATGCCGGCGCCTACAGGAACGTCGTGAAGATCCGGCCACCGCTGGTCTTCCAGAAGAGCCACGCCGAGGAATTCCTCGTCGCCTTCGATGCGACGATGGCGGAGCTCGATGGATAACGAGACCGTCGATCGGACTTTCGGGCCGGCTGCGCGTGCAGCGCTTGCGGCCTTTCCGATCGACGCCGACGACCTGACGCTGGTGTTGCTCTCCGAGAACGTCACCTTCAAGGTGACCGACCGGCACGATCGCCGCGCTTACGTCCTTCGCCTGCATCGACCCGGCTATCACACGCTCGAGGAGCTGGTCTCCGAGCGGGCCTGGATCCGGGCCTTGGCCGAGGCCGGGATTGACGTTCCCGGCGCCGTGATGACGCGCGACGGCCAGGACTATGTCCCGGTGACGATCCCTGCCACGGGTGAACGGCGCTTCGCCGGCATGGCGAACTGGACCCCGGGCCGCCTGCTCTCCGACGTCCTGGCCGCGACTGCTGACCAGACGCTCGTCGAAGCGTCTTTCAAACAACTCGGCGGCATCACCGCGAGGATGCACAATCAGGCCAGCGCCTGGCAGCCGCCGCCGGGCTTCAAGCGCCACGCGCTCGACGCCGATGGGCTGATGGGGATGGCGCCTCACTGGGGAGAGTTCTGGGAACATCGCTCGCTGACGTCCGGCGAACGCAGCCTGCTGCTCGACGTACGGCAGCGCATGCACGACATGCTGAGCCGCTTGAGCCGCGAGCCGTCCGCCTACAGCGTGATCCACGCCGACATGCATCCGGGCAACATCGTGGTCCATGCCGACCGGCTGACCGTGATCGACTTCGACGACGCCGGCCATGGCTGGCATCAATACGACATCGCCACCGCACTGACGCACTGGCAGACCAAACCCAACGCGGCCGAGATCGAGCGCGCTTTCCTCACCGGCTATCGCGCCAACCGCCCCGTCCCGGACGAAGCCCTGAGCCTGATCGCCGAGTTCCGCCTGATCCGCTGGATGGCCACGATCGGCTGGTTCCACCAGCGCCCCGAGGTCAATCGCCCGTCGTCGGTATTCGAGGAACGCAAGGCCTGGGTCCTCGAACAGTGCGCGGCTCTGCAGCGCTCCCGGCTATGAATGCAGATGGCAGGCGACAGCCCTGCCGTCGTCCATCTGCTTCAGCGGCGGGTCGACGGTCCTGCAGACGTCCATCGCGCGGGGACAGCGGGTGTGGAAGCGGCAACCGGGCGGCGGGCGCATCGCAGAGGGCACCTCGCCCGTGATGATCTGCTGCGGCCGCTTCGCCTCGATCTCGGGATCGGGGATCGGGATCGCCGCCAGCAGGGCCTCGGTGTAGGGATGCAGCGGGCGGGCGTAGAGATCGTAGCGCGAGGCGATCTCGACGATACGGCCGAGATACATCACGGCGATGCGGTGGCTGATGTGGCGTACCACGGCGAGATCGTGGGCGATGAAGATGTAGGTCAGCCCCAGCCGCTCCTGAAGCTCCTGGAACAGGTTCACCACCTGCGCCTGGATGGACACGTCGAGCGCCGAGACCGGCTCGTCGCAGATGATCAGCGACGGTTCCAGCGCCAGGGCGCGGGCGATGCCGATCCTCTGGCGCTGGCCGCCGGAAAATTCGTGCGGATAACGGTCAGCCATGTCGGGCAGCAAGCCGACCATATCCAGCAGGCTGGCGACGCGCGCGCGATAGGCACCTCGGTCACCGGCCATGCCATGGACCTGGAGCGGCTCGCCGACGAGTTCGGCCACCTTCATGCGTGGGTTCAGCGAGCCAAACGGATCCTGGTAGACCATCTGCATGCGGCGTCGGATCGGTCGCATCCGGGCACGGTCGTAGCCGGAAATGTCCTCGCCCTCGAACACCACCTGGCCCGAGGTGATGTCGAGCATTTTCAGTACGGCGAGCCCGGTGGTGCTCTTGCCGCAGCCCGATTCGCCCACCAGGCCGAGCGTCTCGCCGCGACGGACATCGAACGACACGCCATCGACGGCCTTCACGCTGCCGACCTGCCGGCGCAGGACGGCGCCGGCCATCACCGGGAAATGGACCTTGAGGTCGCAAACCTCGAGGACGGTCTCAGGCGCTGAGCTGGTCATGGAAATGGCACGCTGAAAGATGTTCGGGACCCGTCCCGGCCAGCGCCGGCCGCTCGATCCGGCACCGGTCGACGGCACGGCTGCAGCGCGGGGCGAACGCGCACCCCGGCGGCAGGTTGGCTAGGTTCGGCGGCTGGCCCTCGATGGGTACGAGGCGCGTTCCCGTCGCCTGGTCCAGTCGCGGCACGGACGCCATCAGGCCGATCGTGTACGGATGGCGAGGACGCGCGTAGATTTCCCGGGCCGGGCCGGCCTCGATGACGCGACCGCCGTACATGACGCAGACGCGGTCGGCATAGCGGGCGACCACGCCGAGATCGTGGGTGATCAGGATCAGGGCCGAGTTGGCCGCACGCGTCACCTCCTTGAGCAAGGCCAGGATCTGCGCCTGGACGGTGACGTCAAGCGCCGTCGTCGGCTCGTCGGCGATGATGAGCTGCGGCTGGCAGGCCAGTGCCATGGCGATCATCGCACGCTGGCGCATGCCGCCGGAAAACTGGTGGGGGTAGGATTTGAGCCGGCTCCTGGCGTCGGGCAGCCGCACTCGGGCCAACAGGTCGGCGGCCATATCCATCGCGGCCGCCCACGGGGTCTTGCGATGCAGGTTGATCGGCTCTGCAATCTGCAGCCCGATCGTGAGCGAAGGGTTGAGCGAGCTCATCGGCTCCTGAAAGATCATGGCGATGCGATTGCCGCGGATCGCGCGGATCTCATGATCCTCCAGCTTTAGAAGGTCGCGCCCGTCGAACACCACTTCCCCGGCCGAGATCCGGCCGGGTGGATTGGGGATCAGGCGCAGGATCGACATCGCGGTCACGCTCTTGCCGGAGCCCGACTCGCCCACGATCGCCAGCGTCTCCCCCGCGGCGAGGTCGAAGGAAACGTCGTCGACTGCCTTCACCGTACCGCGCTCGGTGCGGAATTCCGTCGACAGACCGCGGACACTGAGCAGGGGCGCCGTCATCAGATGCCCCCGCGTGCAGGACGCATCACGCTCAATGTCCCATTTTCTTCTTGAGGTCCTGGTCGATCCACATGCGGGAATAGATCGGGCCTGGCCGCACCGCACCGGCACGCAGTTCACCCGCGTAGTTCTTTACCCACGGCCACCACGCCGTATAGACGTAGGGCGTCGGCAGCCAGATGTAGGGCGCGAGATCGAGGATCTCGACCGTCATCTCGCGCAGCATCTTGATGCGCGTGGCCTCGTCCCGGGTCCGGTAGACCTCGTCCATCTTGGCGTCGTACTTGGGGTCGCTGTAGCCCGACGGATTCCATTGCTGACCCGTCGTGAAGCTCTTGCGGATGGTCGTCGTCGGATTGGTGTGCCCGTTGTTCATCATGTATCCGACCGAAAGCGTGCGCGAGGTCATGGCGCTGAGAAAGGCGCCATATTCCATGGGCTGGATCTCCATCTTCACGCCGACCTGCTCGAGGTAGGCGGCGACCAGCGGCAGCAGGTCCATGTGATCGGGGCTGCAGGAGCAGACCTGCACCTTGAAGGTGAAGCCCTTCGCGTGACCTGCCTCGGCAAGAAGCTTCTTGGCCTTGGCCGGGTCGAACTTGAACAGCTCCTGGACCGAAGCCGGCATCTCGGCGAGCGGCTGGAAATAGCCGATATAGTCGGGATGCATCGGATAGGCGAAGAGCTCCGCATTGCCGTTGTAGTAGGCCTTGACGATCTCTTCCTTGTTGACCGCCATGTTGAGCG
>LSKJ01000678.1 GCA_001557035.1 Rhodospirillaceae bacterium CCH5-H10 | reverse complement strand
CGCGCCACTCCAGTGGCGCATCATGATCATGAGCGCCACTGGAGTGGCGCGCTCCGTGGATGGGATGTGCCATTCCAGACGTTGCCGCCTCGCGCCGGATCGGGGACAGTCGCTGATGCACATCGGACTCATCGCCGGCATCGGCCCGGCCGCCACCGACTTCTACTATCGAGGCCTGATCGACCGGCACGTCGCCGCCGGCGTCCCGCTCGACCTGACAATGGCGCATGCCGACGTGCGCGAGATGAGCCGCAACCTCGTCGGCAATAATCCGACGAGACAGGCGGAAATCTTCGCGGGCCTGGTACAGCGCATGAAGGGCGCCGGCGCGGAAGCGGCCGTCATCACCTCCATGGGCGGCCATTTCTGCGTGAAGGAGCTGATGGAGATCTCGCCGCTGCCCGTGCTCAACGCCATTCCTGCGGTGGACGCGGCGCTGGTGAAGCGCGGTCTGAAGAAAATCGGCATCCTCGGCACACGCACCGTGATGGAATCGCATCTCTACGGCGGCATTCCCTCGGTCGAGGTGGTGCCGACGGAAGGCGCCGCCCTCGACCGGGTCCATGACAACTACGTCGCCATGGCCACGATCGGCCACGTCACCGAGGCCCAGCGACAGGTCTTCTTCGAGGCCGGCCGCGATCTCTGTACGCGCGGCGCGGAGGCGATCATGCTGGGCGGCACCGACTTGTTCCTCGCCTTTGCCGGTCACGATCCCGGCTTTCCCGTCATCGATTGCGCCGACATCCATGTCGATGCGATCTTCACCAGGTCGAGTAGCTGAGATGGCTGATGACAACCGCCCGCGCCGCTTCGCCGTCCTGATCGACGCCGACAACACCTCGCCCAAGATCACCGCCGGCCTGTTCGAGGAGATCGCCAAGTTCGGCGAGGCCAGCGTGCGGCGCATCTACGGCGACTTCTCGAGCACGCGCCTGAAATCCTGGGCGGAAATCCTCCAGAAATACGCAATCGATCCCTACCAGCAGTTCGCCTACACCTCGGGCAAGAACGCCTCCGACATCGCGCTGGTGATCGACGCGATGGATCTCCTTCACAGCAGGCGCTTCGACGGCTTCTGCCTCGTCTCTTCCGACAGCGACTTCACGCGCCTCGCCTCGCGGCTCCGCGAAGAGGGTGCCGACGTCTACGGCTTCGGCGCGCAGAAGACGCCCGAGAGTTTCAGGCAGGCGTGCCGCCGCTTCATCTACACCGAGAACCTGGTGCCCGAAGCGGTAGCGGCGACGCAAGGCGAGGGCGCGGCGCTGCACTCGCTGCAATCGACCAGCGCCGCCCTTCCGATCCTCACCAAGGCGATCTCGCAGATGGAGACGGAGGACGGCTGGGTCAGTCTCGGCGCGGTCGGCCAGCGCCTCGCCAACATCGCGTCCGACTTCGACCCGCGCACCTACGGCTTCCGCAAGCTGAGCGACCTGATCCGCAAGACCGGCGCTTTCGAGATGGACCAGCCCGACGGACGGACCGTGCGCATTCGCGCCAAGCCGGTCCAGGCGCCGGCGGAAGGCGGGACCGGCACCGGACGCAGCCCGGGACGCGGCCGAGGACGTCGCCGGGGGGCCTCTGGCGCCAACCCGCGGCCACAATCGGTGTAATCGCCGAAGATTCGCAGCGCTGGGCCACTTCGCTCGTTGCTTTTGCCAGCGACGGCACCTAAGGCCGATGGGCGGTTAGCCGACGCCCGCCTCCTCTCTCAAGGAAAATCATTCGTTTGAGCACCCCACCGGACGCCGCCGGGCCGCGCGCGCAGATGGCGAATGCCGCCCGCGCGTGGACCCAGGTCCTGGCCCGCTATCGCCAGCCCAGCAACAGTCGCAGCATCTTCGAAATCGCCGTGACGGTCGTGCCCCTCGTCGCCCTGTGGGCCCTGGCCTGGGCAACGCTCGACATCGGCTACTGGCTGGCCCTGCCGCTGGCCCTCGTCGCCGGCGCCTTCATGCTGCGCCTGTTCGCGATCCAGCACGATTGCGGGCACGGCGCGTTCTTCAGCAAACGCTCGGCCAACGACTGGATCGGCCGCATCGCCAGCGTCCTGACGCTGACGCCCTACGAGGTCTGGCGGCGCATGCATGCGACTCATCACGCCAGCACCGGCAATCTCGACAAGCGCGGCTTCGGCGATGTCGACACGCTGACGGTCGAGGAATATCGCGCGCGCTCGTTCTGGGGCCGGCTCCGCTACCGGCTCTATCGCCACCCGCTGGTGATGTTCGGTCTCGGGCCCGCCTATCTGTTCATCGTGCAGCACCGCCTGCCGATCGGCCTGATGCGCGACGGCTGGCGGCCGTGGATCAGCACCATGACGAACAACCTGGCGATCGTGCTGGTCGCCGGCCTCCTGGTCTGGCTGGTCGGCATCAAGGCCTTCCTGCTGATCCACCTGCCGGTCCTGCTGCTCGCCGCCTCCGTCGGCGTCTGGCTGTTCTTCGTCCAGCATCAGTTCGAGCACACGAAATGGGACAGCGATCCGGACTGGAACCTGCATGAGGCGGCGCTGCACGGCAGCTCGCACTACGACCTGCCGGCCTTCCTGCGCTGGTTCACCGCCAACATCGGCATTCATCACGTTCATCATCTCAGCAGCCGCATCCCCTACTACCGGCTGCCGAATGTGTTGCGCGACCATCCCGAACTGCGGGACGTCGGGCGGCTGACCCTGATCCAGAGCTTCCGCTGCGTGCGCCTCGTCCTGTGGGACGAGACCCAGCGCCGCCTCGTGTCGTTCCGCGAGGCTCGCGCCTCAGCCGTCTGAGGGGCAGCTCTTCAGCAGGTTCTGCGCCGCCGGATCGTCGGGCATCAGGGCGAGGCTTTCCTCGAAATGGCCACGCGCCGCTTGTGTGTCCTGGCGCAGCAGGGCCGCGACGCCTTCGACGAGCGGCGTCCGCGTCTTCAGCTTCTCGGCGCGAACCGGCGCCGGATCGCGCTCGAATACCTCGAACAGCACCACGGGGCGCGTCTTGCCGCGAACCACGACGACATCGATCGGGCGGATCGCATGAGCCTCGGGATGGGCGAGGTGCTCGTAGGTGTACTGCGAGAGCAGCATGACGACCCGATAGACTTTCGTCAGGCTCTCGACACGCGAGGCGAGGTTGACGGCGTCGGAGATCACCGTGCCGTCCATCCGGTGCAGCTCGCCGATCGTGCCCATCATCAGCGAGCCGGTGTTGAGGCCGATGCCGATATTGACCGGTGCCAGGCCCTGCGTCCTGCGCACCGCGTTGAAGCGCTCCAGCGCATCGATCATCGCCAGCCCGGCACGCACGCCGTCGTCGGCCTTCTCGAACAGAGCCATGATGGCGTCGCCGATATACTTGTCGATGAAGCCGCCATGCTCGCGGATCACGGGGCCCATATGCTCGAGATAGGAATTGATGAAGGCGAAGTTCTCGTCCGGCGTCATCGTCTCCGACAGGGCGGTGAAGTTCCGGATGTCGGAGAACATGATCGTCATGTGCTCGCGCTTGTTGTCGCCCAGCGCCACCGAGACGATGTTCGGCTTGCCGATCTTGGCCAGGAAGGCCTGCGGCACGAACCGCTCGATCGCCATGTTGGTCTCACGCAGATCGTTGATCCTCGATCGCACGGAATCGCGCATGGCCGCGAAGCTGCGGGCGAGATGTCCGATCTCGTCGCGGCGATCGGTATTGGCGATCGCGTGATCGAGGTCTCCCCCGGCGATGGCGCCGGCCTCGCCGCGCAGGTTCAGCAACGGATCGAGGATCCGCCGCTGCAGCAGGCGTGACGTGAGCCAGTAGACGAGCGGCAGCATCACGGCGAGGACGGCCATCGAGCTCAGGAAGACGTGCCGCACGGCCTCGCGCGCCAGTTCCATGTCGTAGGTGACCTTGCGCACGATCATCATCGGCGTCTCGTCCGTGGCCGTCTCAGCCCTGTTGTAGCGGCTGTAGATCGTGACCAGGTGCCCGGCCGCATCCGGCACCTCGTGACGACCGATCTGCAGGACCTTGGCCGCCAGGGTGGGATCGAGCTTCTCGCCGGCCCGGATCAACGACCAGGTTCCCGATGCGTTGATCAGGTAGATGTCGACGTCCGTTACATAGGGATTGGACTGTACGGCGTCGGAGAAATAGTCCTCGAAGAAATACCGGCTCATCCAGCCGAAGTCGCTCTGCTTCAGCGTCGTGCGGACGTCGGTCGAGGCCTCGATGATGTAGTCTTTGCCGGGTGGGCCGTAATAGGCGTAGGTGCGGAGTGTACCGGTGACGGACGACAGGTCGACGCCATCGCTCATCACCTTGCCCTTGTCGAACACCGAGTCGAGGAACTCGGTGAAGGGCCCCTTGGGAAAGACGAGCCCCCTGTCGGTCGCGAGGTTGGTGTTGAAGACCGTATGGTCGCGATTGATGAAGTAGATGTTCTCGACGGCGTACTTCGCCGCCATCGCGTTCAACTGGTCGACCGTCAGGTCGGCCGGCGGCCGGCCGAGGCTCGCCACGTCGGCGTCGATCTGCGGCAGCACCTTCGCCATGGCCGCGGTGTTGCGCTTGTTCTCGCTGCGCAACATCGTCTCGAAGACGTCGAAGCGCTCGCTGAGGCTGGTCTCGATGCGACGCAGGTCCTCGGTCTGCAGGCCCGACACGAGCCTGTACATGGCGAGCGACGCCACGAGCGTCGCGCCGAGGCTCACGGCGATCAGCACCGTGAGCAGGAACAGACCGACCTTTCGCTTCATCGAAAGCCGGTCCTTTCAGCCGGTCAGGTGTTCTGCCACAGCCGCGTCGTGTAGGCGCCCTCGACGTTGGCATCGATCTGGGCCGCCACGGCGTCGCTCTCGCCGATGCGCGGGGCGATGATCTTGCCGAACGAAACGCGACCCGGCGCCGGCCACGCCTTGGGGTCCCACAGCTTGGCGCGCACGATCGAGCGGGCACAGTGGAAATAACAATGCTTGATGTGGACGCGGGTCGCCAGCAGCGCCGGCTTGCCCAGCGAACTCAGCGAGGCGAGCAGGTCGGCATCATCGTGGATTTCCGCCGTGCCGGAAATGCGCAGCGTCTCGCCGGTCGCCGGCACCAGGGCGATGATGCCGATCTCGCCGGTGGCGATGATGTTGTTGAGGCCAAAAGCCAGGTTGTTGCCGACCCGCTCGGGAATCAGCAGCGTCTTCGGGTCCTCCATGCGGATGAAGCCGGGCTCGTCGCCCTTGGGGGACACTTCGATCGTGCCGTCCTCCGCGGTCGTGCCGACCAGCGCAAAGGGGCAGCGCTTCAGGAACTCGATCGACTGGTCGTCCAGCGCGTCGAGGATCTTCACGCGCGTCGCCGGCCGCGGCTCGGTAATGATGCGCCGCAGATCTTCCTTCGTGCTGATGCGAGCCATTGAGCCAACTCCTTCGAGACGCGTTCCGCAGCACCATCCGTCACTTGCGAACGACTTGCAACCTTGAGCTCGGTGAGGACTTCAAGGATCCCTCGCTGCGCTCGGGATGACGCCGTCGGTGGAACCGGCGCACTGCGCGATGCGAGAAGCAGTGTCAGCCCGAACGAAGTGAGGGACCCTTCTATTCCCCCGTGACTAGGCGAAGTGCGGCGCGACCTCGAGCATGAAGCGCTGCATCTGCTCCTTCACCATCGCATGGGGCTTCTGGCCGTAGTTGAAGTAGAGGATGACCTCGGCGACGCCGGCGGCCTCGACCTGTTTCAGCGTGTCGACGATGTGCTGCGGGCTGCCACACAGGATCGACTTGTCGGTGAGCTTCTCCGGCCGCATGTCGCGCAGGATGTTCACGATGTCGACGAAGTATTTGTAGGTCGGCGGCACCTTCTCTCCCGACGAGGACGGGAAGGCCGCGATCAGCGCGTCCTGGAAATAGCGCACCAGCGCTTCCTTGCCGTAGTTCTCCTCCTCCGGCGTCGAGGCGATGTGCACGAAGTAGGAGCACATGGCGCGGCGCATCGGCCGCTTGAAGCCGGTCTCGCAGGTTTCACGATAGACCCGTACCGCGTCGGCCAGGGAGCCGTAGACCATGGCGGCGGCAAACGGCGCGTAGATCACGTTCCAGTCGTTCTTCGCCGCCAGCTCCATCGACGGCCGGGAGAAGCATGCCACGTAGGGCCGGAGCGGGCTCTGCGCCGGCTTGGGGCGCACCTCGACGTCGTCGAATTGATAGAACCTGCCCTTGTGGGACCACTTGCCGGGCTCGGTCCAGGCGCGCCACACGATCTCCAGCCCCTCGGCGAACAGCTCCGCCGAATCGTCGAACGGCATCTGGAACGGATCGTATTCCTTGCGGTCGTAGCCACGGCCCGCGGCGAAATCGACCCGGCCGCCCGACAGGAGATCGAGCGTCGCCCATTCCTCCGCGACGTGCAGCGGATGGTGAACCGGCAGCAGCGTCACCGCCGGCGCGAGCCGCAGCTTGGTCGTGGCGCCCGCCAGTTGCGCCAGCATCGCCAGCGGCGAGGCGTTGACGCCCAGCAGGTTGAAATGATGCTCGCCGATCCAGGCCGAGTTCAGCCCGACCTTCTCGGCCCACAGCGCCTCGGCGTAGATGTCCTTGATGAAGGACTCGGCCGAGCGTGGATTGTCGGGATAGCGATTGTCCGACAGCGTGAAGTAACCGAACTGCATGATCAGGCCGCCTGCTGCGCGACTTCGGAAAGCGAGACGATCCAGTCGCGGAACGCCTTGATCTTGCGCCGCCGGATCGCCTCGGGCGGATAGACGAGATAGTAGGCGAAGTCCGAGGAGCGCTTGAACTCGAAGGGCACGACCAGTCGCCCGGCCTTGAGATCGGGCTCGACCAGCGGGTTGCGCCCCAGCGCCACGCCCAGCCCGTCCATCGCCGCCTGGTAAGCCGCCAGCGCGAAGTCGAAGGAAACGCCGCGCGAAGCATCGACGCCCTTCACGCCGGCGGCGGTCAGCCAGACCTGCCAGTCGTCGGGAAAGTTGCCGATGTGGAGAAGGGTGAAGCGCTTCAGGTCGGCCGGCTTCTTCAGCCCGTTCGGTCCCTTGAGCAGCGACGGCGCGCAGACCGGCATCACGTCCTCGGCGACCAGCCGTTCGGCCATAAGATTCGGCCACTGGCCGCGGCCGTAGCGGATGCCGATGTCGACATCCTCGCGCGAGAAATCGACCAGGCCGGTGCCGGTCGAGATGCGCACATCGATCTCGTTGTTGGCGCGCTGGAAGCCGCCCAGCCGCGGCACCAGCCACTTCATCGCGAAAGAAGCCGTGGTGGTCACGGTGAGATGGCCGCCCTTGTCCTTCTGCAGCAGCTTCTCGGTCGCCTCGTTCAGCTGATCGAACGCGGAACGCACCGCCGGCAGGTAGGCCTGGCCCGCTTCCGAAAGCAGCAGCGAGCGATTGCGCCGCACGAACAATTTTAATCCGAGTCTCTGTTCGAGACCGCGCACCTGGTGGCTGATCGCGGCCTGGGTGACGCTCAACTCCTCGGCCGCATCGGTAAAGCTCATGTGGCGCGCGGCGGCCTCGAAGGCGCGCAAGCCATTGAGTGGCGGCAGGGATCGTTTCATCGCGTGTCCTTCACATGAGCTATTTTAATCAAAACAGGACAAAGGGTCGTTTGTAAAGAGCCCTCCCCGGGCGCAAATCACCCTCAACAGAGTTCAAACCCCTTCGGGAGAAGTCCCATGGCCAACATATCGCTTCACGACACCCCGCAGGCCACGCTGGCCGGCGCGGTTGCAGCCTTCTCCGCGGTCGGCGAGGTCCTGGCGACCTGGCGGCGCCGCGCCCGGGAGCGCCGCGAGCTCGCCAACATCGACCATCGCACGCTGCGCGACCTTGGCATCAGTCCGACCGACGTCCAGTTCGAGGTCAACAAGCCCTTCTGGCGCATCTGACATTCGGATCCGGAGGGGTCCCGTCCTTACCCTGCGCGGGACCATCCCACTCCGGTACCTGGCCGGCGGTCGCTCCTGCCTCCCTTGCGACCGCCGGCTTTTTCTTTGCGCATCTGCGCGGCTCTGCTAGAGCCGCCGCGTGCGTCTCAACGACCAGCAGATCCAGACCCTCGGCCGCGACGCCCTGCAGCGAGCGGCGGCGGGGGATTTCGCGTCGGCCGAGGAGGCCTTCACCCGCATCGTGGAGGCGCGGCCCAACATGGGTCAGGCGCTCCATCTGCTGGGCCAGTTCCGGCTGAAGCTCGGTCGCTTCGCCGACGCCCGCGAACCGCTGGAGCGCGCCGCGCAGTTCCTGCCGCGCGAGGTCGCGGCCCAGACCAACCTCGCCGGCTGCCTGATTCAACTCGGCCAGAACGAACAGGCGCTGGCCGCACTCGTACGAGCGGCGCGGCTGAAGCCCGACGATGCCAGCATCGCCCACAATACCGGCCGCGCCCTCGAAGCGCTGGGACGGGCCGAAGAGGCCGAGCGCGCCTACGACCAGGCCCTGTCGATCGACAACCGGCTGGTGCCCAGCCTCATCGCGCGGGCCGGCCTGCTGGCGGCGCGCGGCGAATGGGCGGGCGCCCTGACCGATCTGGAGACCGCGCTGGTCAGCCATCCGGCCGATCCGCGCCTTCGCCTGCGGCGCGGCGAGCTGCTGTTGCGCCAGGGCGACTGGTGGCGCGGCCTCGGCGACCACGAAGCGCGGCTGGAGACCCCCGGCGAGCGCCACACACCCGATCTGCCAATTTGGCAGGGCGAGCCGATGACCGGCCGCCTGCTCCTCTATCCCGAGCAGGCCGATATCGAGAGCGCGGCTGCCCTGCGCGACACGCTGATGCTGGCCCGTGGCCTCGACCGCTTCCCGGCGGGCATCGAGCCCATCCTCCAGTGCGCCGGGACGCTGGCCGGCTGGCTCGCAGCGCCAACCGTGCAACGGGGCGGCTCCTTGGAAAGCTTCGTCGCCGCCGCCCCGTTGCGCAGCCTGCCACACCTGTTGAATTGGTCACTCGACGCCCTGCCGCCACCTGCCGGATTGCGGCCGCAGCCAACACCGTCGTCGCGCGTCGGCTGGTTCAGTGTCGCGGAACCGCCGGCCGGCCTCGCGATCACAGGCGCGCCTGAGGAAATCCCGGCCTGCCGCCTCGTCGTCGGCGACGATGCCTGGCCCGCCCATGCCGCGGCTTCGCTCGGCATTCCCACGGTGATCCTCCTGCCGCGTACCGCAGACTGGCTCTGGGGACCGAGCCTCGGAATATCGCCCTGGTATGCGTCAGCGGAATTGCTGCGCGACGATGATCGCGAAGGGCTGGCGGCGCGGCTCGCCCGGTGCTGATATCCGCGTCCCGCGGATAACCACTCACCCCAGAGGCCAAACCCATGGGCAAGACCCTGTTCGACAAGATCTGGGACAGCCACGTCATCAGCGATCTCGGGAACGGCTTCGTGCTTCTGCACATCGACCGGCTGCTGCTGCACGACATGTCGGGTGGCAAGTCGCTGAAGGAAGCCATCGAGAAGGGCTATCCGCCGTCGCAGCCGCGGCTGATCTACGGCACGCCCGATCACACCATGTCGACGAAGCCCGGTCGCACCGAGCACACCCATCCGCCGGGCCTGCCGCTGATCAAGTCGATGCGCGAGACGACCAGCGCCTACGGCATCAAGCTGTTCGACCTCGGGCAGGACGGCCAGGGCATCGTGCACGTCATGGGGCCCGAGCAGGGCCTGACGCTGCCGGGCACGACGCTGGTCTGCGGCGACAGCCACACCTCCACGCATGGCGGCCTGGGCGCGCTGGCGTTCGGCATCGGCTCCTCCGAGCTGGTGCACGTGATCGCCACGCAAACGATGGTCCAGCGCAAGCCCAAGCGGATGCGCGCCAGCTTCGAGGGCAAGCTGCTGCCGGGCGTCACGGCCAAGGACATGATCCTTCACCTGATCGGCGAGCTGGGCACCGCCGCCGGCACCGGCTTTTCGGTGGAGTATGCCGGCTCGGCCGTACGCGCTTTGCCGGCCGAGGCGCGGCTCACGCTCTGCAACCTCACCATCGAGATGGGCGCGCGCACCGGCATGGTGGCGCCCGACGACACGACCTACGAATATCTCAATGGCCGCGACTATGCGCCGAAGGGCGCGATGTGGGATCGCGCCGTCGCCCACTGGCGCACCCTGCCGAGCGATCCCGACACCGAGTTCGATCGCGAGCACACGATCGACATGAAGAACGTCGCGCCGCAGATCACCTGGGGCACCAGCCCGGAACACGTGATCGCCGTCGACCGTCCCATCCCCGACCCCGGCACGGGACCGGAGGAGAAGCGCGGCGCCTGGGAAGCCGCGCTCAAGTACCAGGGCCTCGAACCCGGCAAGCCGATCGAAGGCACCAAGGTCGACTGGGTGTTCATCGGTTCCTGCACCAACTCCCGCATCTCCGACCTGCGCGCCGCCGCCGAGATCGTGAAGGGCCGGCACAAGGCCGACCATGTCACCGCCTGGGTCGTGCCCGGATCGGTGCGCATCAAGGCCGAGGCCGAGGCCGAGGGACTCGACCGCGTGTTCACCGACGCGGGCTTCGAATGGCGCGAGCCGGGCTGCTCGATGTGCCTCGCCTCCAACGGCGAGAGGGTGCCGCCCGGCCAGCGCAGCGTCTCGACCTCCAACCGCAACTTCGTCGGCCGCCAGGGGCCCGGCGCCCGCACCCATCTCGCGAGCCCGGCCATGGCCGCCGCCGCCGCGATCAAGGGCGCCATCGCCGACGTGAGGAAGATCTAGCGAAAGGCCTCACCCTGAGGGGCGGTCGACAGACCGCGTCTCGTCGCGCGGAGTAACCTCCGCGCTGGGGTGGGCACGAGCACCACGACAATTGCCCATCCTTCGAGACGCGCGTGGAATTTACCCCGAGGTATTCGAGGGGCGCGCTCCTCAGAACTTGTGAATCTTTGTCTTTCGAAATCGCTCCAGTGATGATTC
>LSKJ01000068.1 GCA_001557035.1 Rhodospirillaceae bacterium CCH5-H10 | reverse complement strand
TCGGACCGTAGGCCTTCTCGATCTGATTGAGGGACTGGGCGATGAGAAAGCTCTTGAGTCCATAGCCCGCCATGAAGGCGAGCGCCGATTCGAAGAAATCCAGACGCCCCAGAGCGGGAAACTCATCCAGCATGAGCAGCAATCGATGGCGCCTGCCCTTGGCATGAAGCTCTTCCGTGAGACGGCGGCCGATCTGGTTCAAGATCAGTCGCACCAAGGGCTTGGTCCGGCTGATGTCGGACGGAGGTACGACGAGGTAGAGGGTCGTCGGCCGCTCGTTCTCGACGAGATCGCGAATGCGCCAGTCGCAGCGACGCGTCACCTGGGCGACTATGGGGTCGCGGTACAGGCCGAGAAACGACATGGCGGTCGAGAGAACGCCCGAGCGCTCGTTCTCGCTCTTGTTAAAAAGTTCGCGAGCCGCAGAGGCGATGACCGGATGCACACCCGCCTCGCCGAGGTGTGCCGTCGTCATCATCGCGCGGAGCGTCGACTCGATCGGCTGCCTGGGGTCTGACAGGAAGGCCGCCACCCCGGCCAGCGTCTTGTCCTCACCGGCATACAGGACATGCAGGATGGCACCGACCAGCAGGGCGTGACTGGTCTTCTCCCAGTGATTCCGTCGCTCCAGGGCGCCTTCGGGATCGACCAGGACATCGGCGATGTTCTGGACGTCGCGGACTTCCCATTCGCCGCGCCGGACCTCGAGCAGCGGATTGTA
The DNA here is from genome assembly GCA_001557035.1 of Rhodospirillaceae bacterium CCH5-H10. Lineage (GTDB taxonomy): Bacteria > Pseudomonadota > Alphaproteobacteria > Reyranellales > Reyranellaceae > Reyranella. The sequence goes on along the minus strand of LSKJ01000068.1, from coordinate 3,132 downwards.
GGCCGCCGAGGCCGCATTGGTCGGATCGAATAGCAGGACGCGGCCATGCCTCGATCGGAAACCCGACGTCAGCTCCCAGTTCTCGCCCTTGATGTCGTGAACGATCGAGCTGCCCGGCCAGGTCAGCAAGGTCGGCACGACCAGGCCGACGCCCTTACCGCTGCGTGTCGGCGCAAAGCAGAGAACGTGTTCCGGTCCTTCATGGCGCAGGTAGTCGGTGCCGAGCTTGCCCAGCACCACACCGTCCGGACCAATCAAACCTGCATGGCGAGCCTCGACTGCTGTGGCCCAACGAGCTGAACCGTAAGTCGCCACATTCTTCGCCTCTCGCGCGCGCCAGACCGACATGCCAATCGCGACCCCGATCGAGATGAAGCCGCCCGAAGCCGCGATACAGGCGCCCTCCACGAAGATGGCGGGGGCATAGGCGTCGAAGGCGTACCACCACCAGAAGAAGGTCGGAGGAAAATAGATCGGGATCTGAGCGAGCTCGAACCAGGGTGGCCCAAGCTGGGACTGATAACCCAGCCGCCAGGCCGTCCATTGTGTGGATGCCCATACGGCTACGAGCACGATGGCGAAAACGAGGGTGATCTGCCCCCAAAGGATCTTCGTCGCAGACATGCGAGGAGATCAAGCGGTCGCTTGCCATCCATTCAATGCCGACGACGCGCAAAGCGCTCGCGCGGCGGCCCTGGCGTGCAATTTGGTGGAGCGTCGGAACCCGTCTGCCAGCCTCTTTCCTCCTCCCTCTACAGCCCCAAACCCCGACGTCGGCCAAGAGACCAGCTGACATCCCCGCCAGGCAAAGCGACACCCGAGACCATGCGTCCGACATGCTGTTCGAGCGCGGGCCGCCATGGGACCAGGCTGAAGCCGAGCCCGTCGTCGAGCATGGCGAACCGTCCGCTCGCAAGCTGCGTGGAACCGACCAGCGTTCCCGCGACCTGGTTGCCTGGCAGCGCCGGCTGCCATGCCCGGCCCCGCTCGACTGCGAGCGCCCGGCCGGTGCGCTCGACATCGCGAGCCTCCAGTCGCTGCACCATATTTCTGGAAATCCGGATCCGACCGTCGCCGACGTCCGTGGCATAGCCCTTGTCAGCCAGCCATCGTCGGCGCTTGGCCAACGCTCCGGCGACGTCGCGGCCGAAGCCGTCTTTCGCCAGGACGGTGCGTTGGCGAGCCATCAGCTCCCGGTCGAGCCACGTCACGCCATCATGACCGACCTGCTGCTCGAGCCCTGTCGCCGAGAGCACGGTCACCCGACCGGCCGCGCGGTCCCGCGTGAGGTCGTAGGCCTGCCCCCGCTCGGCCAGGTCGGCCGGAATGCGCCAGTGGTCGGCATCGATCCGCTCGACATGGCCCGCCCGCCGCAGCGCTTCCAGGCGCCGGACATGGGATCGGACGTAAGCCGCAGGATCGCCGCGCAGACGCTCGACGGTACCGACAGCCTGCTCCAGATGCGTGGTCGGCCGATAGATGCCGTCCTGACCGGCAACTGCCAGAATGTTGCGATCCGATGCGCGGGGTCCGGCCTCACCCGCGCCCGCCGCCACGATCATGCCCCGCTGGATATCCTCTGCTCGAGCAGGATCCATCTCAATGTGATGGACCCGCCCGTCCACACCGTCGACGACGAGCCTCACCCGCTCGCCCATCTCGTCGCCGGCCAGCCCCTTGTCGAGCACCCGGCCAACGATCGGCGCGGTCATCTCCTCACGATGAAGGACATAGCCGGCGACGGAGCGAGTGCCCGCCAATCCTTCCCGGTCCAGTGCCCGGTGAATGGTGTTGATGATGTCGCCGCGCTCGCCCAGCTCCCGCAAGACGGATTCGGCCTTGGAAGATACCGTCCACCGTCCGGGCTCAACCTCGGCGGCCAGGCCCATACGCTCCAGCTTGCGCGCCCGCTGCATCAGCAGTGCCCGATTCTGCCGCAGGCTCTCGAGCATGTCCTCATCTGGCCTGAGGTCGGCGAAATCGTTGCGGCTCCGCTGCTCGGAAAGCAGCATGCGGTCGAGTCGCGTAAAGCGGTCGGCGTCGACCTCCCGCTCCAGGCTACGGGACACGTCCTGCTCGGTCTGGCGGCCAAGCTCACGAGTCACGACCTCGCTCGCCCGCTCCCGGATGCCATAGGCGATATAGTCGCCCGCGATGTTGAGGGTCTTGCCGTCGTCGGTCACACCGCGGACGATGATGTGGGTGTGCGGATGGCCGGTGTTGTGGTGATCGACCGCGATCCAGTCGAGCCGGGTGCCAAGGTCGGCCTCCATCCGATTCATGAGATCGCGGGTGGTCGCTCGAAGATCCGGGAGCTCGACACCCTCCTCGGCCGACACGATGAAGCGGAACTGGTGGCGGTCGTCCCGGCCCCGTTCGACGAACGCACCGCCATCCTCGACACCCCGGCTGGCCGAATAGACCTGGCCCCTCTCCCCGTCCTTCGTCACGCCATCACGCTGGAGATAGCGAAGGTGCGCATCGACGGCTTTGGCGCTGACGAACTGCCGCCCTCGCACGGCACCGGACTGGGGATTGAGCTTCACGACACGAGCCTTGACCGCAACCCGCCGCGAGCGCGTGCGGATGCCACCGTCGCGGCTCCATGGCTTCCAGTTCTTCAGCGCGGCGGCCACGGAGGCACCACGCCCCCGTTGGTTAAACCGGCCACCTCCCTTCCCGGCGTCACCCAAGCGGGAAGGATTGCCGCCAGCCCGTCGAATGGCCTGCTGAATCTGTCCGTTGAAGCTGGACGCACCGTCGCCCGCAACACCGGCGCGGCTTCTGCCGAGCCGCGCGCCGCGCCGATCTCGGATCCTGCCGGGCCGAAGGCGGAAATCGTCGTCATCACGCGCCATGGCATAACGATTGGCAGCGGCACGAAGTCCTGCAAGCGTCAGAGCACACGCATCGCCGCGTGGCGTGGAAAAGGCGTCTCCTGCGTAGCGTCGGAAGGGCTGCCCAGGAGCGATGGCGCTTGGAGCATTGAGAATTAAGAGAAAAGTGCTTCAAGAGCCGCACGCACGTCGCGAAGAGCCGGCGCCGCGCCTCCGAAAAACAACGTGCAGACAAGCCCTTAGGAGCGCAGCGACGGCAGCGGGGCCACCCGCTTTATCTTGCCGTCCATGATCT
>LSKJ01000677.1 GCA_001557035.1 Rhodospirillaceae bacterium CCH5-H10 | reverse complement strand
CGGCCTGCCGTACCGGCACGTCGATCTGAAGAAGTTCTATCCCTACGGCGACGTCGCCTTTCCCTGAGCGAGAATTCCATGACCAGCCCGCTGTTCCGTCCGTTCGAATCGAAGTCGCTGTCGCTTGGCAACCGCGTGGTGATGGCGCCGATGACGCGCTCCAAGTCGCCCGACAGCATCCCGGGCCCCGATGTCGCGGCCTACTATCGACGTCGCGCCGAGGGCGGTGTCGGGCTGATCATCACCGAAGGCACGACGGTCGACCGGCCGGCGGCGTCCAACGACACCAACGTGCCCGACTTCCATTCGCCGGCGAGCCTGGAGGGCTGGCGGCGTGTGGTCGCCGAAGTCCATGGCGCGGGCGGCAAGATCGCGCCGCAGCTCTGGCACCAGGGCATGATGCGCAAGACCGGGACCGGCCGGAATCCCGAGGCGCCGTCCGACGGTCCATCGGGCCTTGCCGCGTCGGGCAAGCCGGTCGGCCCGCCGATGAGCGAAGCCGACATCGCCGACACGATCGACGCCTTCGGACGCGCCGCCGGTGTCGCGAAGGAGATCGGTTTCGACGCGGTCGAGATCCACGGTGCACACGGCTACCTGATCGACCAGTTCTTCTGGGACGGCGCGAACAAGCGCAGCGACGCCTGGGGCGGCGACTTCGTGCAGCGCACGCGTTTCGCGGCCGACATCGTGAAGGCGATCCGCGCGCGCGTCGGTGCGGACTACCCGATCATCTTCCGCTTCTCGCAGTGGAAGCAGCAGGACTTCACGGCACGGCTCGCGCTGACGCCCGACGAACTCGCGCGTTTCCTCGAGCCGCTGACGGAAGCCGGCACCGACATCTTCCATTGCTCGACGCGCCGCTTCTGGGAGCCCGAGTTCGAGGGCTCGACGCTCAACCTCGCGGGCTGGACGAAGAAGCTTACCGGCAAACCCACGATCACCGTGGGTTCGGTCGGCCTCAAGGGCGCGGACTTCGTGCAGACCTTCCGGACGCGCGAGGATTCGGAGATCGGCGATCTCGGCGAACTGGAAGCGCGGCTGGAGAAGGGCGAGTTCGACCTCGTCGCGGTCGGGCGCGCGCTGCTCGCCGATCCGCAATGGGCTGCCAAGGTGCGCGCCGGCCGCTTCGCCGAACTGGCGCCATTCTCGGCTTCATCGCTGGCGACACTCGCGTAGTATGCGGCTCCCTGAAGGGAGTCGATGCATGCGTCAGATATTCAGACCTCTCGTTGCGGCAACCGTGCTCGTCGGCCTGCTGCTGCCGTTCGCACCGGCACAGGCGCAATGGGTGTTCGTGGCGCGCAAGGCGCTCGGCCGCATCCACCAGATGACCGAAGGCGGCAATCAGCAGAACGGACGGGCCGGCTACGACTTCGCGACAGTGCTGCTCGACGCCCATGCCGACAAGATCTTCTCAACGGCGCTGGAACTCGCGCGCAAGAACCCGTCGGTGCGTATCCTGATGCAGGATCCCGGGCAGCGCCGCATCCAGATCGCCGAGGGCGACCGCACCGCGACCCTGAACGTCGTGCCGTTCAACGACGAGGTCTCGCAGCTCATGATCGCCGGCCATGCCGGTCCCGGCGAAGGCTCGACCGCGTCGCTGGTCGTGCAGGCGGTGCTGCGGGTCTGCAAGGAGATGGGCAAGCACTGCGAGGTCAGCAACTGATCTCACGCCTGCCAGTCGAGGCCGATGTCGAGCACGCTGGCGCTGTGGGTCAGCCAGCCGGCTGAGATGAGATCGACGCCGCTGGCGGCGATCGCCGGCGCGGTCTGCGGCGTGATGCGGCCGGAGGCCTCGGCGATGGCGCGACCGTCGATCATGCGGACGGCGGTGGCAAGCTGGTCGGGCATCATGTTGTCGAGCAGGACCGCGTCGATACCCGTCGCCAGCGCTTCTTCGAGCTGATCCAGCGTATCGACCTCGACTTCGATCTTCACCAGATGGCCGACGCCGCGGCGCGCGGCCAGGATCGCCGGCCGGATGCCGCCCGCCACGGCGACGTGGTTGTCCTTGATGAGAACGCCATCGTCGAGGCCGAAGCGGTGGTTCATGCCGCCGCCGACGCGGACGGCGTATTTCTGCAGGGCGCGCAATCCCGGCATGGTCTTGCGCGTGCAGCAGATGCGCGCCTTGTGGCCGCGCACCGCCTCGACGAGCGTGGCCGCGCCACTGGCGACGCCGCTCAGGTGACCGAGGAAATTCAACGCGACCCGCTCGGCGGTCAGCATCCCGCGCGCTGGACCCGTAATGGTCGCGATGCGGTCACCGGGTTGAAGAGGGGAGCCGTCCGGCCGTTCCACCACCGTTTCAATCGACGGGTCGACCAGTCGGAAGGCCGTTGCCGCTGCGGCGAGTCCCGCCACGACACCACGCTGGCGCGCGACCAGGGCGGTCCTTGCCATTGCGCTGGCCGGCACGATCGCATCGGTCGTGAGATCGCCGGCGCGGCCGAGGTCTTCCAGGAGGGCTGCGCGGACCACCGGTTCGATGAGTAGATCGGGAAGAGGGGGGATCGTCATCGCGGGCCTCAGGCTTCCAGCATGCGTTCGACCGCGCGCCGGGCCGGCTCGGCCACCGCGGGATCGATCGTCACTTCGTGCTGCATCGTTTCCAGCGCGTGGCGGATCTTCGGCAGGGTGATCTGCTTCATGTGCGGGCAGAGGTTGCACGGCCGTATGAACTCGGTGCCGGGATGCTGGACGGCAACGTTGTCGCTCATCGAGCATTCGGTCACGAGGACGACGCGCGCCGGCCGCTTCAGGCCGACATAGTCGATCATCGCCGCGGTCGAGCCCGTGAAATCGGATTCGCCCACGACTTCGGGCGGGCATTCGGGATGGGCCAGCACCACGATGCCGGGATGGCCCGCGCGCAACTGCCGGATATCCTGTGCCGTGAAGCGCTCGTGGACCTCGCAGTGGCCGGCCCAGGTGACGATCTCGACGCCGGTCTCGGCCGCGATGTTCTGCGCCAGATATTCGTCGGGCAGCATGATGACCTTCGACACGCCAAGGCTCTCGACGATCTTCTTCGCGTTGCCGGACGTGCAGCAGATGTCGCTCTCCGCCTTCACGGCGGCCGACGTGTTCACATAGGTGACGACGGGAACGCCGGGATAGCGCTGGCGCAGCAGCCGGACATCGGCGGCGGTGATCGAAGCGGCGAGCGAGCAGCCGGCGCCGAGGTCGGGGATCAGGACGCGCTTGGCCGGGTTCAGGAGCTTTGCCGTCTCGGCCATGAAGTGGACGCCGGCGAGGACGATCGTGCCGGCATCGACCTTCATGGCCTCCCGGGCCAGCGCCAGGCTGTCGCCCACGATGTCGGCCACGCAGTGGAAGATCTCGGGCGTCTGGTAGTTGTGCGCCAGGATCACGGCATCCCGCTCGCGCTTCAGCGCGAGGATGGCGTCGATGTCTTCCGCAAAGGCCGGCCATTCGATCGACGGGATCACCGATTTCACGCGCTCGTAGAGCGGGGCGGTACGGGCCATCAGGTCCGGCGTGAAGGCTAACGACATCTGACACCTCATTATGCTCAACGGGAGCATTAATTATTTATACTAGAAATGAGCATTAATGCCGTCAAGTTTTCAGATCGGGCGGGAGAGGGGGAGTTTGGTGCCGGCGACGGCGCGTTCGAGGACGACCTCGCGGCGGAAGCGGAACAGCTTTGCGGGCCGGCCGCGCGCCTCCGAGGTACTGGCGCCGGTCGGCTCGACCAGCCCCTGCAGGTCGATCAGGCGGCGGAAGTTCTGCTTGTGCATCGGCCGGCCCGCCAGTGCCTCGACGGCGCGCTGGAGCTGCAGCAGCGTGAATTCGGGCGGCATCAACTCGAAGAAGACGGGCCGGTATTTGATCTTGGCCCTGAGCCGCGCGATGCCGGTGGCGAGAATCCGGCGATGGTCGTGACGCATCGGCATGCCCGGCACGGGGTCGGTCACGGGATCGCCCACGGGCGACTTCGCCTCGGGCACGAGACCGGCCTCGTAGAGCAACTCGTAGCGCTGGAGGACCAGGTCCTCGTTCCAGGTCTCCAGTCCGTCGCCGAAGGTCACCTCTACGCGCTGCTGCCGCTCGCGCCGGCTCGCCGCGTCGCCGCCGGCCGCCCATTTCGCGAGGTGCGGCAGGATCGATTGGGCGATCAGCGGCGAGGGACCGGCCCGCCAGTCCTCCCACGGAAAATAGCGGTACCAGCTCCGCCATTCCGGATCGCGCGCGCCGGCCGACAGGCGTTCGCGGGTAAGGCCGAGATAGCTGATCGACACGACGCGCTGCCGGCCGTGCGAGGCCGGACGGTTGCGGTCGGCGAAGGTGTAGAGCTGCTCGACATAGCCCAACGGATGGTTCGTCTGCCGCTCGACCCAGGCCCGCACGCCGCTCTGCAGGGTGGGATGTTCGGTCGCGAAGGGACCCGAAGGCAGCAGAGCGCCGTCGTCCAGCGTGAGGACCTGCGGCTGGTCTGCCGTCAGGGCGACCAGCACCGCATTGAGTTCGATGGCAACGGCGTCGGAGGTCGCGGGAGGCGGCGTCATGTCGGCCGCATTATGCACCAACGAGACGGCGACTTCGCGCCCGTCAGCCCTTGTCCTTGCCCATCGCTGCTTTCATCAGGGCGATCGATTCCGGCATGTCCCAGTCGGCATCGCCCTCGATGCGGCCAAGCTCGCGGCCCTTGGCATCGACCAGGATCGAGGTCGGCAGCAGGGTGACGTCGAGTCCCTGCATCGTCTTGCGGCCCTTGTCGAAGTAGATGCCGAGATTCGCGAGCTTCTGGTCCTTGTAGAAGGGGGCGACCTTGGGCTTCGTCGGCCCGTCGATCGACAGCGGCACGATCAGGAACTTGTCCTTCGGGAACGCCGCCTGCAGGCGGTCGAGGCTTGGCATTTCCTTGACGCAGGGCGCGCACCAGGTGGCCCAGAAGTTCAGCAGCACGACCTTGCCTTTGAGGTCGCCGAGCTTCAGCGGCTTGTCGTCGGCGCCCTGGATTTCGAGGTCGGGCAGGGGCTTGGGCGTCTTGGCGAGCTTGAAGCGCTCCATCGCGCCCTTGGCCATGTCGGGCTTCACGCCGGCCAGGCCCGGTGTGGTGGTGGCCGGGAGCGCGAGGGCCGCCAGGGCACCGCAAAGAATGTAGCGCCGGCCGGGGAGGAAATTAGGGACAGGATGTGCCATAAGCCGCGTTCCTAAAGGATCAGTGGCTTTAATTCATGGCACGGAAGAACACGACTGCGCGAGCAGCCAATCGTCGCTCCAACACGATGTGGGGCGGCCGCTACAAGCTGGGACCCGCGGAAATCATGGAGAAGATCAACGCCTCCATCGGTTTCGACCGGCGGCTCTACGCGCAGGATATCGCGGGTTCCGTCGCACACTGTGACATGCTGGTGGCCCAGGGCATCCTGACGGCCAAGGACGGTCGCGACATCAAGCGCGGGCTCGCGCAGGTCAAGGCCGAGATCGAGAGCGGCAAGTTCAAGTTCTCGACCAAGCTCGAGGACATTCATTTCAACGTCGAGCAGCGGCTGACCGACATCATCGGCCCGGCCGGCGGTCGGCTGCACAC
>LSKJ01000676.1 GCA_001557035.1 Rhodospirillaceae bacterium CCH5-H10 | reverse complement strand
CGGTGGTGCCGCCCGCCAGCAGCGCCTGCACGCGGTCGAGCGCACGCTGCACGCCGGCCGGCACGGAGGCGGCCTCGACCGCGTCGGGCCAGCGCCGCTTCACGCGCGCGCGCGTTGCGGCCGGCGTGGGCTCGGGCAGCTGCAGGCCGGTGATGCCGCGCCCGCTCCAGGCGACGGCGCAGGTGCCGATCGGCGTGTCGAACAAAGCAAAACCTTGGGCACTCATGGGCTCGATCCTTCCCCCTAACCGGTAATCCCGTCAAGTCGGGAAGCCCACAGGCCGCCGTCATCAAACTGGCACCGACGGCGGCTAGCGTGGCGCAGCCGATGTAAAGCCGGAGTCGATGGGTTGATCTATCCGCGGGCCGAGAGCCATTCGCTTCTCAAGCAGGCGGTACGCCGCCACAAGGTCATGTCCCGCGAGGGGCTCCTCGAGAAGCTGTTCGAGCGGCTGTTCAGGGGCCTGGTCTATGCCCAGATCTGGGAAGATCCCGAGATCGACATGGAGGCGATGGCGCTGACGCCGGACTGCCATGTCGTCGCGATCGCGTCGGGCGGCTGCAACGTCCTGTCCTATCTCACCGCAGGTCCGGCCCGCATCACCGCCGTCGATCTCAGCCGTGCCCATGTCGCGCTGAACAAGTTGAAGCTCATGGCAGCGCAGCGGTTGCCCTCCTGGTCGGACTATTACCGCTTCTTCGGCGCCGCCGATTCGGCCGCCAATCCGCGCGCCTACGACCGGGAGATCGCGCCGCACCTCGATGCCGAGAGCCGCGCCTACTGGGAAGGCCGCAGCCTGCAGCAGGGCGGGCGTCGGCGCATCTCGATCTTCGCGCGCAACGCCTATCGTCATGGCGTGCTCGGCCGCTTCATCGGCCTCGCCCATGTCGCCGCCCGCGCCTATGGCGTGGACCTGCGCGAGCTCCTCTTCGCGCGCACCCTGGAGGGTCAGCGCCGCTTCTTCGACAGCGCGCTCGCGCCGCTGTTCGATCGGGCGGCTGTGCGCTGGATCATCTCCAATCGCTTGTCGCTCTACGGGCTCGGCATTCCGCCGGCGCAGTACGCGACGCTGGCCGGCAGCCGGGACATGGGCTCGGTCCTGCGCGACCGCGTCCAGCGGCTGGCCTGCGGCTTCAGCCTTTCCGAAAACTACTTCGCCTGGCAGGCGTTCGGCCGCGCCTATGCGCCCGACGCAGGCGGTCCGCTGCCGCCCTATCTGCGCGAGGCCAACTTCCCGGCGGTTCGCCGCGGCGCCGAGAGGGTCGAGGTGCTGAATCGCTCGGTGACGGACTATCTCGCGGCCTGTCCCGCTGCGTCGCGCGACCGCTACGTGCTGCTCGATGCGCAGGACTGGATGACGAATGCGCAGCTCAACGCGCTGTGGGCCGAAATCACCCGTACGGCGCGGCCCGGTGCGCGCGTGATCTTCCGCACCGCCGCCGAGCCCTCGCTCCTGCCGGGCCGCGTCGCGCCGGCGCTGCTCGACCAGTGGCACTACGAGGCCGAAGCCTCGCGCGCCTTCACCGCGCGCGACCGGTCGGCCATCTACGGCGGCTTCCACCTCTACATCCTGAAGCCGTGAGCGCTTCGCTCGCCCACGCCGGCCTGATGGACCGGATCTATCGCCGCCAGCGTCACGTCTACGATCTCAGCCGCAAGTACTACCTGCTGGGACGAGACCGGTTGGTCGAGGGCCTGGATCCGCCGGCCGGCGGCCGCGTGCTGGAGATCGGCTGCGGCACGGCGCGCAACCTTGTCGCGGTGGCCCATCGTCATCCCGCCGCGCCGCTGTTCGGCATCGATCTGTCGCGGGAGATGCTCGACACGGCACGCCGCCGCCTCGACCGGGAAGAGCTCGCGGGACGCATTCGCCTCGCCCACGCCGACGCCACGCGCTTCGACCCGGCGGTGCTGTTCGGCGTGCCAGCCTTCTCGCGCATCTTCTTTTCCTACACCCTGTCGATGATCCCGGAGTGGGAGAGGGCGCTCGCCGAGTCGGTGCTCTGGCTCCAGCCGGGCGGCGAGCTGCACATCGTCGATTTCGGTGGCCAGGAACGGCTGCCGCGCTTGTTCCGCGGCGGCTTGCGCCACTGGCTGGCGACCTTCCACGTCACCCCGCGCGATGCGCTGGAGGCCGCCCTGGCGCGTCTGTCCGGCGGGATCGAGGTCCGGATCTTCGACCGGCCCCATCGCGGTTATGCCCAATATGCCGTCTGCCGCCGCCTCCCCGTCTAAAGACACATAACCCCTCTGTCTCAGGGGCATTGGCCGGCCCATTGGCAACGGGCCGTGGCCGGTGCTAACCCGACAGCAACGATTTGCTAAGTCGGGAGTACCCAAGATGACCGAAGCCTTCATTTGCGACGCGATCCGCACCCCCGTCGGCCGCTACAACGGTGGCCTGGGCGCCATGAGGGTCGACGACCTAGCGGCCCATCCGATCAAGGCGCTGATGCAGCGCAACGCCAATGTCGACTGGGGCTCGGTCGACGACGTGATCTATGGCTGCGTCAACCAGGCCGGCGAGGACAACCGCAACGTCGCGCGCATGGCGGGCCTGCTGGCCGGGCTGCCGGTCGAGGTGGCGGGCGCCACCGTGAACCGCCTGTGCGGCTCGGGCCTCGAAGCCGCCGGCCATGCCGCCCGCGCCGTGAAGCTGGGCGAGGCCGACCTGATGATCGCCGGCGGCGTCGAGGGCATGACCCGCTCGCCCTACGTGATGGGCAAGCCCGAGGGCGCCTTCGACCGCTCGATGAAGCTCGAGGACACGGTGCTGGGCTGGCGCTTCGTCAACCCGCGCATGAAGGCCGCTTACGGCGTCGACCCGATGGGCCAGACCGCCGAGAACGTCGCCACCGAGCACCAGATCAGCCGCACCGACCAGGATGCCTTCGCCTATCGCAGCCAGCGCCGCTGCAAGGCCGCCCAGGACCGCGGCTTCTTCGAGAAGGAGATCGTCAAGGTCTGCGTGAAGAAGGGCAAGACCGAGGTGATCGTCGAGAAGGACGAGCATCCGCGCGGCGACACCACGATGGAGACGCTGTCGAAGCTCTCCGCCGCGTTCCGCGACGGCGGCTCTGTGACCGCTGGCAATTCGTCGGGCCTGAACGACGGCGCCTGCGCCATGATCATCGCCTCGGAAGCCGCCGCCCGCGCCAACGGCCTGACGCCGCGCGCCCGCATCCTCGGCACGGTCTCGGCTGGCGTACCGCCGCGCGTCATGGGCATCGGCCCGGTGCCGGCGACCCAGAAGCTGCTGGCCAAGCTCGGCATGACCATCGGCGACTTCGACACGATCGAGCTCAACGAGGCGTTCGCTGCCCAGGCGCTGGCCGTGCTGCGCCAGCTGGGCCTCAGCGACGACGCCGAGAACGTGAACCCGAACGGCGGCGCGATCGCACTCGGCCATCCGCTGGGCGCCTCGGGCGGCCGCCTGATGATCACCGCGCTCAACCAGCTCGAGGCCACCGGCGGCAAGCGCGCACTCGCCACCATGTGCATCGGCGTCGGCCAGGGCATCGCGCTGGCGCTCGAGCGGGTCTGAGCCGTCCCAGTTCTTTCACCTCCCCCGTTTTACGGGGGAGGCCGGGAGGGGGAAGGCAACGCGATG
>LSKJ01000675.1 GCA_001557035.1 Rhodospirillaceae bacterium CCH5-H10 | reverse complement strand
CTCGGCGTAGCACTCGTCGACCGCCAGCACCGTGTCGTACTTGCGGCAGAGACGCAGCAGGTTCTTGAGATAGTCCTTGCTGGCGATGGCGCCCTGCGGATTGGCCGGCGAGCAGAGATAGACGACCGACATCCGCCGCCAGGTCGCCTCGTCGACACTCTCATAGTCCGGCAGGAAGCCGTTGGAGGCCTCGGCATTGACCAGCAGCGGCTCGCCCCCCGACAGGACCGCGCCGCCGAGATAGGCCTGGTAGAACGGATTGGGCAGCGCGACGACCGGCTTGGCCCCGCCCTTCTCCTGCGGCGTCGCCACCGTCGAGATGACGTAGACGCCTTCCTTGCTGCCCGCCGTCGGGTGGACGTGGATGTTCGGGTCGAGCAGGCCTTGAGGCAGCTTGTAGCGCCGCGTCAGCCATTCGCAGATCGCGAGATTGAGGTCGGGCAGGCCCTGGTTCGGCGGATAGCGGTTCCAGCCGTCGACCTCGTCGATCACGATCTGGCGGGCGAAGGCCGGCATCGCGCCCTGCGGTTCGCCGACCGACATGTTGATCATCGACAGGTGCGCCGGCGGCGTAATCGGGGCGATGAGCGAGTTCAGCCGAGCGAATGGAAAGTCGGTCAGCGTCTCGGTCAGGCGCGGATTGAGCATTCTCGTATCCAATGGGCCAGAACCGGCCCCAATAAAGCAACGGCGCCGACCCGATCCGGCCAGCCTATCGCCATATTCTATGGAACAAATTTGCCAATCACAACAATGGAATAGGCTTGTTTCTTCATACGATCGAAGGGGTTGCGACCCCTTCCCCGCCAAGCCACTAGCGCTAGTCGGCCGCCCGCCGCCTCACTGGACGCGTTCGCCGTGGAGCGCCGTGTCGAGCCCCTCGACCTCCTCGTCCGGGGTGACCCTGAGCCCGATCGCGACATCGAGGATCTTGAGAATGATCCAGGTCGCCACGGCGCAGAAGACGCCGATCACGACGACGCCGTAGAGCTGGGTCAGGATCTGGCCGGCATGGCCGTCGACCAGGCCGACCGGCTGGCCCTTGGCCACGTCGTTGATCGCGCGGGTCGCGAAGACGCCGACCAGGATCGATCCCAGGATGCCGCCGACGCCGTGGACGCCGAACGCATCCAGCGAATCGTCGTAGCCGAGCTTGTTCTTGAGCACGATCGAAGCCCAGTAGCAGACCGCGCCCGCGATGACGCCGATGACCATCGCGGCCCACGGCTCCACATAGCCCGCGGCCGGCGTGATCATGCCGAGGCCGGCGACCGCGCCGGTGAGGATGCCCAGGACCGACGGCTTGCCGCGGGCTGCCCATTCTATGACCATCCAGACCAAAGCCGCGACGGAGGCGGCGATGTGGGTGTTCAGCATCGCGCTGCCCGCCAATTCGCCCGAGGCCAGCGCCGAGCCGGCATTGAAGCCGAACCAGCCCACCCACAGCAGCGACGTGCCGATCAGCGTGAGCACCAGATTGTGCGGCGCCATGTATTCATGGCCGTAGCCGTGCCGCTTGCCGATCACCACGCAGCAGACCAGCGCCGCGATACCCGCATTGAGATGGACGACGAGGCCGCCGGCGAAATCGAGCACGCCGGCCGCCCCCAGGAAGCCGCCGCCCCATACCCAGTGGGCCACCGGGACGTAGACGAACAGCACCCACAGCGCCATGAACCACATCATCGCCGAGAATTTCATGCGCTCGGCGAAGGCGCCCGCGATGATCGCCGGCGTGATGACGGCGAAGGTCGCCTGGTACATCAGGAAGACGTTCTCCGGTACCGTCTTGGCGAGTTCATGAGTGCTTCCGAGCAGGCCGCTGCCGAAGGCACGGGACAGCGAGCCGATCGCGCCGTTCAGCGCACCGCCGTCGGTGAAGGCCAGCGAATAGCCGACGGCGAACCACAGGACGGTCACCAGCGCGGCGACGGCGAAGGCCTGGACCGCCGTCGCCAGCACGTTCTTCTTGCGGACCATGCCGGCATAGAAAAGCGCCAGGCCCGGAATGTTCATCATCAGGACCAGCACGGTGGCCATCAGCAGCCACGCCGTGTCGCCGGTATCGATCTGCGGCTTGTCGGCAGCCCATGCGGACGGGGCGAACGTCATCGGGCACGCCAAAAACGCGCCGAAGCGCAGGGTCGTCCTGTTCATTTCATCCCCCGTGTCTTGTCTTGCTTGCTTGCCGTTCAGTCTTGCTCTTGTCGTTCTTCGAAGGGCCGGGGTCGCCTCAGAGGGCGTTGGAGCCGGATTCGCCGGTGCGGATGCGCACGGCCTGCTCGACCGGCGTGACGAAGATCTTGCCGTCGCCGATCTTGCCGGTGTGGGCCGCCTTCTGGATCGCCTCGACGGCGCGCTCGACCTGGTTGTCGTCGACCACGATCTCGATCTTCACCTTGGGCAGGAAGCTCACGAGATATTCGGCGCCGCGATAGATCTCGGTCTGCCCCTTCTGCCGGCCGAAACCCTTGACCTCGCTCACCGTCAGGCCGGAGACGCCGACGCTGGTCAGCGCATCGCGCACCTCGTCGAGCTTGAACGGCTTGATGATGGCGGACACGAGCTTCATCTGATTTCCCCTCTGCCTTTTCGGCTTTCGCCGACAGACTGGCGTCTGCCGTTCGCGGCGTCAAACTGCGGACAGAAAAAGGCCCGGCGAGAGACTCGCCGGGCCCGAGGGTCCGCCGCGACACGGAGCGGCGGATGAGAGGGAACCAGGAGGAGAGGGGTTCCCGATCTCGAGGAGAGACGGTCCTAGTGGATCGTCTCGCCGTGCAGGTTGATGTCGAGGCCTTCGACCTCTTCCTCGGTCGTCACGCGCAGCCCGATCAGGGCATCGACGATCTTGAGGATGATGAAGGTGGCGACCGCGCACCAGGCGACGACGACCAGCGTGCCCCAGAGCTGGGTCAGGACCTGGCCGGCATTGCCGTCGATCAGGCCCTTCTTGCCTTCGCCGCCGATCACTTCGACGGCGAACACGCCGGTCAGGATGGCGCCGACGAAGCCGCCGATGCCGTGCACGCCGAACGCGTCGAGCGAGTCGTCATAGCCCATCGCCTTCTTGAGGCCGGTGGCGCCCCAGAAGCAGACCAGGCCGGCGACGATGCCGATGGCCAGCGAGCCCATCGGGGTCACGAAGCCCGAGGCCGGGGTGATCGCGACGAGGCCGGCGACCGCACCCGAGATGATGCCGAGGACCGACGGCTTGCCGCGCGTCACCCACTCCGCGAACATCCAGGCCATGGCCGCCGCGGCCGAGGCGAACTGCGTCACCGCCATCGCCATGCCGGCGTTGGGGCTGGCGCCGACCGCGGAGCCGGCGTTGAAGCCGAACCAGCCCACCCACAGGAGGGCGGCGCCGATCACCGAGTAGACCAGGTTGAACGGCGCCATGTTCTCGGTGCCGAAGCCCTTGCGCTTGCCGATCACCAGGGCGCAGACGAGGCCCGCGACGCCGGCGTTGATGTGAACCACGGTGCCGCCCGCGAAGTCGAGGACGCCCCAGTCGCCGAGGAAGCCGCCGCCCCACACCCAGTGGGCGACCGGAGCGTAGACGATCAGCGACCACAGGGCCATGAACCACATCATCGCCGAGAACTTCATGCGCTCGGCGAAGGCACCGGCGATCAGGGCCGGCGTGATGATGGCGAAGGTGAGCTGGAAGCACATGAAGACGGTCTCGGGGATCGTCTTGGCGAGGTCATGCACGCTGTCCAGCGCGAGGCCCGCCATGAAGATGCGGCTCAGGCCGCCGACGATCGTGCTGCCGGGCGTGAATGCCAGGCTGTAGCCGACGATCAACCAGAGCACCGAGATCATGCAGGTGATGGCGAAGCTCTGCATCACGGTCGACAGCACGTTCTTCTTGCGCACCATGCCGCCGTAGAACAGCGCTAGGCCCGGAATCGTCATCATGAGAACGAGCGCGGTCGAGATCAGCATCCACGCCGTGTCGCCGGTATCGAACTTGGGCGCCGCAGCCGCTGCCGCCGGAGCGGCGGCGGGCGCAGCTGCCTGGGCCAGCGCAAGCGCCGGCAGGAGCACGGTCGCAGCCGCCCCTGCAACCGCAAGCACCGAATTGGTCTTGAACTTCATCTGTATCCCCTGGTTCTTGAGTTGATTGCGTTGCGTTGGTTCAGAGCGCTTCGGTGCCGGACTCGCCGGTGCGGATGCGGATCGCCTGCTCGACCGGCACGACGAAGACCTTGCCGTCTCCGATCTTGCCGGTGCCCGCCGCCTTGCGGATCGTTTCCACCGCCCGCTCGACCATGCTGTCGTCGATGACGACCTCGATCTTTACCTTCGGCAGGAAACTCACGGCGTACTCGGCGCCGCGATAGATCTCGGTCTGGCCCTTTTGCCGGCCGAACCCCTTCACTTCACTGACGGTCAGTCCCTGGATACCGAGCGACGTCAGGGCGTCCCTGACTTCGTCCAGCTTGAAGGGCTTGAAGATTGCCACGATCATTTTCATTTGCGCCTGTCCTCCACCGGGCGGCACGCCCGCCCCCAAAGTTTCAAATCAGCGCGAGCAAGGGCCGTGCCAAACGCACCGAGGGGACGGCGACGCGCGATTGGCACGCGGTTTGCTGGGATTGGGGCGGAAACAAGTCAAAAGTATTTTGGGGTGGTCATGTTGTTCAAAAAATCCGCAGTTCTGGCGTCTGCGCTGATCACAATGTGTGCAGTCGGCGCTGCTCAGGCACAGGGCACGCCAGACCCACAGACCGTGGAAGTCACGCCGCCCACGCAGGTAGCCCAGGGCACGCCCGATCCGGCGACCTCGGCTCCCCCGGAAAAGGAGAGCTGGAAGGCCCCGTGGGGCGGCACGTTCACCGCCGGCTTCGCCGTCCTGAACGACTACTCCTATCGCGGTATCTCCCAGACGCAGCGCCAGGTCGCCGTCCAGGCCGCCTTCGGCTACGAGACCCCCACCGTCAGCGAAAAGATCCCCCTCAGCGCCTATCTCGGCGCCTGGGGCTCCAACGTGAACTTCCCCGGAACCGGCACCACCGCCGAGATCGACGTGCTGACCGGCCTCAAGCTCAAGCTGATGGACGACAAGCTCACCTTCGATTTGGGCTATATCCGCTACAACTACCTCAGCGCGCCCTCGAGCCTGTTCTACGACTTCAACGAGTTCGGCCTCGTCGCCGGCTATGATTTCGGCGTCGCCCAGGTCAGCGCCGCCGTCCGCTACAGCCCCAACTTCTTCGCGAACTCGGGCAACGCCTGGTACAAGTGGGCCTCGATCACCGTTCCGATGCCGTTCATCCACGTCAACGACAACGTGGCCTTCAAGGCCTTCGGCACGATCGGCAACCAGTATGTCGAGCGGAACATCAACTACGGCATTCCCAACGACAACTACTGGGACTGGCAGCTCGGCCTCGTCGTCTCGGTCTACGGCTTCGATCTCTCCGCGGTCTATACCGGCACAAACCTCAGCGTTCAGGACTGCCTCGGCACCCAGAACTGCGCCAGCCGCGTGATCCTGGGCATCGCCAAGGCCTTCTGATCCCGGACAACCGATCCATGCAGCCATAGAGGGTTGCCGCCTCCCGGGGCGGCTGCCATCTATGGCTGATGGATAGTCGTCGTCCTTTCGACCTTGCCGTCGTCGGTGCCGGCCTCAACGGCAGCCTTCTCGCTCTCGCTGCCGGCGAAACGGGGCTGTCGACCGCCCTCGTCGACCGCGTGCCGCTCTCCTCGATGACGGAACAGGGATTCGACGGTCGAACCACCGCCATCGCCTACACGAGCCAGCGCCTGTTCGCGGCTCTCGGTCTCTGGGACGAGCTGGCGCCCAATGCCGAACCGATCCGGGACATCCGGATTTCGGACGCCGGCCACGACGGCCGCGCAAGCCCCCTCTTCCTGCATTTCGACCATCGCGAAGCCTCCGACGACCCGGAGAGCGCCGCCCCGATGGGCTGGATCGTCGAGAACCGCTTCCTGCGGTCCGCCCTGCTGCGCCGGCTCGCCGACTGTCCCAAGGTGGAACTCGTGTCGCCCGACGAAGTCGTCGAGAGCGAGCGCGGTCCCGATCGCGCCGGCCTGGTCCTGAAAAGCGGGCGGCGCATCGCCACCCGGCTGGTCGCCTCGGCCGAGGGCCGGTTCGGCTCGACGCGCGAGGATGCCGGCATCGGGGCGCGAAGCTGGTCCTACGACCAGATCGCGATCGTCCTCGTCGCCCATCACGCCGAACCGCATCGCGGTGTCGCCCAGGAGAAATTCCTGCCCGGCGGACCCTTCGCGATCCTGCCCATGACCGACGGTCCCGGCGGCGAGCATCGCTCGTCGATCGTCTGGACGGAGGGGACTGCGATCGCTCGCCGCCTGCTCGAACTCGACGCGCCGAATTTCCAGGCGGAGTTCGCCCGGCGTTTCGGCGACCATCTCGGCGCCGTCGCCCCGGCGGGCCCGCGCTGGTCCTATCCGCTGCGGCTCGTCCATGCCGAACGCTACATCGACACGCGGCTGGTGCTGGTGGGCGATGCCGCCCACGGCATCCACCCGATCGCGGGCCAGGGTTACAATCTCGGCGTTCGCGACATCGCAGCCCTCGTCGAGGTGATGGCCGATGCGAAGAGGCTGGGCCTCGATGTCGGCGGCGCCGACACCCTGGAGCGCTACGCGCAGTGGCGCCGGGCGGACAATCTCACCATGGTCGCCGCCACGGACCTGCTAAATCGCCTGTTCTCCAACGACATCAAGCCGCTTCGCCTCGTGCGCGACGCGGGTCTCGCTGCAGTCAACCGCGTGCCGGCGCTGCGCAAGTTCTTCGTTCGCCACGCGATGGGCCTCGTCGGCGACCTGCCCAAGCTGATCCGGGGCGAGCGGCCCTGACTCCTGCCGCGAAGATGGTGGAGACGGCACGGCTTCGGTTGCGCCCGCGTACACTCGAAGATCTCGAAGCAATCATGGCGATGGACACGGATCCCGCCGTGCGGCGCTATTTCACCGGCCGGTTCGATCCGGTCGCGCATCGGGCCGAAATCCGGGCCAGTATCAACGTTGGTGCGAAGCCAGGCGAATGGCGTTGGGCGATCGAATGGTTGGACCGTCCCGGATTGCTCGGCCAGTGCGGCGTGCGAGCTTCGCACCTTCCCGGCGTGAACGAACTCAGTTGGCGGCTTGTGCCATCGGCATGGGGCCAGGGGATCGCAAGCGAAGCCACTGGCGCGATGATCCGCTATTTGCGCCGTGAGGTCGGCATCGGGCCGCTCGCGGCCTTGATTCATCCCGACAACGCCGCCTCGCTGGCTGTGGCGCGCAAACTCGGATTGAGGCCGGCGGGTGAAACCATCGCCTGGAATGCCCGCCAGCTAATCTATCGGCTGGATTGACGCGCTGACGGGCCCGGCTGGACTCCGGGCCCTCGCCACCCTATCTCATGGGCCGAATTTCGAGGAAAAACATGGCCCTGCCCCAAGTTCCCGTCACCGTGCTGACCGGCTATCTCGGCGCCGGCAAGACCACCCTGCTCAACCGCATCCTGAGCGAGCAGCACGGCAAGAAATACGCCGTCATCGTGAACGAATTCGGCGAGCTGGGTATCGACAACGACCTCGTGGTGAATGCCGACGAGGAAGTGTTCGAGATGAACAACGGCTGCATCTGCTGCACCGTGCGCGGCGACCTGATCCGCATCATCGAAGGCCTGATGAAGCGCAAGGACAAGTTCGACGGCATCCTGGTCGAGACGACCGGGCTGGCCGATCCCGGCCCCGTCGCGCAGACCTTCTTCACCGACGACGACGTGAAGGCGCGCACCCGGCTCGACGCCATCGTGACGGTGATCGACGCCAAGCACTTCTTCGGCCAGCTCGAGCAGGGTTCCGAGGCCGAGCAGCAGGTGGCCTTCGCCGACGTCATCCTGCTCAACAAGACCGACCTGGTGAGCGCCGACGAGCTCAAGAAGGTCGAGGACAGGATCCGCGGCATCAACCGCTACGCCCGCATCCATCGCACCGAGAAGAGCCGGATCGAACTCGAGGCCATCCTCGACAAGGGCGCGTTCGATCTCGGCCGCATCCTCGAATTCGAGCCGGACTTCCTGCACACCGGCCATGACCACAAGCACGAGGACGAGGTGCGCAGCCTGTCGATCACCGCCGACAAGCCGGTCGATCCCGACAAGTTCCAGAAGTGGATGGGTGCGCTGCTGGAGATCAAGGGCGGCGACATCTTCCGCAGCAAGGGCATTCTCGCCATCGACGGCGCGCCGCGGCGCTACGTCTACCAGGGCGTCCACATGATGATGGACAGCGACTGGGGTACGCCGTGGAAGGACGGCGAGACGCGGTCGAGCAAGCTGGTCTTCATCGGCCGCAACCTCGACGCCGACAACCTGCAGCGCGGCTTCGACGAGTGCCTGAAGTAAGACCGTGAAGATCGATCTCGCCAATCCGGCCTGGCAGCAGACGCTGCCACCGTCCCGCTCCGTCGCCACCGACGCCCCCGTCGCCGCCTGTGCCTTCAGCCGCGACGCCACCACCGTCGCCTTCGCGCTGGGCGACGGCCAGGTCCGCCTCCTGCCTGCCGACATCAAGGCAGCCGTGCCCGAGGCGGCCGCGCCGCTGCACAAGGGCGTCGTGCTGTCGCTGGTCGGCGATCCGGCGGGCGACGGTTTCGTGAGCGGCGGCGACGATGGCCGCGTGCTGCGCATTGCGGCCGACGGCACGGCGACGGAGTTGCTGGCGCAGAAGGGCAAGTGGATCGAGCATCTCGTCGCCCACAAGTCGGGCGCGGTCGCCGCGGCGGCCGGCAAGAGCATGTTCCTGTTCCGCGACGGCGAGGTCCGCGAGTTCGGCCCGCATCCGAGCACGGTGGCCGGCCTCGACTTCAGCAAGGACGGCAGCCGCGTCGCCTGCGCGCATTACGGCGGCATCACCGTGTGGAGCCTGAGCAAGGACGTCGCCCTGCCACCGCGCCGCTTCGCCTGGCAGGGCAGCCACGTGGCGCTGCGCTGGAGCACCGATGGCAAGTTCATCGCCACCGGCACGCAGGAAAACGACATCCACGTCTGGCGCGTGGCGCAGGCCACCGACATGCGCATGCAGGGCTATCCCGCCAAGGTGAAGTCGCTGTCGTGGACCGCCGACGCGCGCTTCCTCTACACCTCCTCGCAGCCCGTCTTCACCGCCTGGCCATTCTCCGGCAAGGGCCCCGAGGGCAAGCCGCCTCTGCAGTTCGGCGAAGAGGGTGCCGGCCTCATGACGGTCGTCGCCGCCCACCAGTTCGAAGGATTCGTGGCCGGCGGCTACGATTCGGGCGAGCTGCAACTCGGCGACATCCGCACCAGGCGCTCGGTGGTCCTGAAGATGGCCGACGGTGCCGCGATCACCTGCCTCGCCTGGTCGCCCGACGGCTTCAGACTGGCCGTCGGCAACGATCGCGGCGACCTTCTGACGATCGACCTGCGGCGTTAACCGCGTCTTACCAGCGCGCGGTGTGAGACGAGGCAGAGGATGCCGGCGATGCCCATCGCCGTCGTCATCGGCGCGATGGTGCCGTCGAACGTCTGGCCGACGACGGCGCCGAACGCCGCGCCCAGGCCGAACTGCATGACGCCCATCAATGACGAGGCCGTGCCCGCCATGTGCGGATAGCGTTGCAGCGCCATCGCCATCGAGTTGGGGCCGATCAGGCTGATGGTCGCGATCTGCGGCGCGAAGCAGAGGAAGAACGGCCAGATGCCGATCGTGCCGTAGCGCGCCTCGATCCAGCCCAGCACCATCGCCGTCGGCCCGGTGATCGCCGGGACCCACACGGCGTAGCGCAGGATCTTGCCGGCGCCGAACACCGGCGCGAACTTCGCGTTCAGGAGGCTGCCCACGGTCATGAAGACCACCATCCCGCCGAAGACGAAGCCGTAGGCGCGCGGCGCGATACCGTAGCGCTCGATGAAGACGAAGGGCGAGCCCGAGAGGAACGACAGCAGCGCGGCGAACATGAACGAGCTGGTGAAGGCGTAGCCCATGAAGGCGCGATGCCGGAACAGCTCGCCGAAGCGCTTCAGGATCGCCGACAGGACGAGCGGCTGGCGATATTCCGGCCGCAGCGTCTCGGGCAGGCGGATATAGGCCAGGACCAGCGCCAGCAGTCCGATGCCGGCCAGTACCCAGAAGATCGCCCGCCAGCCCAGGAACCACAGGATCTGGCCGCCGATCAGCGGCGCCAGCATCGGCGCGATCGAGGTGCAGGCCATCATCAGCGACATGGCCCGCGCCGCCTGGTCCTTCTCGGCGAGATCGCGCACCATCGTGCGCGCCAGCACGACGCCACCGCAGGCCGCCAGCCCCTGCAGCAGGCGCAGGCCGATCAGGTGCGCGGCCTCGGCGGAGAAGGCGCAGCCGACGCTGGCCACGACATAGACCGCCAGTCCGAGCAGGATAACCGGACGCCGGCCGAACCGGTCGCCCGCCGGCCCGTAGAAGATCTGGCCCAGCCCGAAGGCGATCATGAAGGCCGACAAAGTGAGCTGGATGTCGCCCGCGGTGCCGCGCAGGTCGACGGCGATCACCGGCAGCGCCGGCAGGTACATGTCGATCGACAGCGGCGTGAACGACGACAGCAGCGCGAGCAGGACGAGAAGCGCCGGCGTGAGCGACGGGCGGATCGGGTTCGGGGTGGAGGTCATCGGGCTCGCTGATACAGGCATTGGGCACCGGGTCCCATGCTATAAGCGGACCATGACGTCGCTACCTGCCCTGTCGGAAACGCAGATCCGCCGCTACGCGCGACATATCGTGCTCGCGGAGATCGGCGGCATCGGCCAGTCGAAGCTCGTCGCGGCGAAAGTCCTGGTGGTCGGCGCCGGCGGCCTCGGCGCACCCCTCCTGCAGTATCTGGCCGCGGCCGGTATCGGCACGCTGGGTGTGATCGACCACGACACGGTCGATCTCTCGAACCTGCAGCGCCAGGTGATCCACCGCACGTCCGACGTGGGCATCTCCAAGGTCGAGAGCGCGAAACGGGCGCTGCAGGACATAAACCCCGAGGTGCGCGTACAGGCGCACGACGAGCGTCTCACCGCCGACAATGCCGGACGCATCATCGCGGACTACGACCTGGTGGCCGACGGGAGCGACAACTTCGCCACGCGCTACCTGCTGAACGACGTCTGCTTCACGCTGAGGAAGACGCTGGTGTCGGCCGCCATCCTGCGCTTCGACGGACAGATCTCGACCTACAAGGCATGGCAGGGTGCCGGCCATCCCTGCCTGCGCTGCCTCTTTCCCGCGGCGCCCTCGGAAGACGCCGTGCCGAGCTGCGCGCAGGCCGGTGTGCTGGGCGCGCTGGCCGGGACCCTGGGAACCCTGCAGGCCACCGAGGTGGTGAAGGAGATCCTGGGCGTCGGCCGCTCGCTGTCGGGATCGCTGCTGATGTACGACGCGCTCAATGCCTCCTTCGAGACGCTGACGGTCGGCAAGCGGGCCGATTGCCCGACCTGTGGCTCCGCCGCATGAGCGATGCTCGGAACGAGGGGGGCACCTCGGTCATCCTGCGCTCCGACGATTACGAGAGCGTCCACTACGGCCTCGCCCTCGCGGCGGCCGCGCTGGCCGTGAACAAGCCGGCCGTGCTGTTCTTCACCATGGGCGGCATCCGCGCCCTGCAGGGCTCGCCGCCGGCACTCCAGGACTGGGATCGCGACGCCGCCAACCGCGCGCGCGGAGTCGGCGACTTCGAGACGCTGCTGCAGGCCTGTGTCGAGCTTGGCGCGCGGCTCATCGTGTGCGAAATGGGCCTGCGATCGCTCGACATCGACCGCGCGAGCCTGCGGGCCGACATACCGTTCAGGGTGGCCGGCATCGTCACCTTGCTGGAAGAGACCAAGCCGGGCATGCACCTGGTATCACTTTGACGCTTTGGGAGACTTCATGACATCCGCCCCCTTCGACGTGCTGGGAATCGGCAACGCCATCGTCGACGTCATCGCTCGTTCCGACGAAGCCTTCCTCGGCCAGCACGGGCTGGTAAAAGGCAGCATGATGCTGATCGACGAGGCGCGCGCCGAGCAGCTCTATGACGGCATGGGCCCCGGCATCGAGATGTCCGGCGGCTCCTGCGGCAACACGATGGCGGGCATCGCCTCGTTCGGCGGCAAGGGCGCCTATATCGGCAAGGTGCGCAACGACCAGCTCGGCAAGGTGTTCGGCCACGACCTCAAGGCGACCGGCGTATCCTTCGCGACCCCGGCGGCGACCGACGGCCCCGCGACGGCGCGCTGCCTGATCCTGGTGACGCCCGACGCGCAGCGCACCATGAACACCTATCTCGGCGCCTGCACCGGCCTCGGACCGGCCGACATCGACGCCAAGCTCGTCGCCTCGGCCCAGGTCACCTATGTCGAGGGCTATCTGTGGGATGCACCGGCGGCCAAGGAGGCGGTGCTCAAGGCCTTTGACGCGGCGCGCGCCGCCGGCCGCAAGGTCTCGATCACGCTGTCGGATTCCTTCTGCGTCCATCGCTATCGCGAGGAGTTCCGCGACCTGGTCCGCAACAAGGTCGACATCCTGTTCGGCAACGAAGCCGAGATCAAAGCGCTCTACGAGGTCGAGACCTTCGAGGAGGCGCTCGCGGAGGCGCGCAAGGAGGCCAAGATCGCCGCCCTCACGCGCAGCGAGAAGGGTTCGGTGGTGATCAAGGGCAGCGAGACCTACGAGGTGCCGGCCGCGCCCGTCGCGAAGGTCGTCGACACGACCGGCGCCGGGGACCTCTACGCCGCGGGCTTCCTGTTCGGCTTCACCCACGGCAAGCCGCTGGCGGAATGCGCGCGCCTGGGCGGCATCGCCGCCGCCGAGGTCATCTCCCATGTCGGCGCGCGTCCCGAGCAGGCGCTCAAGGGCCTGATTTGAACCAAACCGTCCTGCGGGCACCTCCCCGAATCTACATAGGGCGATGCACATGACTCAAGGATCCCTCACTTCGTTCGGGATGACACTGTTTTCGGCATCGGCGCATCGTGCAAGTTCGACCCAAAGTGTCATCCCGAGCGAAGCGAGGGATCCTTCTCTTCCTCTCCCGTTGTCAGCTGTGATGGCCAACGGTCGGAGGGAGGCATGAACTCAGACGCGCAGGCGCGCGGCTGGCGCGAGTCGCTGGCGACCTACCGCCATCCGCGCGTCGTCCAGTTCCTGTTCCTCGGCTTCTCGGCCGGGCTGCCGTTCCTGCTGGTCTTCTCGACGCTCTCGGCGTGGCTGCGCGAGTACGGCATCAGCCGGACCGCGATCGGCTTCATCAGCTGGATCGGCATCACCTACTCCTTCAAGTTCGTGTGGTCGCCGGTCGTCGATCGCGTGCCGCTGCCGCTGCTCACGAGATGGCTCGGCCGCCGGCGCGCGTGGATGCTGCTCGCCCAGACCGGCATCGCGGGCGGCCTGCTCGCCATGGCCTTCTGCGACCCGCGCACCGACCTGTGGTGGATGGTCGTGTTCGCGCTGGTCGTCGCCTTTTCGTCCGCGACGCAGGATATCGCACTCGACGCCCTCCGCATCGAGTCGACGGATGCCAGCCTGCAGGGCGCGACGGCCGCGACCTACCAGTTGGGTTATCGCATCGCCGTTCTCGCCGCCGGCGCCGGCGCGCTCTATGTGGCGCAGTTCGTCTCGTGGACCGCCGCCTACCAGACCATGGCAGCGCTCGGGCTCGTCGGCATTGCGACGACCCTCCTGATCTCGGAACCCGAACGGCGCGCATCGACCGGCACGACCGAACTCGAAGGCAAGGTCGCCACCTTCGCCGCCGGTCTCGGATCGATGCCGGACTGGTCGCGCAAGGCGCTGATCTTCGTCTATGGCGCCATCGTCTGCCCGTTCGTCGACTTCTTCGCGCGATACGGCTGGATGGCCCTGCTGCTGCTGTTGTTCATCGGCCTGTTCAGGCTGTCGGACATCGCCATGGGCGTGATGGCGAACCCGTTCTACATCGACATGGGTTTCAGCAAGGACCAGATCGCCGACGTCTCCAAGATCTACGGGTTCGTCATGACGATCCTGGGCGCGCTGCTGGGTGGCGCCCTGGTGTTTCGCGTCGGCGCGGCGCGCCTGCTGGCGCCGGCGGTGTTCCTGATCGCCGCGAGCAATCTCACCTTCTCGTGGCTCGCTTGGGTCGGCCAGCCCGACCTCATGATCCTCACCATCGCCATCAGCGTCGACAACCTGGTGGGCGGCATGTCGGGCTCGATCTTCATCGCCTTCCTGTCGGGCCTCACCAACACCGCCTATACGGCGACGCAGTACGCGTTGTTCACCTCGATCATGACCCTGCCCGGCAAGCTGCTCGGCGGCTCCTCGGGATGGGTCGTCGACAAGCTCCAGGAAGAATTTTCCGCCACCCACAAGTTCGGCGGCTACGCGATCTTCTTCGTCTACACCGCCCTGCTCGGCCTGCCGGCGCTGGTGCTGGCGGTGATCGTCCGCCGCTACTTCGCAAAAGAAACCCCTCCTTCCTGACGGAAGGAGGGGTCAGTAGATCGGCTGCGGGTATCGGGGCCGAGCCGGGGAACCGGCCCGTTCCGATGCGGGGCGTGGGGTCGCCGGCGCGGAACAGGCACAGCCTGTCTAGGCGCCGGACGCTACAGAACCGTTAAGGACCGTGTGGAAAACCGGGCGCGTCAGCCCGGCGTGGAGTCCAGCGCGTAGCCCGCGGCCCGGACGGTACGGATCACGTCGGCGTGGTTCTCGCTGTTCAGCGCGATGCGCAGGCGGCGGATGTGGACGTCGACGGTGCGGGCCTCGACATAGACGTCCTTGCCCCACACCGAGTCGAGCAGCTGTTCGCGCGAGAAGACGCGGCCCGGATGCTCCATGAAATGGCGCAGCAGGCGGAACTCGGTCGGCCCCAGATGCAGCGGCTTGCCGCCCCGCGTCACGCGGTGCGCCACCAGGTCCATCACGATGTCGGCGTAGGACAAGGCCTCGTCGGCCAGCGCGGGGCGGATGCGCCGCAGCACCGCGCGGATTCGCGCTACCAGCTCGGTGGGCGAGAACGGCTTGGGCACATAATCGTCGGCGCCGGCGTCGAGGCCGCGCACGCGATCGCCCTCCTCGCCGCGCGCCGTCAGCATGATGATCGGCACGTTGGCGGTCGACGTCTGGCGGCGCAGCTGGCGGCAGACCTCGATGCCCGACATCAGCGGCAGCATCCAGTCGAGCAGGATGAGGTCGGGCACGTCCTCCTGGACGGAGCGCAGCGCCTCCTCGCCGTCGTAGGCGACGGCGACCCTGAAGCCCGACTGTTCGAGATTGTAGCGCAGCAGCTCGACCAGCGCCGTCTCGTCCTCGACGATCAGCACGTGCGGCTTCATCGACGCGGCCTGCGCATCGCGGCGCGAGGGGCTGGTGGCAGCCATGGTCACGGCGCGGTCCCCGCCGGAGCATCCGGCGTGGCGTAGATCGCGGCACTACCCTTCGGCCGAGCCTCGTCGAAGCCGTGGCCGGTCGAGCGGAAGCTCACCAGCTCGGCGATGTTTGTGACGTGATCGCCGGCGCGCTCGATGTTCTTGGCCATGAACATGAGATGCGTGCACGCGGTGATCGTGCGCGGATCCTCCATCATGTAGGTCAGCAGTTCGCGGAACAGGCCGGTGTAGACCTGGTCGATTTCCTCGTCGCGCTCCCACACGTCGCGGGCCTTGGCTACGTCGCCATGGGCGAAGGCGTCGAGCACGTCCTTGAGCGCGGTGCGGACC
>LSKJ01000674.1 GCA_001557035.1 Rhodospirillaceae bacterium CCH5-H10 | reverse complement strand
CCCCGCCTCGCCGCGCATGAATATCCGCGCGAGGTCGAGTTCGTCGAAGAGCTGCCGCTCACGACGACCGGCAAGATCCTGCGCCGCGAACTGCGCCGCCTCGATGCCGAACGGAAGAAAGCGCGCGTGTAGCTCACGAAGGTCCGGAGACTTTCGGCAATGCCGTTCAACGGGGTTGCCAGGCCGGACCCATCCGGTCGGCCATCAGCTGGCGGCGGCCGGCACGTTGAACTGCAGTTCGGCCAGCCGGGCATAAAGGCCGCCGCGGCGCACCAGGTCGGCGTGGTTGCCGACATCGACGACTCGCCCCTGGTCGATCACGAGGATGCGGTCGGCCTTCTGCACCGTCGCCAGCCGATGGGCGATCACCAGCGTCGTGCGGTCCTGCATCAGCCGGTCCAGCGCCTGCTGGACCGCCAGTTCGCTTTCCGCGTCGAGGGCGCTGGTCGCCTCGTCGAGCAGCAGGACGGCCGGATCGCAGAGCAGCGCGCGGGCAATGGCGATGCGCTGGCGCTGTCCGCCCGACAGGCGCACGCCGCGCGCGCCCAGATCGGTCGCGAAGCCCTGCGGCAGGGCCTCGATGAAGCCGAGCGCCGAGGCCGCCTCGGCCGCGGCGCGCACCTGGGCATCGCTGGCTTCGGGCCGGCCATACCGGATGTTCTCGGCGACGGAGGTGCTGAACAGGGTCGGATCCTGCGGCACGGTCGCGAGGGCGCGCCGGAGGTCGCGCAGCGCGAGCTGCCTGATGTCGATGCCGTCCAGGCGGATCGTCCCCTGCTCGGGGTCGTAGAAGCGCAGCAGCAGGTTGAACGCCGTCGTCTTGCCGGCTCCCGAAGGTCCGACGATGGCCACCGTCTCGCCGGGCTTCACGTCGAGGTCGAAACGATCCAGCGCCAGCTGTTCGGTGCGAGTCGGATAGCGGAACGACACGGTCTCGAACGACACAGCACCCTGCACCGGGCGGGCCAGCGGCTTGGGGTTTGCCGGCTCGGCGATCGAGGGCGGCTCGGCGCGCAACTCGGCCAGCCGTTCCGCCGCGCCCGACGCGCGCTGCAGGTCGCCGATCGTCTCGCTGATGGCGCCGCCGGAACTGGCGACCAGCACGGCATAGAACACGAAGGCCGAGAGATCGCCGGCGCTGATGCGCCCCGTCAGCACGTCGTGCCCGCCCATCCACAGCAGGAAGCCGACAGCGGAAAAGACGATGAAGATGACCAGCGTGGTCATGATGGCGCGGCGCGACACGCGGCGGGTCGCGGCGACGAAAGACCGCTCGGTCGCCTCGCCGAACCGCAGCGCGGCGCGATCCTCCTGGGCGAAGGCCTGGACCGTGCGCACGCCGTCCAGCGTTTCGGCGCCTTCGGACACCATCTCGCCCATGCGCGCCTGCGCCTCTCGCGACAGCGCCTTGACCTGACGGCCGAACACCACGATCGGAATGACAGTCAGCGGGACCACCGCGATTGTCCACAGCGCGAGCTTCGGATTGGTGACGACCAGCATCACGACGCCGCCGAGGCACATCAGCGTGTTGCGCAGCGCCACCGAAGCCGAGGAGCCGATAACCTGCTCGATGAGCTGGGCGTCGGCCGAGATGCGGCTCATCACGTCGCCCGAGCGCTTGACCTCGAACCAGGCCGGTCCCAGCCGCACGACATGGGCGAAGAGGTCGCGGCGCAGGTCGCCGACCACCCGCTCGCCCAGCCAGGAGACGAGATAGAAGCGCGCACCCGAGGCGATCGCCAGCACGACCGCGACGGCCAGCAGGGAGGCCAGGGCGTAGTTCAGGATGTCGGGGCGCCCCTGGGCGAAGCCGCGGTCGATCAGGGCACGCAGGCAGGCGCCGAAGGCCAGCACCGTCCCGGCCGCGACCAGCAGCGACAGCAGCGCCAGGATCGTCCGGCCGCGATAGGGCCTCAGATAGGGCCCGAGCAGGGCCAGGCCGCCGAACCGCTTCATGGTGCCTGCCAACTCAGCGCGACGCCCAGTTCGTCGGCCAGCGCGGCCAGCAGGTCGCCGCCGCCCCGCGTGTCCAGCCACTGCCCCGCCACGGCATCGAACGCGTAGTGGCGGGCGCCGCTGACCGGCGAACTCAGCCAGATTTGCCGGGTGGGTGCATGTTTATTGACGATCCATGTCCCGGCATCGCCTTCGACCGTCAGGATGCCGCCCTGGAGCTCGGCATCGACATGCTCGCCCAGCGCCTCCTCGAGGGTCGCGAGGAGGCTGTCGGCGAGGGTCTCGAAGGCTGAATCGGTCATGGGTCCGGCCGGTCTACAGGCCGCCGGGGGGCCGTACAACCTGCTTGTCGCCGCGGCGCCGGGACTGTATATCCCCGCCCCTGTTGCGCCGGCCGGTCGGAATCGGCCCTGAAGCGCTGGAGAGAGAATCATGCAAGAGAAGATCCACCCCGACTACCACACCATCACCGTGGTGATGACCGACGGCACGTCCTTCGAGACGAAGTCGACCTGGGGCAAGGAAGGCGCCAGCCTGCGCCTCGACATCGATCCCAAGACGCATCCGGCGTGGACCGGCGTGCGCCAGAGCATCGATCGCGGCGGCCGCGTGCAGCGCTTCCGTAATCGCTTCGGCATGATCGGCAGCGACAAGAAAGATGCCCCGGCCGAAGCCAAGGCCGACGCCGAGAAGAAGTAGGAACCGCTTCTTCGAAAGCCTCTGCTACACTACGGCCGCGATACCCATCGGGAGGCGGCGTAGTGAAATCCGTTAGAGTTGTTTGTGCTCACGATTGTCCCGACATGTGCTCGCTCATTGCACATGTCGACAACGGCAAAGTCGTGCGCATCCAGGGTGACCCCGATCAGCCGTACACGGCGGGTTTCGCCTGCGGCAAGGTCAACCGCGACAGCGACCTCGTAAACTCGCCAGAACGCATCGCCACGCCGCTGCGCCGCACCGGCCCCAAGGGCTCGGGCCAGTTCAAGCCGATCACCTGGGATCAGGCGCTCGACGAGATCGCCGGCCAGTGGAAGACGATCATCAAGGAGAGCGGACCCGAGGCCATCCTGGGTTACGCCTACTCAGCCCATCAGGGACTGATGAACCGCGGGCTGGTGAACGGCCTGTTCCACGCGCTGGGCACGTCGCGCCTGCAGGCCGGCACGGTCTGCGACACCTGCTGCGAGACCGCCTGGGAGATGACGGTCGGTCCGGTCGGCGGTGCGGACCCCGAATCGGTCGTGCATTCGGACATGGTGATCTCGTGGGGCGCCGACCTCGCGGCCACCAACGTGCATTTCTGGGCGCTTGCCGAAGCGCAGCGCAAGAAGACCGGCATGCCGATCGTCGTGATCGATCCGCGCCGCACGCGCAGCGCCAAGGCCGCCGACCTTTACCTGCCGATCAGGATCGGCACCGACGCGGCACTGGCGCTCGGCGTCATGCACATCCTCGTGCGCGACGGCCTCGCCAACCGCGACTACATCGCCAAGCACACGCTGGGCTTCGACAAGGTCGAAGCCGACGTGCTGCCGAAGTTCACGCCGGAACGCACCGCCGAGATCACGGGGCTTCCCGTCGCCGACATCGAGAAGCTCGCGGCGATGTACGGCAAGGCGAAGGCCGCGCTGATCCGTCTCGGCGAAGGCATGACCCGCCTCACCCATGGCGGCCAGGCTCTCCGCACCGTGGCGCTGCTGCCGGGTGTGTCGGGCCACTACGGCGTGAAGGGTGGCGGCGCGCTGCTGCTCACGGCCTCCTCGTGCGACCTCAATTATGCCGCCGTGCGCAAGCCGTCCGGCCCGGCAACGGCGCGCATGGTGAACCATTTGCGTCTCGGCGAAGAACTCCTCAACATGAAGGATCCGCCGATCCGCTCGCTCTTCGTGGCCGCCAACAATCCGGTCGTCACCTGCCCCGAGGTGCACAAGGTCCAGAAGGGCCTGATGCGCGAGGACCTGTTCACGGTCGTGCACGACCCGTTCATGACCGACACGGCCCGCTACGCCGACATCGTACTGCCGGCCGCCAACTATCTCGAGACCGACGATCTCTACCGCGCCTATGGCGCCTACTGGATGCAGTGGGGCCAGAAGGCGGTCGAGCCGGCCGGCGAAGCACGTTCCAACTTCCATGTTGCGCAGGCGCTGGCCCAGCGCATGGGCGTGACGGACAGGATCTTCAGCCTGACGCCACGCGAAGCCGCCGAGGAGTTCTTCAAGGGCTCGACCGGGCCCGCCTCGAAGGTCGACCGCAACGAGCTGTTCGCCGGCGTGCCGCTCAACATCAAGCACGACTGGGACGGCCAGCCCTTCAAGACGCCGTCGGGCAAGCTCGAATTCTACTCCGAGCAGTTGGCCAAACAGGGCCTGCCGCCGATGCCCGACTGGGAAGCCGATCCGATCGAGGCCCAGGAAGCCGCGAAGTGGCCGCTCCGCCTGCTGACGGCGCCGGGCTACTTCCAGGCACACACCGCTTTCTCGGGTGTCGGTTTCCTGCGCGAGCGCGAGGGCAAGCCCTTCTGCATCCTGCATCCGGAGGACGCCGCGAAGCGCGGTTTGAAGGACGGCGACCGCGTTCGCCTGTTCAACGACCGTGGCGAGATCGGCCTGATGCTCAAGGTTGCCGACGAGGTCCAGCCGGGCGTCCTGCTGGTGCCGGGCCAGCGCCCCGTGGGCGAAGCCGTGTCGGGCACGATCAACATGCTCTGCTCGGACCGCTACACCGACATGGGCGAAGGCGCGACCTACCAGAGCACCTGGCTGGAAGTCGCGCCGTGGAAGGAAGCGGCCGCGGCCTGAAATCAGGTTGAGGTTGGGCGAGATACGATTCTGCTCGGAAAGACTCTAAAGGTCCCTCGCTCCGCTCGGGATGACAGCATTGCTTGCATCGGCGCACTGCGCTGATCCCACCAACATTGTCATCCCGAGCGGAGCGAGGGACCTTTCCTCAAGAAATTTCGGCCTGAACGAAGCGGTGTTGCGTGCGCTCGCGCCTCGCGAGCTTGGGCAACGCCTGGCCCACGATCAGCGCCTTGAAGTGCGGCGTCTCCTGATGCGAGGCGAAACCCGCCTCGTCGTGGAACACCTCGTAAAAGAAGAACTTGGCGGGTTCCGCGATCGAGCGATGGATCTGGAAGGCATGCACCCAGGGCTCGCGCTGGGCCTGCGGCAGGTATTCGCGGACGATGGCCGCGACCGCATCGGCCTCGCCGGGCCTGGCTTCCCAAAATGCCGTGACGATGAGCCCGTCTTTCAGGGAATGAAGATCGACCATATGTTTCTCCCTCGGTTGCTGACGGGAGGGTTCTAGATCGGCAAATGGCGCCGTCGTTTCGGCCGGGGTCGAAGCGACCGCTCGCCTACTTCACCATCTCGTGTGCCGCGACCCTGATACGGCCGGTACGGCGCGCCTTGTCGAGCGCATCGTGGTCCTCGTCGGTCTGCTTTGCATAGGCCATCGCGAACTTGCCGATGGCTTCGTCGAGCGTTTCGCTGTTGCCGCAGTAGCCCGCGATCATCGCCGGATCGCCCGACTTGGCGTGCGCAAGCGCCAGGGCCCAGCCGCACAGGGTGCAGTACTCGACGAAGCCGTCGATGCTCGCCGGGTCGCTCTCGTTGAACTTCACGCTGCCCTTCATGTCGGCGAGCTGGCGGACGTAGAAGTCCTTGCCGTCCACCCTGCCCCAGCCGAGGAAGATGTCCGGCGAGCCCTGCGCCAGCCGCTGGCCCACCACCACCCGCCGCCCCTGGCTTTCGACGTTAAGTTTGTAGTCGACATAGGGCGCGAGTACGGACTTTTGAGCCTGTTTAACCTGCAGGAACAGCGGATCGTCCGAATCGACGCCCTGCAGCAGCACGACCCAGCAGCCGGTGCCGACGCTGCCCACGCCGACGACCTTGCGGGCCGAATCGACGATGCGATAGCGCGACAGAAGCAGGCGCCGGTCGATGGTCAAAGACTGGATGTAGGCCCGGAGCATTTCATCGAGCGCGACGTTGGCCGGCGTTCCCGCCACCGTGTGGGTTTCCCGCACGATCAGCGGCACTTCCTCGATGATGCGATGCTGCCCATCGACCTGCTCGGTCAGCTTCTCGAGCACGCTGACGTGGCCCTTGGCCCGGGCCTTGTCCATCAGCCGCTCGGCGCCGCGCCGGGCTCGCGGCGACAGCGTGTCGAGCACCGCACGCTCGTCGATGCGATCGTACCAGATCTGCAGATAGCCCATGTCGGCGTAACGGCGCATCCGCTTGCGGTAGGAGCGCACGATGGCGTGCGCCGCTTCTTCCGCCGCGACGCGATCTCCGCCCATGAAGCGCACGGCGACGGCGGCGCTGGCGGCCAGGCGCTTCAGGTCCCATTCCCAAGGACCCGGATGGACCTCGTCGAAATCGTTGATGGCGAAGATCAGATTCCGCTCGGCCGAGGCGAAGACCCCGAAATTCGAGACATGCATGTCGCCGCAGGCGCCGACACCCATCCCCGTCACCGGCGTATTTGATAGGTCCGCCGTCATCACCGCCGCCGAACCGCGCAGGAAGGCAAAGGGTGAGGCCAGCATCCGCGCAAAGCGAACCGGCACCAGCTTCTGGACACGCGACACGTTCTGCTCTTCCAGGATGGCAACCGGATCGGGCCGGTTCGCCGCCTTCTCGAACGTGGCGTGGGAGGTTCGCGGCACCTGCGTGCGCAGCGCCTTGCCGGCCTGCAGCCGCTCCGCGACCGTCGCCCGGGGCGCCGTGAAGCTCTCGAACAATTCCATGTTCTCGGTCGCGGCATTCATGCGCGCGAACGTGCGGTCGACGTTCGCGTCGATCTTCACCAATGTCATGTCATCCCCCGCTCTCGATCGCCATTCAACGTCGGCCACCCGCCGCGGTCAAAGCAATTGACCGCGAGTGCCCGACCTGTGTTGTCATGTTGTCTGCAGACTGCGGCGCGCCAGCAGCGCGAGACGTCCGCCTGCAACGGCCGCGATTACGGCAACCGCCACGAAACTCGCCGGCACCCAGAAGGCCGCGCTCGCAAGACCCTGCGTGCTGAGGCCGCGCGACAGCCCTGCCTGGGTGGCGACGATGCCGGCCGCGGCGGCGCCCAGCGCGAAGCCCGTCTGCTGAACTGTGGCGACCGCGGATGCCGCGAGATCGCCCTCGCCCGGCCTGGCGCCGCCCATCAATCGCTGCACGCCGAAGCCCCAGCAGGCGCCGATGCCGAGGCCGACCAGCGCGATCAAAGCCGGCAGCACCAGCACCGGCTTCGTGGCCATGAGCAGCGCGATCCCACCGAGGCCGATGGCCATGGCCAGCGGACCGACCGCGAGCATCCGGCCCGCCGCCCGCGGCGACCAGCCGGCGACGACGATCGACGACACGGTCCAGCCCATCGACGCGCCCGCAACCGTGTATCCCGCCGCCAGCGGGTCGAAACCATGCAGGCCCTGCAGAAATATCGGCACGAAGATCGAGAGCGGGCTGTAGGCGATGGAGACCAGCAACGCGAATGTCATCGCCATGCCCGTCACCGTGCGCGGCGAAAAGGCATCGCTCGGGAAGAGCCGCGCCGCCGACCGTCGATCGAGCACGATCATCCCGATCAGCAACAAGACGGCCGTGAGGAAGAGGCCGAGCTTGGTGAGCGGCAGCGCAACGACGCTGGCCGCCGACATCACGGCGATCGCAAGGCAGATCAGCGCGACCCTGCCGAAGGGCACGACACGGACCGAACCGGCCTTATCCGCGCGGGCCCGTGGCAGAGAGCGTGCCGCGACCACGGCCAGCAGCGCTGCGAGGACGGTCACGGCGTAGAAGGAGCCGCGCCAGTTTCCCCAAGTCGCGAAGGCGCCGCCGACCATCGGCCCTACCAGGACCGACATGCTCCACGCGCCGGAGAGCAGCGCGGCGACGCGAGGCCACATCGGCTCGGGAAAGGATTTGCCCACCAGCACATAGGCCATGGCCGACAGCACGCCGCCGCCGAAGCCCTGCACGAAGCGACCGGCCACCACCACGCCCATCGAGGGTGCGACGGCGCATATGAGCGCCCCGATGCCGAAGACGACCGCGCCGGCGCAGAAAGCCGTGCGCGCGCCCAGCCTCGCGGTGAGATGACCCGTGCAGGTCGCCGCAACGATCGACGAGGCGAGGAAGGCCGTGGTCGGCCAGCTCATCATGGCCGTGCCGCCGACATCCTCGACGATGCTGGGCAGCACCGTCGCCAGCATCAACACGTTCATCGAATGCAGGAGGACGCCGCCCACCAGCGCGACCAGGAGCGGCAACCATTGCGGCTTCAGGAGCGCCGACCAACCGACCGTTGCAGACATGCGGCGACTGATCATTTTCCAGGGCCGCGGTCAAACGATGGCGGGCGACTATCGCGTCCGAAAACCGCGAGCGTCACGCGAATACGCATGGGATTATCCCAGGATGGAATTGCCTGACCGCAGCACCTACTACCGCGCGTTCCAGAGTCACGACGCGCGTTTCGACGGCCGCGTGTTCGTCGGCGTGACCTCGACCGGCATCTACTGCCGGC
Source organism: Rhodospirillaceae bacterium CCH5-H10 (assembly GCA_001557035.1). Classification (GTDB taxonomy): domain Bacteria; phylum Pseudomonadota; class Alphaproteobacteria; order Reyranellales; family Reyranellaceae; genus Reyranella. Next base: position 86 of record LSKJ01000674.1, on the reverse strand, counting down.
CGGTCTGCCCCGCGCGTCCGCCGAAGTTCGAGAATTGCCGCTTCTTCGCGTCGGCAGCCGCGGCGCAGGAGGCGGGCTTCCGCCCC
>LSKJ01000673.1 GCA_001557035.1 Rhodospirillaceae bacterium CCH5-H10 | reverse complement strand
GGGTGGGCGGGCGAGAGGTCGCCTGGTTCTTCCGGTGAATGGGCGCGAGCGACGGACGCCTTCCAGTCGCTCCAGCCCTGCTTCTTGTGAAAGGCGGTGTCCTGCCATTCTGTGAGAGCCGGCGCGCGCTCGACGGCAGCGGTGATGGCCTTCTGCACCGGCTTCTGGGTGAGGCCGGCGGTCAGCCCATAGACCGGTTCGACCCGCAGGATGGAGTCGCGCTCATCGAGCGGCACGACATGGTCGGGGTGCGTCATCTGCACCTCGCCCTGGTAGATCTCGACCTTGCCGCTCACGACGCGCGTCTCGCCGGGCGGCAGCAGCTTCTTGAGATAGTCCTCACGGCCGTTGAAGTAGGTGAGGCAGAGGCGGCCGGTTTCGTCGCTGCACCAGACCTTGTAGGGCTGGCGCGGGCTGTGCGGGACGATGTGCTCCTCGACGACGACGGTGAGCGTCGCCACCTCGCCGCCGCGCGCCTGGGCGATTTCGGGCGCGTTGCGCCGGTCGATCACGCCGGCGGGCAGGTGCCACAGGAGATCGACGACCAGCGGGCCTGCAAGTTTCTCCACGAGCGTACCCAGCCGCGGACCGATTCCGGGCAGCGACGTGACCTGGGCGAAGAGGGGTGTGAGGGCTTGCGGGCGCATGGTTGGCTTGATCAGGGGCTGCGTGACTTCGCCATCGCCGCCGCCTATATGCTACGCCCCTTTTTGTTCCGGGCCTGGGGAAAACATGAGCGCCGACACGGATCTGGAAACGCGCCGGAAGCGTTTGCTCTACCGCAGCACCTATCGCGGCAACAAGGAGAACGACATCCTCCTTGGCCAGTTCGCGCGCGCGCATCTCGGGGACTTCGGCGCCGTCGAGCTCGACCAGTACGAGCGCCTGCTCGCGGTCGGCGACAACGACATCTACGACTGGGTTTCCGGCAAGGTGGAAGTGCCGGCCGACCAGGACTCGCCCGTGGTCCGCAAGCTGCTGGCGTTTCGCGTGAGGTTCTAGTGGCTCTGCCGTTCGCCAGCGCGCTGGCCGCAATTCCCCGCAAGGCCGTCAAATGGACCATCGCGGGCCTCCCCGAGGGCGCCGACGCGCTGATCCTGGCCGAGCTGGCGCGCGCCACCGGTGGCACCGACATTCTGCACGTGGCGCGCGACGGGCAGCGGCTGGAGCGGCTGCAGGACGGGCTGCGCTTCTTCAGTCCCGAGCGCGAAGTGCTCGTCTTCCCGGCCTGGGATTGCCTGCCCTACGACCGCATGTCGCCGCATCCCGACATCGTCGCCGAGCGTCTGGAGACGCTGAGCCGGCTGGCCGCGCCCAAGCCGGCCGGTGCGCCGGCGCGCATCATCCTGGCTTCGGTCGGCGCGGCCCTTCAGCGAGTGCCGCCCAAAAGCCTCTATGCGGAGGCGGCTACGATCCTGCGCAAGGGCCAGACTCTCGACGTGGCCTGGCTCACGAAGTTCCTGGGCGAGAACGGCTATGGCCGTGCCGAGACGGTGATGGAGCCGGGCGAGTTCGCCGTGCGCGGCGGCCTGTTCGACCTCTTCCCGCCGGGCACGACGGAACCGCTGCGCCTCGACCTGTTCGGCGACACGCTGGAGTCGATCCGCTCCTTCGATCCGATGAGCCAGCGTTCGACCGGGGCGCGCGACGAGGTCGTGCTGCTGCCGGTCAGCGAAGTCCTGTTGACATCCGAGAGCATCGAGCGGTTCCGCAGCGGCTATCGCGAGCTGTTCGGCAACGTGTCGGGCGAGGACCTGCTCTACGAAGCGGTCTCGGCCGGCCAGCGCCATGTCGGTGTCGAACACTGGCTGCCGCTGTTCCACGATCACATGGAGACGCTGCTCGACTATTGCCCCGGTGCGGTCGTCACGGCCGACCATGAGGCGGGCGAGGCGTTCGGCGCGCGTTACGAGCTGATCGCCGACTACTACGACGCGCGCCAGAAGACCGGCGCGAAGGGCGGCATGACGGGGGGCGCGGACTACAAGCCCGTCCCGCCGGAGCGCCTCTACATCAAGCCCTCCGAGTGGGAGCGGCTGCTGGAGGGCCGCACGGTCGCGCAGTTCTCGACGTTCGATTCCGCTCCCGGCGCGGTGAACACGTTCGATCTGGGCGGCCGCCGCCACGAGGGCTTCGCGCAGGCGCGCACGGCGCAGGGCGTGAACTTGTTCGACAAGGTGGCCGAGCATGTGAAGGCCGCCAACGCCGCCGGCCGCCGCATCGTCGTCGCGGGCTACACCGACGGCTCGACGACCCGCCTGCAGCATCTCCTGCAGGAGCACGGTGCCACCACACCGGTGATGGCCGCCGACTATGCCATGGTGCAGGGCCTGCCGGCGGGCGTGCTGGCCATTGCCATCTGGCCGCTGGAGCATGGTTTCGTGCTCGACGGGCTGGAGGTGATCGGCGAAGAGGACATCCTCGGCGACCGCCTGTCGCGTCCCGCCAAGAAGCGGCGCCCCTCGGAGCGCTTCATCGCGGAAGCCTCGGCGCTCAGCGACGGCGACCTGGTGGTGCATCGCGAGCATGGCGTCGGCCGCTACGAGGGCCTGATCACGCTTGAAATCCAGAACGCGCGCCACGACTGCCTGCGGCTCACCTACGAAGGCGGCGACAAGCTCTTCGTGCCGGTCGAGAACATCGACGTGCTGAGCCGCTACGGCGCGGGCGAGGAGGGCGCCGTTCTCGATCGTCTGGGCGGCGTCGCCTGGCAGTCGCGCAAGGCCCGGCTGAAGCAGCGCATCGCCGACATGGCCGACCGCCTGATCCAGATCGCCGCCGAGCGCGCGATCCGGCGGGGCGAGACGCTGAGCCCGCCCGAGGGCCTCTACGAGGAATTCTGCGCGCGCTTCCCCTATGCCGAGACCGACGATCAGCTCCAGGCCATCTCCGACGTGATGGACGACCTCTCGTCGGGCAAGCCGATGGACAGGCTGGTCTGCGGCGATGTCGGCTTCGGCAAGACCGAGGTCGCCTTGCGCGCGGCCTTCGTGGCGGCCCTGTCGGGCAAGCAGGTGGCCGTGATCGGGCCGACGACGCTGCTGGCCCGGCAGCATCACCGCACCTTCGTCGAGCGTTTTCAGGGCATGCCGGTGAACATCGGCCGCCTGTCGCGTCTGGTGCCGGCCAAGGAGGCCAAGGCCACCAAGGAAGGGCTGAAGGATGGCTCCGTCAACATCGTGTGCGGCACGCATGCGCTGCTGGCCAAGAGCATCGAGTTCAAGGATCTCGGCTTGCTGATCGTCGACGAGGAGCAGCATTTCGGCGTCAACCACAAGGAGCGGCTGAAGGAGCTGCGCGCCGACGTCCATGTGCTGACGCTCACCGCGACGCCGATCCCGCGCACCCTGCAGCTCGCGCTGACCGGCGTGCGCGACATGAGCCTGATCGCCACGCCCCCGGTCGATCGACTGGCTGTGCGCACCTTCATCACGCCGTTCGACGCCGTCACGATCCGCGAGGCGCTGCTGCGGGAGCAGTTCCGCGGGGGCCAGACGTTCTATGTCTGCCCGCGCGTGGAAGACCTCGCCTCGGTCGCCGCCGAGATCCGCGAGCTGGTGCCGGAGATCCGGCTCGGCATGGCGCACGGCAAGATGGCGCCGACCACCATCGAAAACACGATGCAGGACTTCGTCGAGGGCAAGTTCGACGTGCTGCTCTCGACCAACATCGTGGAAAGCGGCCTCGACATCCGCAACGCCAACACGATGATCATCCATCGCGCCGACATGTTCGGCCTGGCGCAGCTCTACCAGCTGCGTGGCCGCGTCGGTCGCGGCAAGACGCGCGCCTATGCCTATCTCACGGTGCCGCCGGGACGGGCGTTGAACGAGTCCGCGGCCAAGCGCCTCGAGGTGATGCAGACCCTCGACACGCTGGGCGCGGGCTTCCAGCTCGCCAGCCACGATCTCGACATCCGCGGCGCCGGCAACCTGCTGGGCGACGAGCAGTCGGGTCATATCCGCGAGGTCGGAATCGAGCTCTACCAGCAGCTCCTGGAAGAAGCCGTGGCAGCCGCACGCGGGCGCTCGCAGGAAGCCGCCAAGTCGGAATGGTCGCCGCAGATCAATCTGGGCATCCCGGTCTTGATCCCTGAGGAATACGTGCCCGACCTTGCGGTCCGCATGGGCCTCTACCGGCGCCTGGGCGGCCTGACCAGCCAGAGCGAGATCGATTCGTTCGCCGCCGAACTGGTCGACCGGTTCGGCCGCATGCCGGTCGAGGCCGAGTTCCTGTTGAACACCGTCGCTCTGAAACTTCTGTGCCGCGCCGCCCAGGTCGAGAAGATCGACGCGGGCGAGAAGGCCGTGGTCTTCAGCTTCCACGACAACAAGTTCGAGCGGCCCGACAGGCTGATCGGCTGGATCCAGAAGAACGCGCCGCTGGTGAAGCTCAGGCCCGACCACCGCGTGATCGTGATGCGCGTCTGGAAGGACGAGCGGCAGCGGCTTTCGGGCGTGACGTCGATCGTTTCCTCTTTGGCGAAGCTCGCGGCTTAGTCCGGGGCTTCTTCATCAGTGTCTTCGCCGCACGGCGGGCGCAGCGCAGCAGCCAGTCGCTGAGCCGCGTGTCGCCCGAAGCGCGCGCGAGTGTGACGGCGCCGACCGCCAGGATCGCCACGGCGGTCGCGTCGGCGTCCAGCGTGCGCTTCTTTCCGCGGGCCAGCTCCGCAATCACGCCATGCAGCACGTTGGCATAGGCGAGTCGGGCCGCCAGTGGCGATCGCGCCACGTCGCCCGCCAGCGAGGCGAGGGCGCAGCCCTGCGCAGTGGCCGTCAGGGCCTCGCGGTCGAGATAGTCGTCCAGCGCGGCGTCGGGTTTCTCCGCGGCGCGCAACCGGGGCAGCAAGCCGTGTCCCATTCGCACGATCTCGGCGAACAGGTCGTCCTTCGAGGTGAAATGCGCGTAGAAGGCGCCACGCGTCAGTCCGGCGGCCAGCATGATGTCGTCGATGTTGGTTCCGGCATGGCCGCGCAGCCGAAAGAGCCGGGCGGCATGCTCGACGATCTCGGCCCGGATGGCGGCCTTGCGGATGGCGCTGATGGGCATTGTATGTCGATCATCATATCATATGATGATCGACATATCATGGTTGAATCGCCCCGCGCACCTTGTCATCCCGAGCGTAAGCGAGGGACCTTTGCGGGCAATACGAAAGGTCCCTCGCTTACGCTCGGGATGACAACGAGGTTTTAACCAGCCGCTCGTGTCAGGCGGTCGACTGCGCCGCGCTGGTTGCGGCGTCGCGTTCCGCGAGGTTGAAGACCTCGATGAAGGCGGGCGGGGGCTGGGCGCCGGACACGGCGTACTTGCGGTTCACGATGAAGCAGGGCACGCCGTTGATGCCGAGACGCCGAGCATAGACGTCGGAGGCGACGACCTCCTGGCGGCCCTCGTCGCCGGCGAGGTGGTGGCGAGCGAGGTCCTCTTCGATGCCGGCGCGGACCGCGATCTCGATCAGCGTATCACGATCGCCGATGTCGAGGCCTTCCTCGAAATAGGCCTTGAACAGCTCACCCACGACCTCGTCCTGTCGCTCGACCTTGGCGCTCCAGTGGACCAGCCGGTGCGAGAGGACGGTGTTGGGAGTGCGCTTGATGCGCGAGAACTGGAATTCGATGCCGGCCTCGCGGCCGCTCTCGGCGATCGCCTGGTAGATCTGGCGTGGCCGGTCGCCGCCGCCGAACTTGGCGCGCACATAGTCGTCGCGCGTCATGCCCTCGACCGGCATGTCGGGGTTGAGCTGGAAGGGGCGCCAGGCGATCGCGACGTCCGTGCGGCCGCTCTGCTCCAGCGCGCGCTCGAAGCGGCGCTTGCCGATGTAGCACCAGGGACAGATCGTATCGGAGACGATGTCGACGTAGATCATGGCGCGAGTTTATGCCTTTCGCGCCAGTGCAGGAAGAGGCCCGCGCCGGACGCCACGGCCAGCGCCCCGGTGGTCAGCCAGGCCGCGCTCGGCCAGCCGCCGGCCGCCACGAGCGCCCCGGTGATCGGCGGGCCGAGAAGTCCACCAATGTTGGAACCCTGCATCAGGAGACCGGTCGACGCCCCGGCCAGTTCCGGGCGCGGCGCATGGATCGGGATGGCGGTGAACAGCGCGCCCGGCACGACCCCGATCACTGCCGAATAGACGCCGGCCAGCACCAGGCGCATCAGGTCGGGCACGCCGCCGACGAAGATGCCGGCCGTGCACAGGCTCATCGACAGGCAGGCGCCGACGATGACGGCGACCCTCGGCACGCCACCGTGCAGCAGCCAGCCCGCGCCGAGATTGCCGGTCACGTTCAGCATGGCGACCACTGCAGTGACGATCGCGGCGGTCGAGGTCGAGTAGCCCAGCCGCTCGATCAGCAGGGTGGGCAGGAAGCCGATGATCGCGAACCAGCAGCACGCATAGGCGCCGAAGCAGAGGGCGATCGCGAGGGGGCCGCCGCTGGTCGCGACTTCCTTCATCTCGGACAGGACGGGTCGGCGCGCCGTCGACACCGGGTCGAGTTCACGCCTCGGTCCGGCCAGCAGCAACAACGCGACGGCCATCAGCCCGGCGGCGGCCGCCGCGACCAGCCAGACCGTGCGCCAGGAGGTGCCGGGCAGCACGATTGCCGCGATCACCATCATGGCGCCGGATCCGGCAGGCATGTAGGTGCTCCAGATCGCCATGGTCAGGCGCTGGTCGGCAGGCCGCGTGAGCCGCAGCAGCAGGCTCGGCACGGCTACCACGACCGTGATGAACCCCAAGCCTTCCAGCACACGGCCGACCAGCAGCGCCTCGACATTCGGCGCGAAGGCGCCGGCGAAGCTTGCGGCACCGGCCAGCAGCGTCCCGAAGATTGCCAGCCGCCGGTGGCCCACCCGATCGGCCGTCAGAGCGATCGCCATGCCGCCCAGCGCCGTCATCAGGTTGATGACCGACAGCAGCCAGCCCGCCTGCTCCAGCGTGGCGCCAAGGTTTTCGCGAATCGACGGGAGGGCGGGTGGTGCCTTGCCGATCTGGAAGGCCGCAACCATGCCGGCCGCGACCAGAAGGCCGGCCAGCGGCCACGGCGTGCGGGAAGGCGTCAATGTTTCCTCCGAACGGGTCGCTCGCCTATAAGGCCGGCATGAAACAGTGGAGCGTCCCGCATGTCCAAGCGATTCGACCTTAGCGGCAAGGTGGCCCTCGTGACCGGCGCGTCGTCCGGCCTCGGCGTCCACTTCGCGCGCACGCTCGCGGAGGCGGGGGCCTCGGTGGCGATCGCGGCGCGGCGCGCCGACCGGCTGGCCTCTCTTCAGACGGAACTGCAGCAAGGCGGCGCCAGGGCGCTGGCGGTCGATCTCGACGTGCAGTCGGCGGAGTCGATCGCGGCGGCCTTTGACAAGGTCGAGGCGGAACTGGGCCCGGTCGACAGCCTCGTGAACAATGCCGGCATCTCGATCGTGAAGCCTGCGCTCGACATGCCGGAAGCCGACTGGGACTCGGTGGTCGATACCAACCTGCGCGGCGCCTGGCTTATGACGCAGACCGCGGGCAGGCGCTGGGTTGCGGCCAAACGGCCGGGCTCGATCGTCAACATCGCCTCGATCCTGGGCCTGCGCACCATCGGCCAGGTGGCGCCCTACAATGCCTCGAAGGCGGGCCTGATCCATCTCACGCGCGCGCTGGCCATGGAGTGGGCGCGCTACCAGATCCGCGTCAACGCGATCTGCCCGGGCTACATCGAGACCGAGATGAACGGCGATTTCTGGAAGACGCCGGGTGGCCAGCGCCTGATCGACCGTATCCCTCAGCGCCGCATCGGCCAGCCTGAGCATCTCGACGGTGCGCTGCTGCTGCTCGCCTCGGAAGCGGGTGCCTTCATGACCGGCAGTGTGATCACGGTCGATGGCGGCCACACGGTGAGTTCGCTTTAACGATTTGTCGTCCTGAGCGAAGCGAAGGACCTAGCGTAGCGACCACAGTACTCCTGAGCGCATGCGAGATCCTTCGCTGCGCTCAGGATGACCGAGAAACTCACCAACCGTTGATGCGGTCATAGACGTCGACCACGGACCTGCCGCCGTCGAGGTCGCTGTCGACGACGTAGTAGCGGTCGTAGGCGGCTGCGGTGATGCAGGCGTGGTTGGGCAGGATGCGCACGCGGGTACCGACCGGAAGGTTTCCAT
>LSKJ01000672.1 GCA_001557035.1 Rhodospirillaceae bacterium CCH5-H10 | reverse complement strand
GTCTCTAGCCCCGCCGCCAGTCCGGGAAGACCAGGCTCTTCCAGCCTGAGCGATCGAACTTCTTCCACTGGCCTTCGGGCTGGGCGAGACGGTCGGCGACCGCATAGACGGCCGCCGGGTGATGGCCGAGCCCGCAGTGGCTGCCGTAGACCTCGATGTTCTCGACCTGCTCGCTCTCTTCGTTGATGCAGGTCTGCCAGGCGCAGATCCCGTCGGTGCGGCTGAACACCGACGTGGTCGGCACCGGCGGCGGCGTGGCGAGAGCGCCTGCCATCTTGTGATCGCTGTCCTCGACGCTCTGGCCCGAGGCGAACTCATAGACGCGCCAGGCGTTGGTCGCCTTGGGGCTGCCGGCGAACGGACTGCCGAGGCTGATCACCGAACGCACCTTGTCGGGAACCATCTTGGCGATCTGGCGGGCGTAGATGCCGCCCAGGCTCCAGCCGACCAGGCTGATCTTGCGATGGCCGTAGCGCTCGTAGAGTTCCTCGACCCGCGCCAGCATGCCGTCCTCGATGCCGGCGCGCAGGCCGAGATTGCGGCCCTGCTTCCAGCCGTGCGCGGCATAGCCCTGGCCCTTCAGAAACGAGCGCAGCGGCCGGGTCGACAGGTCGCTGGCCAACAGGCCGGGAAGGACGAGGACGGGATGGCCGTCGCCACGGGGCGCAGCGGCGAGCCACGGCCGAAGCATCATGAAGGCCCCGAGCTCCTGCAGGGCACGCCCTTCGAGGAACAGCAACGTCCGCGAGGGGGGACGCAACGCTTCAGCGACAGCCGTCATTGGGGCTCCTTGTTCGTTGCCACAAGAGTCTCACATATCGGAAGGGGGCGGAAGGGTTTCAACCGGGCACGACCGCCTTCTTCAGCTCCGCGGTCGCCTCGACCAGATAGTCGCCGAGGGCTGCAACATCCGGAACCGCGCGCCGGTCGGCGGTGAGGCCGAAGTTCAGCGCATCCATGTAGCTCTGCACGGTGATGTTGAGTGCCGCACCGTGCGCGGGAATGGAGACCGGATGCAGCGCCGTCACCTTGGCGCCGGCGCAGTAGAGCGGCATCGGCGGGCCGGGCACGTTGGAGATGGTGACGTTCATCGGCATCGGCAGCTTGTCGGCCAAGCCGCTGCGTCCGTACACCAGCATCATGAGCTGCAGCAGAATGGGCGCGCCCACGAAGGCGAAATCCTGCGGGACAGCGTCTCGGAACGTCCCGGCGATCTGCTTGGACTCGGTCGACGACTTCACGATGGCGCGCAGCCGCTCCGCCGGATCGGCAACGTCGGTGGCGAGCTGGCAGAGCATGCCGGAGACCTGGTTGTTCTGCCGCGTGTCGCCGGGCTCGCGCAGGCTGATCGGCACGCCGGCAATCAAGGGCTTGTCGGGAAGCTGCCCCTTTTCCTGCAGGTAGCGCCGCAGCGCGCCGCTGCACACCGCCATCACGACATCGTTCAGCTTGGCGCCGCTCGCCTTGGCGATCGCCTTGGCGTCACTCAGGGAGATGGTGCGCGCAGCATAGCTGCGCTCGCGCGTGATCGTGGCGTTGAACGGCGTCTTCGGCGCGTTGAGAGTCGGCAACTGGCTGGCGAGGCTCTGCAGCGTGCCCAGTGCCTTGGGCATTTCGCCGGGCTTGCCGAGGAAGGCATTGGCCATCGAGGTCATGATGTCGGGCGCGGCCTGCATCATTTTCATCTGCTGGCGCATCATATTGCTCATGATGTCGGTGATGCCCTTCAACGGATCGACCGCGGTGGGTGAACTGGGCGCGACCGTCGCACTCGCGGCCTTGGGCGGCGGCGGTGCGACGTCGCGCGGCGTCGCGCTCACATCGTACAGCGCCTTGTTGATCGCCATGCCGGCACCACCGTCGATCGCGGCGTGATGGACCTTGGAGTAGAGCACGCCCTGACCGTTCTGGAGACCGGTGATGACGTAGAACTGCCAGAGCGGCCGGCTGCGATCGAGCGTGTTGGCGTGCAGCCGCGAGATCACTTCCTCGAGTTGTGCTTCGGTACCGGGTGCCGGCAGCGCGGTTTCGCGCAGGTGGTAGTCGAGGTCGATGGCCGCCTCGTCGACCCAGCCCGGGTGATCGAGGTCATAGAGCGACGGCGCGAGGCGCTTGGAGAAGATCGGGATCGTATGCAGCCGGCTTTCGAAGAACTTCCGGAAGTGCTGGTAGAAGCTGCCCTCGAAGCCGGGCGGCAACTCGAAGTAGGTGAGCCCCGCCACGTGCATGGGGGTCTCCGGCGTCTCCAGGTAGAGAAAGGAGGCGTCGATTCCGGAAAGCTGCTGCAGGTCCATTGGCGTCCTCCCACGGTCCGCCTGTTGTTCGTCGTTGGACGATTTGTCCTCCGGCAGGTCTAGGAAAGGCAAGGGCCTCCCGGACGGGTAATGGAATAAGCCTTTGAAATATATGAATATTCAATTTTTTGCGCCGCAGCGCACAAATTTATGTTGCAACGCACAATGGCGATCCCATATACGCCCCATCAGCATTCGAGACCACACCAAACAATTGCAGGAGCTTACGCCATGACCACCCAGACCGCTGCCATCGAGAACGTCATCGAGCACGCCAACGAGACCACCAAGGCCGCCGGCGAGCGCGTCCGTGAGTTCGCCCAGATCGGCGTCCGCAAGGCCACCGAGGGCTTCGAGAAGATCAGCCAGGCCGCGCAGACCGCGTCGGAAGAGCTGAACACGCAGTACACGCAGGCCCGCGACGGCGCCACGAAGGCCAGCCTCAAGATCCTCGACGTCGCCAAGGAAGACGCCGATGCCGGCTTCGCCGCCATGCGCGACTTCCTGTCGGCCAAGTCGCCGCTCGAGGCGTTCGACGTCTCGGCCAAGTACTGGCGCGGCCGTCTCGAGACCCGCATCGCCCAGGCGCAGGACCTCGGCGCGTTCGTCCGCAAGTCGGCCGACGACGTCGTTCGTCCGGTCCAGGAGCGCATCGAGAAGTTCACCAAGACTGCGGCCTAAACCGCCCCAGGCTTCGAGATGGAAGGCCCGTCCGTGAGGACGGGCCTTTTTTCGTGAGCCGACGCTATAGTGGCCCGATCCGTTCTGGGAGGAACGACATGGACCGCTTCTGGCTCAAGAACTATCCGCCGGGCGTGCCTGCCGACATCGATCCGTCGGCCTATGGCAGCGTCGTCTCCCTGTTCGAGGAAAGCTTCTCGAAGTATCGCGACAGGAAGGCCTATGTCTGCATGGACAAGGCGCTCACCTTTGGCGAGATCGATTCCCTCTCACTGGCGCTGGGCGCGTGGCTGCAAGGCAGGGGCCTGAAGCGCGGCGCGCGCGTGGCGATCATGATGCCGAACGTGCTGCAGTATCCCGTTGCCGTGGCCGCCGTGCTGCGCGCGGGCTTCATCGCCGTCAACGTCAACCCGCTCTACACCGCGCGCGAACTCGAGCATCAGCTCAAGGACTCCGGCGCAGAAGCCATCGTCATCCTGGAGAACTTCGCGACGACCTTGCAGCACGCCATCGCCGAGACGGGGATCAAGCATGTCGTGGTCGCGTCGATGGGCGATCTTCTCGGTTTCCCCAAAGGCCTGATCGTCAACTTCGTCGTCCGCACGTTGCGCAAGATGGTGCCGGCCTGGTCGCTGCCGGGCCATGTGACGTTCAACGAGGCCGTTAGCGCGGGCCGCCGCCTGACGCTCTCGAAGCCGCAACTCGGCCCCGACGATGTCGCGGTGCTGCAATATACCGGCGGCACGACGGGTGTCTCGAAGGGTGCGACACTGCTCCATCGCACGCTGGTCGCCAACCTGCTGGCGTCGGAAGCGTGGATGCAGCCCGGCCTGAAGCGCAGGAAGAACAGCGGCCAGACCACCATCGTTTGTGCCCTGCCGCTCTATCACGTCTTCGCCTTCGTAACCTGCGGCCTGCTCGGCATGCGCACCGGCGCGCTCAACATCCTGATCCCCAACCCGCGCGATCTCGTGGGGACGATCAAGGAACTCGGCAAGTACAAGATCAACATCTTCCCGGCGGTGAACACGCTGTTCAACGGCCTCGCGAACAACGCCGAGTTCGCGAAGCTCGACTTCTCCGAACTGGTCATCTCCAACGGCGGCGGCATGGCGGTTCAGGAGGCCGTTGCGAAGAAGTGGCTGGCGGTCACCGGATGCGCGGTCTGCGAAGGCTACGGCCTCAGCGAGACGTCGGCCGGCGTCACCTGCAATCCCACCGACTCCGAGGCCTATACCGGCACGATCGGCCTGCCGCTGCCCAACGTCGAGATCCGCATCCTCGACGATGCCGGCAAGGACGTGCCCCTCGGCGAGGCGGGCGAGATTGCAATCCGCGGGCCGCAGGTCATGCGCGACTACTGGCAGCAGCCGGAAGAGACGGCGAAGGTCATGACACCCGACGGCTTCTTCAAGTCGGGCGACGTCGGCATCATGGACGAGCGCGGCTACACGAAGATCGTGGATCGCAAGAAGGACATGATCCTGGTCTCGGGGTTCAACGTGTACCCGAACGAGGTCGAGGGCGTCGTCGCGGGGCATCCCGGCGTGCTCGAATGTGCCGCCATCGGGGTGCCCGACAAGAACTCCGGCGAGGCGGTGATGCTGTTCGTGGTGAAGAAGGATCCGTCGCTGACCAAGGAAGCCCTGACGTCCTACTGTCACGATCAGCTCACGGGCTACAAGCGGCCCAAGTACATCGAGTTCCGCGAGGAACTCCCCAAGACCAACGTCGGCAAGATCCTGCGGCGGGCACTGCGGGACGATGCGGTTCGGAAGGCGGCTTGATTCTCCCGCAGGGAGCCTGCAACCGCTCCTGCCATTGCGCGTTCTCCTGCCCAGGAATTTCCCTGGAGGAGGACGCCCTCATGACCGTTTCCAAGATTCTGGCTGTGGCCGCATTGGGCCTGACGGCCGCCGCCTGCAGCAGCACGACCTATGAAACCCGCACCGCCGGTGCCTATCCGGTGAGCAGCTCGGAGCGGGCCTGTCTGGACTACGGCTTCCGCGCCGGCACCGACAACTACAACCGCTGCGTTTCGCGCGAAGCCGCCGCCCGCGCCCAGGGCCGCGTCCCCGTCGGCTACACCGTCGCCAGCCTCGACGCGGATGCCCGGAATGCCTGCTATTCCTACGGGCTGACGCCCGGTAGCACGATGTACGACCGCTGCGTCGGCCGGGAGATCGACGCCCGCCGCTACCGCGACCAGGCCTATGTGACGCCGGTGCCGGCACCGGTTCCCGGCGCCTACCCGGCGCAGACCACCACTTATTACACCACGGCTCCGGCCGCCCCGACCTATTACGGGCCGGCGACGACCGTTTCGACCACCACCTACAGCACCCCGCCGGTCGCCTACCAGCCGACCCCGCCGGCCGGCGTTGAGGCCTTCCGCGACGAGTATGGTTTCCGCTATGATGGGCAGGGAAACCGGCTCGACCGCAACGGCAACATCATCAGCCCGCAGTCGACCACACGATGAGGGGGCTTGATGGCTGCGAGAGCTTTGATGGTTGCGGCGCTTGGTGTGTCGCTGCTCGCAGCCTGCGATCCGCTGCCCCAGCCCCTCTATAGCGAGACGACACCGCCCCCGGCCTACCGGACCGCACCGGGCGGCGTGCGGATCGACAACGAGGGTTTCGCCCTCGACCCCGAGGGCTACCGAGTCGACAAGAGCGGTGCGCGGGTCGGCATCATCGACGTGCCGGCCAAGACGGCGGGCGACAACTCGAACGCGGTCGCGGGCTTCTACATCAGCAATACCGGCGCGACTGCGCCAGGCCGCGTTGCGTCGACCGACGGCGTCTCGACCGGTCCGAACAGCATGAACCTCCCGACGCCGTCGCAGATGCCGCAGCAGGCGCCGATCGCGCCGGCGCCCGGAAACGTTCCGCCGCCGGCGGGCTATCGCTGAACGGGGCGGCTGCTACTCGATCCTGACGCCGGCGGCTCGGATCACCGGCGCCCACTTCGCGATCTCGTCGTTGATGAACTTCGCCGTGAGCTGGGGCGTGGTGTCGGTCGTCGGCACCGCGGCGATGTTTTCCAGGAACTTGATGGTTGTCGGATCCTTCATCATCCGCCGCGACGCCTGGTCGAGCACGTCGACCACGGGCTGGGGCACGTTGGCCGGGCCGAGGATCAGGTTGAACGTATAGGCTTCATAGCCCTTCACGCCGGCCTCGATCATGGTCGGGATCTCCGGTGCTACGGGCGCGCGCTTGGAATAGGCATAGGCGAGGATGCGAACCTTCCCGGCCTTGTGAAGCTGCAGCGTCGTGCTGAAGGTCTCGAACATCCAGGCGGTCTGGCCGCTCATCATGTCCTGCAGCGCCGGCGCCGAGCCCTTGTAGGGAATGTGCTCGACCTCGATGCCGCCGACCTCGCGTTTGAAGTATTCGCCGGCCAGGTTGATGATCGAGCCGGCACCGGATGAGCCGTAGGAATACTTGCCGGGGTTCTTCTTCATCAGCTCGACGAGGCCCATCACCGTGTCGGGCATGTCCATGCGCGCCACCAGGACCAGCGGATTGACGCAGATCGATGCGATGGGCGTGAAGTCCTTCACCGCGTCGTAAGCCGGCTTCACGAAGGCCGTGGGATTGATGGCGTGCGTGGAGGAGGGGGCGCACAGCAGCGTGTAGCCGTCGGGTTTGGCGTTCTTCACGTCCACCGCGCCGATCGAGCCGGCGGCGCCCGCCTTGTTGTCGACGATGACCTGCTGACCGAGGATGGCCGTGAGCTTCTCCGCGGCCATGCGGCCGATGATGTCGGTCGGGCCGGCCGGCGCGAAGGGGATGACGAAGCGAATCGTCCTGTCGGGGAACTTGCCCTGGGCGCGGACGACGCTCGGGGCGGCAAAGGCCGCAGCTCCTGCGACGATCAGTTGGCGACGGTTCATTTCCATTCCTCCCTGATGCTTTCTAGTTCAGCGTCTCTTTGAACAGCTCGATCATGGCGTTCCATGACCGGCGGTCGGTGGCCTCATGGTAGAAGAAGCCCTTCATGCCGCGCGAATCGGCCGCCGGATTGGTGAAACTGTGACCGGCGCCGCCATAGAGTTGCAGCCGCCAGTCCACACCGGCGCTCTTCATTTCGGCCTCGAAAGCCGCACGCTGCTCGGGCGGAATGATCGGATCTTCGGCGCCGATGCACACCAGCACCCGGGCCTTGATGTTCACCGCATCCTGCGGCCGCGCCGTCGCGAGGCCGGAATGGAAGCCGACGACCGCCTTCACGTCGGCGCCGCTGCGCGCAATCTCCAGCGAGGTGGTGCCACCGAAGCAGTAGCCGATCGCGGCGAGCCGCGCGGGATCGACTTCCTTCTGGCTCTTGAGGACGTCGAGCGCCGCCAGTGCGCGGGTGCGGATACCCGTCGGATCGGCCAGCCAGGGCTGCAGCCGCGCCATCGTCTGGCTGAGATCGGCCAGTGGCTTGCCGTCGCCGTGATAGTCCATGGCGAAAGCGGCGTAGCCGAGGCCCGCCAGCCGTGCCGCGATCTTCTTCGTGTGGTCGGTGAGACCCGGCCCCTCGTGGCAGACCAGGACGCCGCCGCGGCGTCCGGGCTTGCTGTCGTCGACCACATACTGGCCGATCATGCGGACGCCGTCGGCGCGGTACTCGATATCCTCGGTGCGCATCGTCGTTCGTTTCCTCTCTCGTTGGCCGGGAGACTAGCGGAGCCGGCCCGACCCGCCAACGACCCGCCCGGCCCACGGGGCTTCCGCATGTGACCTGGAAAACGTTGCCATGGGCGCCGAATTGCACAGCAGGAACCCATCGTATAGATTGGACCCATGTCGCAGTTCTTTCTTCCCGGCGCGGGCACCGCGCGATGTATCGAGGTCTGAGGCCCAGCGGGCCCCGGTAGCCTTCGTTCGCATTTGAGTTGGGAGAAGGGGCGATGTCCCTCGTCGTTTACAACACGCTGTCGCGCGAGAAAGAGCCGTTCGTTGCGCTCGATCCGTCGCATGTCCGCCTCTATGTCTGCGGCCCGACCGTCTATGACTACGTCCATATCGGCAATGCCCGGCCGGTCGTCGTGTTCGACGTGCTCTACCGCCTGCTGAAGCGCCGCCATCCGAAGGTCACCTATGTCCGCAACATCACGGACATCGACGACAAGATCATGGTGCGCGCCGCCGAGAACAGGGAGTCGATCGACGCTCTGACGGAGCGCACGGCCGCCGCCTACCAGAGCGACATGAGCCGCCTCGGCGCGCTGTCGCCGGACGTCGAGCCGCGCGCCACCAAATACGTCGGCGAGATGATCGCGCTGATCGAGCGGCTGGTCGCGCGCGGCCATGCCTATGCCGCCGAGGGCCATGTGCTGTTCGACGTGCCCAGCATGGAAGACTATGGCCGCCTCTCGCGTCGCTCGCATGACGAGCTGATTGCCGGCGCGCGGGTCGAGGTTGCGCCCTACAAGAAGGACCCCGCCGACTTCGTGCTGTGGAAGCCTTCGACCGATGCGCAGGCGGGCTGGCCGAGCCCCTGGGGTCGCGGCCGACCGGGCTGGCACATCGAGTGCTCGGCCATGAGCGGCGCGCTGCTCGGCGAGACGTTCGACATCCATGCCGGCGGCCTCGACCTCATCTTCCCGCACCACGAGAACGAGATCGCGCAGAGCCGCAGCGCCTTCGGTCACGCCATCATGGCGAAGTACTGGATGCATAACGGCTTTCTGAACATCTCCGGCGAGAAGATGAGCAAATCGCTCGGCAACTTCTTCACCGTGCACGAGCTGCTCGACCAGTATCCCGGCGAGGTCATCCGCCTGCTGCTGCTGTCGGCGCAGTACCGCCAGCCGCTCGACTTCACGCACGAGGGTCTCGCCCAAGCCAAGGGCACGCTCGACCGCTGGTATGGGCTGCTGCGTGGCAAGGCACTGGAGAAGAAGCCGATCCCGGCCTCGGTCGAGGATGCGCTGTCGGACGATCTCAACACGCCTCTCGCCATCGCCGCCTTGCACCAGTTGCGCGATCCGTCCGAACTGAAGGCGGGCGCATCGGCGCTCGGCCTGTTGCAGCAAGATCCCGAGGCGTGGTTCCGCTGGACTCCGGCAGCAGCGGCCGACGGTCCGTCCGATGCCGATATCGAGGCCGCCATCGCGGCGCGTCAGGCGGCACGCAAGGCCAGGGACTTCAAGGAGTCCGACCGCATTCGCGACGACCTGAAAGCCAAGGGCGTGATCCTCGAGGACGGGCCGAAAGGCACGACCTGGAAGAGGGGATAGTCATCGGAGCGCGCCACTTCGCCTACGGCTTTCCTCCCCCGTCATACGGCAGGGCCGTCCGGGAAATGTACACGAGGCTTTGCATAACGCCTGCACCGGCAGCGACGCTTTGCGATTCAGCTGTGAGTCCGACTCAGAAAATGCGTGCC
>LSKJ01000671.1 GCA_001557035.1 Rhodospirillaceae bacterium CCH5-H10 | reverse complement strand
GCTTCAGGCCCACCATGCCGTTGATCGCGGCGGCTCCACGCGCATCCCCGCCGCGATCAACGGCATGGTGGGCCTGAAGCAGAGCAACGGCGTGATCCCGCACAGCCAGGTGGCCGACGCGTTCGGCAATTACACCTACGTGACGCCGATGACGCGCACGGTCATGGACACCGCCCTGATGCTGCAGGCGATGGCCGGCCCGCATCCCTCCGACCCGTGGTCGATCGGCATCGAGCCGCCGGACTATCTCGCCGCCGCCCGCCCCCAGGGCGACCTCAAGGGCAAGCGCATCCTCTACAGCGCGACTCTCGGCAACACGATGGTGGCGAAGGATGTGCGCGCCGCCTTCGAGCAGTCGCTGGTGCGGCTGCGCGAGCTGGGCGCCGAGTTGGTCGAACTGACCGACGAACTGCCCGACCTGAGCGCCGCGTGGAAAGTGATCAATCACACGACCTGGAAGGCGCGTTTTGACGACATGATCAAACGCGACGACAATCGCATGACGCCCTCGCTGGTGCGTCAGGTCGCCGAGGCGGCGGACTGGTCGGGCGCCGACTACCAGCGCGCCATGTTCCAGCGCAGCGAACTCTTCCGCATGGTGCAGGGCTGGTTCGAGAAGGCCGACTTCCTGGTCACGCCGACAGTTTCGCGCACCGCACTGCCGATCGACCAGGACCTGTTCGATCCGATCACCATCGACGGCGTCGAGGCAGGCGAATTGCGGCGCAACTGGTTCCCCTACACGATGCCGTTCAACATCACGGGCCACCCTGCCCTCAGCATTTGCAACGGCTACGACTCCGAAGGCCTGCCGATCAGCCTGCAGATCGTCGGCCGCTTCCGCGACGAGGCTTCGGTGCTACGGGCCGCCGCCCTCTACGAAGCGAGCGAGAGCTGGCTCGACCGCTGGCCGGACCTGTGAACCGTCGTCCGCCGCCCCGGGCCGCACTTCCCAAACCGGCTCACGCCCGAAGGCGCCCACCGCCGCTGACCGCAGAGGAGATCCAGGCCCGCGTGCTGCATCGCGACGGGCTGATCCTGATCATCGACAAGCCGGCCGGACTTGCCGTGCATGCCGGCCCCAGCGGCGCGCCGAACCTCGAAGAGTGTTTCGACGATTTGCGCTACGGCCTGCCGCGACCTCCGGCGCTTGCCCATCGGCTCGATGCCGACACGGCGGGTGTGCTGGTGC
>LSKJ01000670.1 GCA_001557035.1 Rhodospirillaceae bacterium CCH5-H10 | reverse complement strand
GCACCGCCTCGACGCTGGGCGTGTCGACGGCGATGCGCGCGGGCACGCCGCAGGCCACCAGCGCGGCCGCCAGCAGCGCCGTTCCCACCGGACCGTCGGTCTCCGTCGCCGCCACGTCGCCGCGCGGCACGAAGAAGCCGGTGATCAGTCCCACCCGCTTGGCCGCCGCGAGCGACCGCGCGGCCGCCGCCAGCCCGCCGCGATTGGCGTCGATCAGCTCCTGCGTCTTGCGGCCGAGATCGCGGCACACCAGGGCCTCGATTTCGGCGAGGCGGCGATCCTGCTCACTTGTCCTTGGCGACATAGACACCCTTCCAATCCACCGGCGAATCGTCGATCAGGGCGTCGAGTCGTCCGCGCATCATCTCGTAGTAGGTCTGGCGCCAGCCCGCCGTCTCGGCGGCGGCCTCGCAGGTTCCGATCATCTCCAGTGCCTCGGCGAAGCCGCCGGTGCGATAGAGCCTGAGGAATTCGTCCTGGCAAGCCTGGAGCGCACGATAGCCGCGCGACTGTGCGAACGCGGCGTCTCCCAGCAGGGCAAAGACGCGCTCGGGTTCGGTCTTGCCTTTCACGGTGACCAGGTCGATCTCCAGCGTCGCATAGTCCTCCACCGCCTCGCGGGTCTTGCGGCCGATGATGACGCCGACGCCGTAGGTCTTGCACTGGCCTTCGAGGCGCGACGCGAGGTTCACGTCGTCGCCCAGGCAGGAATAGGTGAAGCGCTGCGTCGAGCCGAAATTACCCACTGAGGCCGGGCCGGTGTTGAGACCGACGCCGATATTGACCGGAATGTGCTTGCGCCCCTCGGCCGCCGCCTCGGCCTTCCATTCCTCGTTCAGGACGGCGAGGCGCGCCTGCATGGCGAGGGCGGCGTCGCAGGCCCGCGCGGCATGGCGCTCCACGGGGAGCGGCGCGTTCCAGAACGCCATGATGGCGTCGCCCATGTACTTGTCGATGGTGCCCTTGAGACCCAGGATCAGGTCCGTCATCGGCGTCAGGAAGCGGTTCATGAACCGCGTCAGCCCGTGCGGGTCGAACTGCTCGGAGATGGTGGTGAAGCCGCGCACGTCGGTGAACATCACCGTGATCTCGCGCTGCTCGCCGCCGAGCTGCAGCAGGCTGGGGTTGCGCGCGAGCTGCTCGACCAGGTCGGGCGACAGGTACATGCCGAAGGCGCCGCGGATCTCCGCGCGCTCCCGCTCCGTGCGCATGAAGGCGAGCGCCGTGCCGCCTACATAGATCGCCGCAAAGGTGACCGGCGGATAGATCGGATCGAACAGCAGCTGATAGTTCGAATAGGCGATCCACGGCACGGCGAGGCCGACACCGATGAAGACCGTCGCCACGACCGCCATCTTGCCGGCGGACAGGCGCGGCAGCAGTACGACCAGCAGCAGGCCGATGATCGCGAGG
>LSKJ01000669.1 GCA_001557035.1 Rhodospirillaceae bacterium CCH5-H10 | reverse complement strand
TAGCAGAACATGTCGATGACGATGTCGCGCTTGAAGTGCTGGCGGAACTCGGTCGCGATGCGCGCGACGTGGACCACCGCCTCGGGATCGTCGCCGTTCACGTGCAGGATCGGTGCCTGCACGATCTTGGCGACTTCCGTGCAATAGGGACCGGAACGCGATTCGGTCGGCAGCGTCGTGAAGCCGATCTGGTTGTTCACGATGAAATGGATCGTGCCGCCGATGCGGTAGCCCGCGAGATCGGAGAGGTCGAGGCTCTCGGCGACCAGGCCCTGGCCCGCGAAGGCCGCGTCGCCGTGCATCAGGATGCACATGACCTGGCTGCGGTCGGTGTCGCCGCGCTGGTCTTCCTTGGCGCGTGCCTTGCCCAGGATGACCGGGTTCACTGCTTCGAGATGCGAGGGATTGGGCGACAGCGAGAGATGGATCACATTGCCGTCGAACTCGCGGTCGGCCGAGGCGCCCAGATGATACTTCACGTCGCCCGAGCCGCGCATTTCCTCGGGCTGCGAGGAGCGGCCCTGGAACTCGGAGAACAGCGCCGTGTAGCTCTTGTGCATGACGTGCACGAGCGTGTTGAGGCGGCCGCGATGCGGCATGCCCAGCATCACTTCCTTCACGCCGAGCTGGCCGCCGCGCTTCAGGATCTGCTCGATGCCGGGGATCAGCGATTCGCCGCCGTCGAGGCCGAAGCGCTTGGTGCCGACGAACTTCACGTGCAGGTAGCGCTCGAGACCCTCGGCCTCGCCGACCCGCTCGAGGATCATCTTGCGGCCGGTGACGGTGAACTCGGTGTGGTTCTCGATATGCTCGATGCGCTCCTGGATCCACGCCTTCTGGTCGGGATCGGAGATGTGCATGAACTCGACGCCGATCTTGCCGCAATAGGTCTTGCGCAGGCGCTCCATGATCTGGCGCAGCGTCGCGGATTCACCCAGCGCCAGCGAGCCGAAAATCAGGATGGGACGATCCCAGTCGGCCTCGCCGAAGCCATAGGTCGCGGGATCGAGCTCGCGATGCGGCGCCTGGCGCACGAGACCGAGCGGGTCGAGGTCGGCTTCCAGATGGCCGCGGATGCGGTAGGCGCGAATCAGCATCAGCGCCCGCGCCGTGTCCTGCGCGGCGGCGCGGATCTCTTCCTCGGTCTTGCCGGCAATCGCCGGTGCGGCCGCGGCGGCGGCCTTGCCGCCCTTGACGTTGCGGTTGGCCGCGGGCGGCACCGCGTCGGGATCGGCCGCGCCGATCACCCGGGGGCCGTTGGGCGCCCACGACGCGCCGCGCACCTCGGCGAGCACGTCGCCCTTCTGCTCGGCCAAGGCGCCGAAGAAGGTTTGCCACTCGGTGTCCACCGACGACGGGTCGGCGAGGAACTTCGCATAGAGCTCCTCGATGAAAGGCGCGTTTGCGCCGAACAGGAACGACGTCTGTTCTGCTCTCATGGCCCTTACTCCCTGGCCCGTAACCGTTTGCCGCCTGGCAGAGGCTTGGCGGCCCGTATCGCTTGTCAGCCCTTCATGGCCTTAAGCATTTCATCGCCCAAAGCCGCGGGAGACTCCGCAACCCTGATGCCAGCCGCGCGCATGGCCTCGACTTTGAATTCGGCGGTGTCGTTGCCGCCCGAGATCACCGCACCGGCATGACCCATGCGGCGGCCCGGAGGCGCCGTGCGGCCGGCGATGAAGCCGACCACCGGCTTCTTCGTGCCCGACGCCTTCAGGAACTCCGCGCCCTTCACCTCGGCGTCGCCGCCGATCTCGCCGATCATCACGATGCCCTCGGTCTCGGGGTCACGGATGAACATGTCGAGGCACTCGATGAAGTTCGTGCCATTCACCGGATCACCGCCGATGCCGATGCAGGTCGTCTGGCCGAGACCGGCCGCCGTGGTCTGCGCCACCGCTTCGTAGGTGAGCGTGCCCGAGCGCGAGACGATGCCGATCTTGCCGCGCTTGTGGATGTGGCCCGGCATGATGCCGATCTTGCACTCGCCGGGCGTGATGACGCCGGGGCAGTTCGGGCCGATCAGCCGCGACTTCGACGCGGTGAGCGCGCGCTTCACCTTGACCATGTCGATCACCGGGATGCCCTCGGTGATGCAGACGATCAGGGGGATCTCGGCGTCGATCGCCTCGAGGATCGAATCGGCCGCGAAGGGCGGCGGAACGTAGATCACCGACGCGTTGCAGCCGGTCTTCTCGACCGCCTCGGCCACGGTGTCGAACACCGGCAGGTCGAGATGCTTGGAGCCGCCTTTGCCCGGCGTCACGCCGCCGACCATCTTGGTGCCGTAGGCGATCGCCTGCTCGGAATGGAAGGTGCCCTGCGAGCCGGTGATGCCCTGGCAGATGACCTTGGTGTTCTTGTCGACCAGGACGGCCATCAGTTGCTCTCCTTCACGGCCTTGACGATCTTCTCGGCGGCGTCCGCGAGGTTCTCCGCCGAGGTGATCTTGAGGCCCGATTCCTTGAGGATCTTCTTGCCGAGGTCGACGTTCGTGCCTTCCAGCCGGACGACCAGCGGAACGTGCAGGTTGACCTCGCGCGCCGCGGCCACGACGCCCTCGGCGATCACGTCGCAGCGCATGATGCCGCCGAAGATGTTGACCAGGATGCCCTCGACGTTGGGATCCTTGAGGATGATCTTGAACGCCGCCGTCACACGCTCCTTCGTGGCGCCGCCGCCGACGTCGAGGAAGTTGGCGGGCTCCGAGCCGTAGAGCTTGATGATGTCCATGGTGGCCATCGCGAGGCCCGCGCCGTTCACCATGCAGCCGATCTGGCCGTCGAGCTTCACGTAGTTCAGCGCGTACTTGGCGGCCTCGGTCTCGGCCGGATCCTCCTCGTCGACGTCGCGCAGCTCCTCCACGTCCTTGTGACGGTAGAGGGCGTTGTCGTCGAAGTTCATCTTCGCATCGAGCGCAACGATGTCGCCCGCGCCGGTCACGACCAGCGGATTGATTTCGATCAGCGAGGCGTCGAGATCGACATAGGCCTTGTAGAGATTGCCCAGCAGCGTCGTGAAGGCGCCGACCTGCTTGCCGCTGAGGCCGAGCGCGAACGCGATCTTGCGGCCCTGATAGGCCTGGTAGCCGGCGGCCGGATCGATCGCCTGGGTGACGATCTTCTCGGGCGTCTCGTGCGCCACGGTCTCGATGTCCATGCCGCCCTCGGTCGAGGCGACGACGGCGATGCGGCCGACGGCGCGATCCACCAGCATCGACAGGTACAGCTCGCGTTTGATGTCGCAGCCGTCCTCGATGTAGAGGCGCTTCACGGTGCGGCCCGCCGCGCCGGTCTGCTTGGTCACCAGATCCTGGCCCAGCATCGCCGCCGCCTGCGCGCCGACATCGTCGACCGACTTGGAGATCCGGACGCCGCCCTTGCCCTTCGGATCGTTCTTGAAGTGACCCTTGCCGCGTCCGCCGGCATGGATCTGCGCCTTAACGACCGTGACCGGACCGCCCAGCTTGCGGGCGACGTCCATCGCCTCGTCTTTGGTGTAGGCGACACCGCCCTTCAGCAGGGGGATGGCGAATTTGGCCAGGAGCGCCTTGGCCTGATACTCGTGGATATTCATGGGGTCCTATCGTTGGGACGGCGTGTGAACCGCGGCCCCTCAGTTTTTAAACGCAACTGACCAAGGGATGCGGCACTTTATGAGCGCCACAGGCCCTTGGCAACGATGGATCGATGAACCTTCCGGGTCGTTCGACGAAAGTCGAAAGACCCTACTTTCTCAACGGCCAACGATCTTGTTGGTGGCGTCGATCAGCGACTGCACGGCGGCGACCGACTTGTCGAACATCGCCTTTTCGTCGGCGTTGAACTCGACCTCGACGATGCGCTCGACACCCTTGGAGCCGATCACGACCGGCACGCCGATGTAGAGGCCCTTCACGCCGTACTCGCCGTTCAGCTTGGCGGCACAGGGAATGACGCGCTTCTTGTCCTTGAGGAAGGATTCGGCCATCGCGATGGCCGACGCGGCCGGGGCGTAGAAGGCCGAGCCGGTCTTGAGATGGGCCACGATCTCGGCGCCGCCGTCGCGGGTGCGCTGGACGATCGCCTCGAGGCGCTCCTTGGTGGTCCAGCCCATGTCGACCAGATCGTGCAGCGAAATACCGCCGACAGTCGAGTAGCGCAGCAGCGGGACCATCGTGTCGCCGTGGCCGCCCAGCACGAAGGCCGTCACGTCCTCGACCGACACGTTGAACTCCTCGGCGAGGAACAGGCGGAAGCGGGCGCTGTCGAGCACGCCGGCCATGCCGACGACCTTCTCGGGCGGGAAGCCGGTGACTTCCTGCATCAGGCCGACCATCGCGTCGAGCGGGTTGGTGATGACGATGACGAAGGCGTTCGGGGCGTGCTGCTTGATGCCCTTGCCGACCGAATCGATGACCTTGGCGTTGATGCCGACGAGGTCGTCGCGGGTCATGCCGGGCTTGCGCGGCACGCCGGCAGTGACGATCACGACGTCGGCGCCCTCGATGTCCTTGTAGTCCGAGGAGCCGCTGTACTTGGTGTCGAAGCCCTCGACCGGGCTGAGCTGGGCGATGTCGAGCGCCTTGCCCTTGGCGGTGCCTTCAGCGGCAGGAATGTCGAACAGGACGACGTCGCCCAGTTCCTTCTGGCCGGCGAGCAGCGCGAGCGTGCCGCCAATCTGTCCGGCGCCGATCAGCGCGATCTTCTTGCGAGCCATGCGAAAAACTCCCGTTCTTAAAGGCGCCGCGTGGTAGCGCGATTCGCCCCAGGCAGCAAGGCAGACAGGGTTCAGACGGGGTGTTTCGCCAGGTGCGCCAACAGCAGATCGGTCGCCTTGCCCGGGGACTGGTCCATGACGAAATGGCCGACGCCGGGCAGCACTTCCATGGCGAAGGACGGCTTCACGAAGTCCGCCGTGCCGTAGGCCGCGTCCGGTCCGACCGTCGCGTCGGCATCGCCCCATATATAGAGCGTCGGCACCGCGATGGTGCCGATATCGGCGGCCAGCCCCTTGTTGGAGCGATACCAGGCGAGAGCCGCTTCGAGCGCTTCGGGATTGCCCAGCACCGACAGATGCTCCTCCAGCGCCTCGGACGGCAC
Source organism: Rhodospirillaceae bacterium CCH5-H10 (assembly GCA_001557035.1). Lineage (GTDB taxonomy): Bacteria > Pseudomonadota > Alphaproteobacteria > Reyranellales > Reyranellaceae > Reyranella. The sequence goes on along the minus strand of LSKJ01000669.1, from coordinate 7,331 downwards.
GCCCTGCCCGAACAGTCCGTCGCGCAGGCGCTTGGCGTTGTCGGCCAGCAGCAGCTTGCCTGTTTCCGGCTCGAGGAAGGCGCGGTGGTGGCGCGAGCGATGCTTCTGGTCGCCGTCTTCCTTCAGCAGCGCCTGGCGGAAGGATTGCGGATGAGGCCGCGACAGGATGGTGAGTGAGGCCAGGCGATCGGGATGGGCGCCGGCAACGCCCCACGAAACCTGGCCGCCCCAGTCGTGACCGACCTGATGGAAGCGCTTGCCCTCGTAGCCGGCGGCCGCCGCGATCTCGATCGCGTCGTTGACCAGCTTTTCAAAGGCGTAGTTGGAAAGATCGGCCGGATCGGGCCGCGCACCGGCTGAGTAGCCGCGCTGGTCCGGCGCAACGGCACGATAGCCGTGTGCCGCCAGCGCCGGCAGGGCCGCGCGCCAGCTGTGCCGCGATTCGGGAAACCCGTGCAGCATCAGCACGAGCGGCCCACCGACCGGACCCTCGACATAAGCGGTGAATGTCAGGCCCGATCGGGTCTTGATCTCAACGGTCTCGGTCATCGACCGATCAGACACCGTTGGCTTTGAACCAGGCAAGTGCCTTCTTCCACGCATCCTCCGCCTGCTCCTTGCGATAGGTCGGGCGGTAGTCGGCATTGAAGGCGTGCGGCGTGTCGGGATAGGTGTCGATCTGCGACTTCTGGGCCGCCGGGCTGCCGGCCTTCAGCGCCGCGCGCATCCGGTCGACGGTATCGTTCGGGATGCCGGTATCCGCACCGCCGTAGAGGCCCAGCACCGGCGCCTTCAGATCCTTGGCGATGTCGACCGGGTGCTTCGGCGTCAGCGGCGTCGATTCGCCGACGACGCGGCCGTACCAGGCGACTCCCGCCTTGAGGCCTGCGTTGTAGGCGGCATAGAGCCAGACGATGCGGCCGCCCCAGCAGAAGCCGGTGATGCCGAGCTTGGCGGTGTCGGCCTTGCCTTCGCCCTTGGCGAACGCGACCGTCGCGTCGATGTCGCCCATGACCTGCTCGTCGGGCACCTTGGCCACGATCTCGCGCAGCAGCGCCTGCACGTCGGTCAGGGACTTGGGGTCGCCCTGGCGGAAATAGAGTTCCGGCGCGATGGCGTAGTAACCGGCCTTGGCGAAACGGCGGCAGAGATCGGCGATGTGCGCGTGGACGCCGAAGATCTCCTGCACGACGACGATGGTGCCGAAGCCCTGGCCCGATGCCGGCATGGCGCGGTAGGCGTCCATCTCCTTGCCGTCCTTGGTCTTCACCTTGACCGTGCCCGCGGTGAGACCGTCGGCCGGCGTGGTGATCATCGTCTGCGCCTGGACCGGCTGGACCGACAGAGCGAAGGTGGTGCCCAGTGCCGCGCCGGTCGCCGTCGCTTTCAGCGCGTTGCGACGCGACAGGCCGCCTTCGGTCAGGGAAATCATGCGATCGCCGTCCATGTGTTGCCTCCTGCTTCTGAAAAACGGTGCAGAGCCTATGCTGCGGCAGGACCCGGCCACAATCACAATTAGGCGATGTGCTCCAGGTTCAGATACTCCGGGCTCTGCATTTCCATGAGGCGCGACACGGTGCGCTGGAACTCGAAGGAGCCGTCGCCTTCGGGATAGAGGCCGTTGGGGTTCGACGCCGCCGAGCAGATGAACTTCACCTTCTTCTCGTAGAAGGTATCGATCATCGTCACGAATCGAACCGCCTTGTCGCGGCTGTCCGGCCCCATCTTCGGTACTTCGGCCACGATGACGGTATGGAAATTGTCGGCGATGCAGAGGAAGTCCGCCGCGCCCATGGGCCTCGCGCACCAGTCCATGAAATGCGCCATGGCGACGCCGGGCGCTGCGCGCGGCACCTCGACGTCGCGGCCCTGCGTGCGCAACACGCGCGGCTCGCCGTCGGCGCCGTTGCTCAGGGCGCGGAAAGCATCGTCGAGCTTCTTGGTGGCCCAGGCGCCGAGCGGCGTCAGGTAGAGATCGAGCTCGCGCAGCCGGCCCATGCGGTAATCCTGCGCCCCGCCCAGCTCCAGCACTTCGAGCCGCTGCTTCACCAGCTCGATGAAGGGCAGGAAACGGTCGCGCTGCAGGCCGTTCTTGTAGAGATCGTCCGGCGCGCGGTTGGAGGTGGCGATCACCGTGATCCCCTCGGCGAACAGCGTCTCGAACAGGCGGCCGAGGATCATCGCATCGGCGATGTTGGTCACCTGGAACTCGTCGAAGCAGAGCAGCCGTGTCTCGGCGGCGATCTGCTTGGCGATCGGCACGATCGTGTCGGCTTCCGGGGAAGCGCCCTTCGCCGCCAGCTCCTCGCGGCGGCTGTGCAGGCGCGCCTGCACTTCGAGCATGAATTCGTGGAAGTGGACGCGGCGCTTCTTCGCCACGGGCGCGTCGGCAAAGAACAGGTCCATCAGCATGGACTTGCCGCGCCCGACCGACCCCCAGATGTAGAGGCCGTGCGGCCCTTCCGGCGGCTTCGGCGCATGGCCAAGGCCAAGCCGGGCGAGCAGGCCCTTCTTCGCGGGCTGCGCGGTGGCCATCGCGCCGAGCTGGTCGTGAATCGCCTGCAATCGCAGGACGATCTTCTCCTGCACGGGATCGGCATGAATTTCGCCGGCGGCGCGGCGCGCGGCGAGATTGGCCTTCGGGCCCTTGCCGGTCGAGGGGGTACTGGACTCCATTGCGGCGGCATACCTAGCTCACCGCCGCCCGGCTGCCTATAAGGTGCGGCGATGAAGATTGCGTTCCTCGGCACCTCCGCCTTCGCCGTGCCGGCCCTTCGAGCCCTGGTCGAAGCCGGCCACGACGTCGCCTGCGTCTACACGCGAGCCCCCAAGCCCGCCGGCCGCGGCCAGCAGGAGCGCAAGACTCCCGTCCACGAACTTGCCGACCAGCTTGGCCTCCCCGTGCGCACGCCGCGCACCCTGAAGACCGAAGAGGAGGCCCGGGCCTTCAAGGCGCTCGATCTCGACGCAGCCGTGGTCGTCTCCTACGGGCACATCCTGCCGAAGAGCTTCCTCGACGCGCCGGTCATGGGCTGCCTCAACATCCATGGCTCGCTGCTGCCGCGCTGGCGCGGCGCGGCGCCGATCCATCGCGCGATCCTGGCAGGCGATGCGGAGACAGGCGTCACCACCATGCGCATGGACGAGGGCCTGGACACCGGCCCGATGCTGCTGGCCGAAAGCACGCCGATCTCGGCCGCCGACACCGCGCAGACGGTACACGACCGGCTGGCCGATCTCGGCGCGCAGCTCATCGTCTCGACCCTCGACGGGTTGCTGCGCCGGAGCATCGAAGCCGTCGACCAGCCGGCGGAGGGCGTCACCTACGCCCACAAGCTCGGCAAGGAAGAAGGCGTGCTCGACTGGCGCCGGCCGGCCGCCGAGCTGGAGCGCAAGGTGCGTGGCTTCAATCCCTGGCCCGGCACGTCGTTCGACGCTCCGAAGGATGGCGGTATCGAGCGCATCAAGGTTCTCGCGGCCGCACTCACTTTGGCCGGCGGTCCACCGGGCAGCGTGACGATCGCGCGCGACGGCTTTCCGGTCGTGGCCTGCGGCGTCGGCGGCCTGAAGCTCCTGAAGCTGCAGCGGCCGGGCAAGTCGGCACAGTCCTCGGATGCTTTCCTGCGCGGCTTCGCGCTGGGCAACGGAACGGTGCTGCCCTCACCCTCCGTCCTGTCGCTGCCGACCTGACGCCGTGCCGCGGTACAAGCTCACGATCGAATATGACGGCGAACCCTTCGTGGGATGGCAGCGCCAGCCCAACGGCCCCTCCGTGCAGGCGGCGCTCGAGGAAGCGGTGTTCGCCTTCACCGGCGAGCGTCCGCCGGTGCAGGCCGCCGGCCGCACCGACACCGGCGTGCATGCGCGCGGCCAGGTCGTCCATCTCGACCTGTCGAGCGAGCGGCCGGTCGAAACCATCCGTTCCGCCATCAACTTCCACCTCAAGCCGCAGCCGGTTTCCGTGCTGGTCGCCGAGCTGGCGCCACCGGGTTTCCACGCGCGTTTCTCGGCGACGTGGCGGCGCTACCGCTACCGCATCATCAACCGCCGTGCCCCGCCCGCCCTCGACCGCGGCCAGCTCTGGCACGTGCCGGGATCGCTCGACGTCGAACTGATGGCAGACGCGGCGAGCGTGCTGGTGGGACGCCACGACTTCAACAGCTTCCGCTCGACATCGTGTCAGTCGCCGTCGGCGCTGAAGACGCTCGACCTGCTGGAGGTGACCCGCCACGGGGAGGAGATCCACGTGGACGTCGGCTCGCGCTCCTTCCTGCACAACCAGGTGCGCATCATGGTGGGAACGCTGCATCTCGTCGGGCGCGAGCAGTGGACCCGCAGCGACGTCGAGGCGGCGCTCGCCGCACGTGACCGCGCGCGCGCCGGACCGACGGCGCCGCCGCACGGACTGTGCCTGATGGAGGTGCGCTACGAGCTAGGCGCCGACAGCAAGAGTGACGCCGAGGAAGCGATCGACGATCAGTGACAGGAAGAGCGACGGCACCCAGTTGACGATCAGCAGGAGAAACGCGATCGGCCAGCTCGCGCCCACCATCGTCCGCGTCGTCACCAGAAACCAGTAGAAGAAAAGCCCCTGCAGCCCGAAGCGGATGAGCTCTGCCAGCATCGCGGGCAGCAGCGTGGCAAGGACGATGCCGAACACGGCCACGATCATCGCCGGCAGGTTGACCCAGTTGAGCGCCGAGACGTAGCGCGGAAAGACGCCGAGCCAGTTGCGCCGCCGCGCGATCTCGTAGAACAGGACGGGAAACAGCAGCCAGTCGACGACGTAGCGCAGCGCTTCGACCAGCACGATCTCGAACTCGTCGGCGGTCGAAGAGACGCTGGTGTAGCGGATCAGCATCAGGGTGAAGTGCAGCGGCGCGACCAGGATCATCACCTGGAACGAGCGCACGCAGGCTTCGAGCGTATTGTCGAAGTAACCGGGCGCTGCGGGATCGCGCTTCAGGAGCCCGATCGCACCCTGCATGCCCCGGGCGATTTCAACGGCGTTGAGCACGGCCGGCCTCAGGCCGCGAAATAACGGTCGAGCACCGTTTCGTAGACGCGGGCGAGCGTCTTGAGGTCCTCGACGGCGCTCTTCTCGTCGACCTTGTGCATGCTCTCGCCGACCAGGCCGAATTCGAGTACCGGGCAGTAGCTGCGGATGAACCGCGCGTCCGAAGTGCCGCCGGTCGTCGACAACTCGGCCTCGACGCCCGCCACGTCGCGGACCGCGCCAGCGACGAGGTCGCTGAGCGGCCCCGGCGGCGTGTAGAACGACTCGCCCGAGACCTGGACACTGTATTCGACGGTGCCGTTGCCGCCGAGCGCTTCGTTGACCCGCTCGATACGCTCCTGCAGGTGCGCGAGCAGGGTCTTCGAGGTCCAGAGGTCGTTGAATCGGGTGTTGAAGCGCGCCCTGGCGACGCCGGGTGCGATGTTGGTCGCGGGGTTGCCGACATCGACCGTCGTGAACTGCAGCGAGGTCGGCTGGAAGTGCGTGCTGCCCTTGTCGATCGGCTCGCGCACCAGCGCCTCGATCATCGCCGCCAGGCGATGGACGGGATTGTCGAGCCGCTCGGGGTAGGCCACGTGCCCCTGCACGCCGCGCACGACCATCTCGACGTTCATGCTGCCGCGCCGGCCGATCTTCATCATGTCGCCGAAGCGCTTCGAGCTGGTCGGCTCGCCGACGACGCAGGCGTCGATGGTCTCGCCGCGTTCGGCCAGCCGCTGCAGCATCTTCACGGTACCGTTGATCGCGGGACCTTCCTCATCGCCGGTGATCAGCAGGCTGATCGAGCCGCCGAAGTTGCGGCCACGCCTTGCGAGGAAACGCGCGGCTGCATCGGTGAAGGCCGCGATCGCGCCCTTCATGTCGGCGGCGCCACGACCGAACAGATAACCGCCCGACAGTTCGGCGGCGAACGGGCCGATCGTCCACGAAGAAAGGTCGCCCACTGGCACGACATCGGAATGGCCGGCGAAGCAAAAATGCTTACCCTCAGTGCCGATGCGCGCATAGAGGTTGGCCACGTCGTCGGTGCCGGCCTCGGTGAAATCCATGCGTTCGCACTTGAAGCCAAGCGGCTCCAGGGTGCGTTCCAGCAATTGCAGGGCCCCGGCTTCGCGCGGCGTCACGCTCTCGCAGCGGACGAGCGTGCGCGTCAGTTCGATGACATCGGTGACGTTGGAGCTGAGCGTATCGGGCATGGGCCGGACACTACAGCCCCGCCCCTGCCCTGAGAAGGCAAAGAAAAGGGCGCCGGCTCAGGCCCGCCGGCGCCCAGTCTTTTGAGAGAGAGGAAGATAGTCTTGTTTGTTTTAGGCTGAACTCTTTCGGGTGGCCTTCAGGCCACCATCCGGTCGGCCTCCTGCAGGTTGACCGAGACGAGCTGGGACACGCCCCGCTCGGCCATGGTCACGCCGTAGAGGCGGTCCATGCGCGCCATCGTGACGCGATGGTGGGTGATGATCAGGAAGCGCGTGTCGGTGCGGCCGGCGATGTCCTTCACCAGGCCGCAGAAACGTTCGACGTTCAGGTCGTCCAGCGGCGCGTCGACTTCGTCCAGCACGCAGATCGGCGCCGGGTTGGTCATGAACACCGCGAACAGCAGCGAGAGCGCGGTCAGGGCCTGCTCGCCGCCCGACAGCAGCGACATGACCTGCAGCTTCTTGCCCGGCGGGCTGGCGTGGATTTCGAGGCCGGCCTCCAGCGGATCCTCCGACTCGGTGAGCCGCAGTTCCGCCTTTCCGCCGCCGAACAGCTTGGTGAAGAGCTGCTGGAAGTGGCCGCTCACCTGCTCGAAGGCGGCCAGGAAACGCTCGCGGCCCTCGCGGTTGAGGCTCTGGATGCCCTGGCGCAGGCGGCCGATGGCGGCGACCAGGTCGTCGCGCTCGGTCGTCATGCCGGTGATCTGCTGCTCGAGCTCGTTGGCCTCTTCCTCGGCGCGCAGGTTCACGGCGCCCATCGTCTCGCGCTCGTGCACCAGACGCTCGAGCTTGTGCTCGGCCTTGTCGAGTTCCGGCAGCTCATCGAGCGACTGGACCTCGGCCAGCGCCATGACGCCGTCGGGCTCGCACCGCAGGCGCTCGGCGATGCGCTCGACCACGGCCTCGCGATCCTTGGTCGCCTGCTCGACCTGGCCCTCGCGGCGGACACGGCTCTCGCGGGCGTTGGCCATCTCGGTCTCGGCCTGACGCAGCGCCCGGTCGGCTTCGCCCAGGCGAGTCTCGCCGATCGCCAGGCGGTCGGCGGCTTCCTGGCGGTTGTTCTCGGCCTTCTCGATCTCCTCGCCGAACTCGAAGCCAAGCCGGCCGAGATCGAGGAG
>LSKJ01000668.1 GCA_001557035.1 Rhodospirillaceae bacterium CCH5-H10 | reverse complement strand
ATCACCCTGATCGAGTTCAAGCTGACGACGCTCGCCGGCTTTGTGCTCATTCCCTTCGGACTCTTCAGCAAGACGGCCTTCCTGGCCGAGCGGGTGCTGGGCAACGTCGTGTCCTCCGGCGTGAAGGTGCTGGTGCTGGCAGTCATCGTCGGGATCGGCTCTACGCTCTTCTCTCAGTTCACTTCAGGCGCTGGCGCCCAGCCTTCAATCGAGGACG
>LSKJ01000067.1 GCA_001557035.1 Rhodospirillaceae bacterium CCH5-H10 | reverse complement strand
GCACCGAGGCCTACAACATGGCGCTGTCGCTGCGCCGTGCGAACGCCGTCAAGGACGCGCTGGTCCGCGAGGGCGTGCCGGCGACGAACATCAGCGTCCTGGGCCGGGGCGAGCAGGGCCTGCTGGTGCAGACCGGCCCGAACGTCCGCGAGCCGCAGAACCGCCGCGTCGAGATCGTGATTCAATAACGCGAAAAATCACCGCCCCCGGCAACAGGTCGGGGGCGGCCCCGTTAGACGGTCGCCGGATCGCAAGGTCCGGCCCTCCGGTTGCGGCTTCCCAACCCTCTCCCCGAGTGGCGGCGGCTGCGACCGGAGACCTTCTAACGCAAGGATCCTCCCCGTGAAAATCCCATCCGCGCTGCTGGCATCGGTTGCGATCGCCGGCCTGCCTGTCATGGCCCAAACGCCCCAGACGTCGACGCCTCACACGACGCCCTCGCCGATGACGAGCCCCACGACGCCCAATCCCGCTGCCGATGAAGTCATGGCCCGGCGCAAGCTCGAAGATGCCGGTTACAAGGACATAAGGGGACTTGCGGTCACGCCGGACGGCAAGATCACCGGCATGGCCGTCGGGCCAAACGGGGAAACCAAGGTCGAGGTCGACTCGACCGGTGCCGTGGGCCAGGGCCGATAGAGGCATTCCTGCCACATCCTGTGTCCTGGTCGTGATCAAGGCATTGCGCGCATCTTCGTGAACGCAACCTGAAGGCTTCGACCAGCGTTCTCTCGCCAACAGTTCACACGCGGAGGCTCTCATGCTCAAGTTCACGAATATCGCCCTCGTTGCAGCGCTTGGCCTGGGCGTCGCCGCCTGCGGCAACAACCCGACCGACCGTGCGCTGACTGGTGGCGCCATCGGCGCCGGCACCGGTGCGGTCGTCGGCTCGACGATGGGCGCGCCGCTGGCCGGTGCGGTGGTCGGCGGCCTGGGTGGCGCAGCGATCGGTGCGGCCACCACGCCGAGGAACGACTACTACTACCGCTAGGCTTCTCTTATTCGACGGGAGGGGCGGGTACCCGCGAGGTGCCCGCCCTTTTTCGTGCGTGCGGCACGCCTCGGTGCGAAAATGCGGCGATGGCCCGTCTCTTCACCCGCAACATCGAAAATTTCACCTGCGAGCGCTGCGGCACCGCGGTCGAGGGCAACGGCTTCACCAATCACTGCCCCAACTGCCTGTGCAGCAAGCATGTCGACGAAAATCCCGGCGATCGCGCGGCGGAGTGCGGCGGGCTG
>LSKJ01000667.1 GCA_001557035.1 Rhodospirillaceae bacterium CCH5-H10 | reverse complement strand
GATAGCGCTCGCCTTGATCATCGCGACAGTCACCCTCTGGCCAGCTCGGCAACTCGGAACCGAGTTTATGCCGGCGCTCGACGAGGGGACGTTGCTCTACATGCCGACCACCTTGCCGGGGCTCTCCGTAACGAAGGCGGCCGAGCTATTGCAGACGCAAGATCGGATCATCAAGTCGTTCCCCGAGGTCGACTCGGTCTATGGCAAGGCTGGCCGCGCACAGACTGCGACAGATCCGGCGCCTACAGAAATGTTTGAGACCATCATAAACCTGAAGCCCAGGAGCGAGTGGCGTCCTGGTCTTACGGTGGAAGGTCTGATAGCAGAGATGGATCGGTCCTTGCAGTTTCCGGGCGTCTCGAACGCCTGGACAATGCCGATCAAGGCCCGGACGGACATGCTTTCGACCGGCATCAGGACGCCGGTCGGCGTGAAGGTTTTCGGCACCGATCTCCGGGAGATCGAGCGGCTGTCGCGGGAGGTCGAGCAGGTCCTGCGCAACGTTCCGGGAACGTCGAGCGCTTATGCTGAGCGCATCATGGGCGGCTACTACCTTGAGATCGCACCGGATCGCGCCGAGATGGCGCGGCACGGCCTGATGCTGGGCGATGTTCAGGAAGTGATCGCGACCGCCCTTGGTGCCGAGACGATAACGACGATGATCGAGGGACGGGAGCGCTATGGCGTGACCATACGCTACCCCCGCGATCTTCGCAGCAGCCCTCGGACGATCGCGCAAGACGTGCTGGTCCCCTTGCCCGGCGGGGCGACCGTCCCGCTCGGCGAGGTAGCGAAGATCGAGCTTAGCCGAGGTCCCACGACCATCCGGACGGAAAACGGACAGCTTGCCAGCTACGTCTACGTCGATATCCGCGATATCGACCTCGGGAGCTATGTTGCCGCCGCCCGCAAGGCAGTTGCCACGGGGGTCATTTTTCCGCCCGGTTACTACGTGACCTGGAGCGGCCAGTTCGAGTACCTCGAGCGCGCGCAAGCCAGGCTGGCTGTCGTGGTGCCTGTCACCCTGCTGATCATCTTCCTGCTGCTGTACCTCAACTTCCGGCGCCTCACCGAGACCCTGATCGTCATGCTCTCGCTTCCGTTCGCCCTGATCGGCGGCGTCTGGCTCGTCTGGGCCATGTCCTTCAACCTCTCGGTCGCGGTCGTCGTCGGCTTCATCGCACTCGCCGGTGTTGCCGCGGAAACGGGAGTGGTCATGTTGATCTACCTCGATCAAGCGCTCTCTGATGTCCGCGCTCGGTGCGCGAAAGCAAACGTGCTGTTCACGCGCGAGCATCTTCACGAGGCGATCATGACCGGAGCGGTGGATCGCGTACGCCCCAAGATGATGACGGTGGTGGCGATCATGGCTGGGCTGTTGCCCATCATGTGGAGCACCGGTACGGGTTCGGAGGTCATGAACCGCATCGCCGTGCCCATGGTCGGTGGAATGATTTCGTCTACCGTCCTTACCCTGCTGGTGATCCCGGCACTCTATGCTCTAATAAAGGGACGATCCTTGGCGACCTAGTGCTCCAGGTGGTGAGCCCAAGAAGACTGGGCGCCAGCCGCCGAGTGTACTCTCTGCGAGCACCACGCCGGCTGAACATGTCCAGCAGCCAACGCTGCGTCATGGTTAGCGATGGTGTCGCAGGCCGCCGCTTCTGATCGTTGTAAGAGAGCGAAGACGCTTTCAACGTGATCTGAAACGCCGTTCCGCGCCATCTCTCTCGCTCGCTATATCGTTCGCGAGGCCTACGACTAAAGAGCGGATGCCCGGAGAAGAGGGGCGACGCAGGCAGGGCCGCCGACACGTAGAGGCTGGCGGGAAGCGCTACGAGCCTGCCTACGAACGCCGCCGGCAGTGCCGGCACCGCGAGTGAGGTGAGCCTGCGCCAACGATCACGCCCGCGCATGCAGGCGCTGCATCGTATATGAGGCGGCCAAAAACGTTCTTGGCCATCACTGCCTGGCCGGAGATCGCCGACTGGTACGCTCGTGACGGCCATGACGGCGGGGTATCCCCTGCCGCTCGCTTGGCCGACATTGGCATAGACCGCCGACCGGCCCGGAGCGTCGCCATCAGATGGCGCTGCGCGGTGCCGATGGACGTTTTGCTGCCAACATCGTTTATCTGAGGCGCATCGCCGCATCATCGGCGGCGTGATTGTATAACCCCTTAGTGCTCCTCGATAATGAGTTGGTGGCGACTATGATGGGTCATCGACTGGTACTGACATTCCGGCGGAGCGCACGCTTCGTTCGAGTGATCTGTGTCTTGTCCTTGGCTATCGCCAGCATCGTCCATGTTGTTAGCGATTTTAGCGCGAACAGCGGAGCGACGGGCACAGGGCAGACCGCAGTTTCGACGCTATCGGACGACCGTGGAGGCGAGGGCGGCCAGGCCGCAGAAGCCTGTCACAGCTGCTCTGTTGCGCCCTATTTCACTGCGGCGCCCGTTCTGCTTATCGCCGACGCCTCTTCAGAAGTGCCAGAAGGACGCCTTGTGCAGGTGTCCGTTGCCTCGCCAAATATAGCTGGGCCGCCTCCCAAGAACTGATCCCGTCGTATTTCCATCGTCGCGCCTGCGTTTCTGGCGTGGCGTACCGATGAACGCTTTTCTGGGATCAGATCATGTCAATTCGCGTAATGGGGGCGCTGTGCGCAGCGCTGCTCCTCGTCACGCATGCTCGCGGGGCATCGTCTCAGACCCCGCAGCCGGCTGCGCAGCGCGCGTCAAATAGCGGTCAGCAGTATGCACCGAGCGGGGCGCTTACTCTTCGTCAGGCTCTGCAGCAGGCGGTGAACGCCAGCCCGCGCATCGACATTGCTGATCGCAACGTCGGCATGGCCGATGGTCGCCGCCGGCAAGCCGGCGCGATGCCCAATCCAACCATCGGCTTCGAGGTCGACAATTTCGCCCCCGGAAACTCCGAAAATGTCGGCGGTGCCGAGACGACGCTAATGCTCAGCCAGCTCATCGAATTGGGCGGAAAGCGCGACGCACGCGTATCGGCGGCTCTCGGCGATGCCGATGCCATGCGATGGGAGAAGGATGCAACCCGTCTCGAGCTGCTTTCGGAAACGACGCTTGCCTTCGTAGAAGCTCTTTCGGTACAGCGGCGCGTCCAGATTCTGGAGCGTCAGGCGGCAACCTTGGAACGGCTCGTGCCGCTGATGCAGCGTCGGGTCGATGCGGGTGCTTCTTCACCGTCGGAAGTCACGCGAACCCAGACCGCGGTTGGTGTTACGAGGTTGGAGCGTGATCGGTCACGTCTGGCCTTCGCCGTAGCCCGAAGGGACCTCACCGGGTTGATGGGGCGCGACCTCCCCAATTTCAACTCTGTCTCCGGAGATTTCAATCGTCTGGTCCGCCCAGCACCACTTGAAGCTCTGATCAAGGCTATTGATGACAATCCGCAGCTTATGCGCTGGACGGCCATACGCGCTCAAAGGGACGGAGAGCTGCTGGTCGCCCGTCTGAAGCCCATTCCAGACGTCACGGCAAGCGTGGGCTGGCGCTACTACTCCGACACCCAGCAGAGTGCCGTCCGGCTGGGCGTTTCGATGCCGTTTCCAGTGCTGGACAGGAACCGTGGCGGTATTCACGAAGCGCAGGAAAATTCGCGCAAGGCCCATTCCGAAAGGGCCTCGAACCGACTGGCTCTGATCACCGTTGTCGCGAAAGCACACGACACCGCAAACAATCAGCTCATCCAGCTCGACCTCATCCGCAAGACGATCCTGCCGGCGGCGCGTCAGACCTACGCGACCATCGAAGCGGGGTACGGACAGGGGCGCTTCACGGTCCTGGAGATTCTGGACGCCTATCAGACTGTCGCTGACGCGGAACTGAAAGAGCACGAAGCGCTGACCAGCTTTCATTCAGCCGTTGCTACAATCGAGGGCCTCACCGCGAGCCCCGTGAACGTTACGAGGGCACGATGATGAACTTCGCTAAAAAGGCACTGGGTTACCTGACGCTGGCGATCGTTTGCGCGGGCATCCTGGCCGCCGCTGGCTACTACGTCTTCGATGCACGATTTGCTAACCAATCCAAAGCCGCCGGCGCCAAAGGCGGGCACGCGGAGAAGGAAGGGGACAGCCACGACGAGGGCGTGAAGCTTACCGATGCGCAAGTGACCGCCGCCGGTATTGAGCTGCTGACGGCCGGCCCTCGTGAACTTCGAGACATTCTGCAACTGAACGGCACGGTTCAGCCCAACCAGGAAACGCTAGTGAAGGTGACCCCACGCTTTCCCGGTGTAATCCGCAGCATGCGCAAGCGACTGGGCGACAAGGTCAAAAAAGACGATGTACTCGCGACCGTCGAAAGCAACCAGAGCCTGACGGTTTATGAACTCAAGGCACCGATCGAAGGCACTGTGATCGACCGTGACGGCACGCTGGGTGAGTTCGCATCCGAAGCGCGGCCGATCTTCACCATTGCCGACCTCTCGACCATGTGGGTCGACTTCGCGGTCTTTCGGAAGGACTTCTCGAAGGTCCGGATTGGCGACGCCGTTTCCATCGATGTTGGTGACGGCGGTGCGATCATCGAAGCCAAGATTGATTATCTCTCCCCGATCGGCGCCAGCGATACTCAGTCGGCCATAGCGCGTGCAATCGTCCCGAACAGTGGACGGTTGCGCCCGGGCTTGTTCGTGGACGGAAAGGTCGTCCTGTCAGCGCGGCCGGTCGATGTTGCTGTCAGTACAAACGCCCTTCAAACGCTCGAGGGCAAGAACGTCGTCTTTGTACGCAACGGCGAAATGTTCGACGCGAGAGAGATCGAATTGGGCAATCGGGATGCCGATTGGGCCGAAATTACGTTCGGCCTCGTCGCAGGCGACGTCTATGCAGCAAAGAACAGCTTCGTGATCAAGGCGGAGATCGGCAAGGCCGGCGCCGCTCACGAGCACTGACGCGAGAAATCCAACATGATCAACAAGATCCTGGAGTTCTCCATCCAGAACCGATGGTTCGTCATTATTGCGGCCATCGCGGTTGGTGCGTTGGGTGCGTGGAACTTTACGCGCCTGCCAATCGATGCGGTGCCCGACATCACCAACGTCCAGGTGCAGGTCAACACCGTCGCGCCGGGCTACTCGCCATTGGAGGTCGAACAGCGCATCACTTTCCCATTGGAAACGGCAATGGGTGGTTTGCCGAAGCTCGAATACACTCGCTCGCTGTCGCGCTATGGCCTGAGCCAGGTAACCGTCGTGTTCAAGGACGGGACTGACATCTATTTCGCCCGCCAGCTCGTGAACGAGCGGATCCAGCAGGCCAAGGAGCAGCTTCCACCTGGCACGGAGACCGCGATGGGGCCGGTGTCGACCGGTCTCGGTGAGATTTACATGTATGCGGTCGAGGCCAAGCCAGGAGCTAAGCGGTCTGACGGCGAGCCCTATTCGGCGACCGACCTGCGGACGATCCAGGACTGGATCATCAAGCCGCAGCTCCGCACCGTGCCAGGCATTGTCGAGGTCAACACGATCGGCGGCTACGAGAAGCAGTTTCACGTCCTGCCCGATCCGGCGAAGCTGATGGCTTATCGCCTCGCGTTCCGCGACGTGATGCAGGCGCTAGCAACACACAATGCCAATGTCGGCGCCGGCTACATTGAACGCAACGGTGAGCAGTATCTGGTTCGCACGCCGGGGCAGGTGAACACGCTGCCGGAAATCCGCGACATCGTCATCGGAACGCGCGGTGGGGTGCCGATCCGGATTTCGGACGTAGCCGAGGTCAAGGAAGGGACCGATCTACGAACCGGTGCCGCGACGCTCGATGGCAAGGAGACCGTAATCGGGACCACGATGTTGCTGATCGGTGAGAACAGCCGGACAGCCGCACAGCGCGTGAGCGCGAGGCTGGACGAGATTGCGCGTTCCCTGCCGGACGGCGTCGTCGCACGCGCGATCTACGACCGGACCAAGCTCGTCGAAGCCACAGTCTGGACCGTCGAGAAGAACCTACTGGAAGGCGCACTGCTCGTTGTGGTCGTGCTGTTCCTGATCCTGGGCAACTTCCGGGCGGCCTTCGTCACAGCCTGCGTCATCCCGCTGTCGATGCTCTTCACCATCACCGGCATGGTCGAGAACCATATCAGTGCCAACCTGATGAGCTTGGGCGCCATCGACTTCGGCATCATCGTCGATGGGGCGGTGATCGTGGTAGAGAACTGCCTGCGCCTGCTTGCTGAAGAGCAACACAAGCGCGGTCGTTTGCTGACACGCAATGAGCGCTTCGCGACGATCCTTGCCGGTGCACAGGAGGTGATCAAGCCGAGCCTGTTCGGAACTGTGATCATCGGCGTCGTCTACCTGCCGATCCTCACGCTGACCGGCGTCGAAGGGAAGATGTTCACGCCCATGGCACTCACAGTGCTAATGGCGCTTCTGGGCGCGGCCATCCTGTCGATGACCTTGGTGCCTGCAGCCGTGGCGCTCCTGGTGACCGGAAAGGTCTCCGAGAAGGAGAACTTCTTCATGCGCGGCGCGCTTCGTGTTTATGCGCCGGCGCTCGAAGGCGCTATCCGGCTGCGCTACGTCGTGGTCGCGATGGCCTTCGTGCTGGTCGGTGTTGCAGGCGTGGCAGCCTCCCGGATGGGCGGGGAGTTCATTCCCTCGCTCGACGAGGGCGACATCGCTATGCATGCGATGCGCATACCCGGCACCAGCCTGACCCAGTCGGTACAGATGCAGGAAGCGCTTGAAAAGGCGATTCTGGAGTTTCCGGAGGTCAAGGAAGTCGCGGCCAAGATCGGTACGGCGGAGGTGGCCACCGATCCCATGCCACCCAACGTCGCCGACAACTTCATCATGTTGAAGCCGCGCTCCGAATGGCCCGATCCCAACCGGTCCAAGGCCGACTTGGTGGCAGCCATTGAAAAGAGGGTCGAGCAGATCCCCGGCAATAACTACGAGTTCACCCAGCCCATTCAGATGCGCTTCAACGAGCTGATCTCCGGTGTCCGGAGCGATCTTGGCATCAAGATCTTCGGCGACGATCTCGATACGCTTCTGTCGATCGCGACCAAGGTCGAAGCTGTTGTTCGGGCCGTGCCCGGCGCTGCCGACGTCAAGACTGAGCAGGTGAGCGGACTGCCGATGCTTACCGTGAAGCCCAACCGTGCGGCTCTCGCACGATACGGCATTACGCTGGCGGAACTGCAGGAAGTGGTGGAAATTGCCGTTGGTGGCCGAGAGGCGGGG
>LSKJ01000666.1 GCA_001557035.1 Rhodospirillaceae bacterium CCH5-H10 | reverse complement strand
CGGCAGCGTCAGATGTGTATAAGAGACAGGGGTTTGGGCCTCGAACGCTCCAATCGCTGGCGCCTCGTCAGCATCGGCGCCTACTTCGCCTATGTGGAGCATCCGTTCGCCGGGACGCCGTCGACCGAAGTCTCCAAGCGCATGGCCGACGAGGAAAATCTGCTAACGATTCCCGGCGACATGTTCGGTGCGGGCCAGGAACGTTTAATCCGCCTCGCCTTCGCCAACGTCACCGACGACAAGATTCCGACCGTGCTGGAACGGCTCGAACGGTTCGGCGTCTAAGACGGGTCCTGCGGATCATTCCTTCCGCAGGATCTTTTCCATGGCCTTACCCCTCGCCAACTCGTCGATCAATTTGTCGAGGTAGCGGATTTCGCGCATGGTCGGCTCCTCGACCTCCTCGACGCGGACGCCGCAGACCACGCCCTTGATGAGGGCGCGCGAGGGGTTGGGCTTCGGGGCCTTGGCGAAGAAGGTCTCGAAGTCGGTCTGCTTCTTCAGCTGCGTTTCGAGTGCCTTGGCGCTGTAGCCCGTCAGCCAGGCGATGATCTGGTCGACCTCGGATTTGGTGCGTCCCTTCTTCTCCGCCTTCTTGACGTAGAGTGGGTAAACGCTCGCGACGCTCGTGGTGTAGATGCGGTGCTTTGCCATGACACCGATGCTAGCCTACCGGCCACCGCCATCAACAACTTCGAGAGGATTCACGCCATGCCCCACGCAAACACCCCCGATGGCGTGAAGCTCTACTACGAAGAGGCGGGCACCGGGACGCCGATCCTGTTCGTCCACGAATATTGCGGCGACTGGCGGAGCTGGGAGCCGCAGGTGCGCTTCTTCTCGCGCCGCCATCGCTGCATCACCTACTCCTTCCGCGGCTATCCCGGCTCGGACGTGCCGCTGGCGGCCGACATGTATGGCCAGCAGCATGCGGTCGACGATGCCAAGAACGTGCTCGACCATCTGAAGATCCCGAAGGCGCATATCG
>LSKJ01000665.1 GCA_001557035.1 Rhodospirillaceae bacterium CCH5-H10 | reverse complement strand
TCGGGCATCTACTTCGGCGATGACTGGCGTTTCTACAATCGTGTCGACTTCAGCGGTGTCGAGCATTTCGTCATTCGCGGCGGCGGTGGCAACGACGGCATCCGCACCGGCGACGGCAACGACACCGTCGTCAGCGGCGGCGGCAACGACCACCTGGCCACTGGCAAAGGCATCGACGTCATCGACGGCGCGGCCGGCGACGACCGCTGGGACGCCGACAAGTCGTTCGCAACGGCGGCGCAGGCGATCAGCATCGACCTGAACCAGCCCGGTACGCAGCTTACCTACCTGGGCGGCGCGACGGTGCGTGGCATCGAGATGCTGACGCTCAAGACAGGCGCGGCCGGCGATACGGTCCTGACCTACGC
>LSKJ01000664.1 GCA_001557035.1 Rhodospirillaceae bacterium CCH5-H10 | reverse complement strand
CACCACGGCCGCAAGCGAGCCGCTAAGGCGCCACGCCCACAGGGTTACGACGTCGCCGTCGAGGCGCGTCTTCCACAGGGCCGCCAGGGCGAAGGCGCCCCAGACCAGGATGTAGAAGGCGCGCTCCATGAAGCTCGCGTCCGGCGTCATCATCGTGGTCGGCTGGAAGATACTACGGACCTCAAGCGTCAGCAGCACGAAGACGAGCAACGCCGCCGCCGCCTCCACCGAGCGCACCAGTTGCACGTCGCCGGTCGGCCGCAGGAATCGCAGCGCCACGACCAGTGAGGCGATGGAGATACCGTAGCCCCACAGCATCCAGTTGAGCACCGGCGTGAGGCCGATCGGATATTCCAGGATCTCCGGATTGACGACGAAGCGCACCACGACGATCGCGAGCAGCGGCCAGCACAGCCGGCGCAAGGTCACCAGCCCGAGCTGCGCCGAGATGGCGGCGACGGCGGCCAGCTCGATCGCATAGGCGACGGTGATCCATTCTCGGTTGAGTTCGAGCGGGATGGCCGCGCCGATGAAGAAAGTCACGCCGGCCGCGAGGAAGCCAAGCGCCTCGGTGGCGCCCGGCATCGTCTCGCGCCAACGCGTGAGGCGCTCGGCGCCCACGAGGAACGGCGCGGCAAGGCCGACACTGATCAGGCCCCAGGGCACGCCCGGCGTGCCGCGCAAAACGTACCAGGCCAGCAGGAAGTGCGAGAGCGCCGCCGAGACCGACAGCGCCGCCCAGAAGCCCGGACGAGCCGCATTCCACAGGAGCGCGAAGGCAGCTGCCGCGTAAAGACCGCCGAAGCCCGTCACGAGCCAGCCGAAGGGGCCGTCGTTCCAGTCGGCCGGCACACCGCTCGCCGTCCACCACCAGAGCGCCAGCGCCGCCAGCGAAAGGATCGGCGCGAGCCCGGCCACGAACTGGAAGCGCGGCGTCCAGCGCGCGAAAGCGAAGATGCCGACACCGTGCACCGCGAGCGCCAGCCATCCGGCCGTCTGCGCGCCGCCATCCTGAGCGATCGCCAGCACCAGCAGGCCGCCAGTAACGGCCAGCGAGGCCCAGACCAGCGCCAGCACGTCCTTGGGCGGGTTCTCGCTTTCCTGCATGCGCCGCCAGGTCGCCCACACGAACAGGCCGGCGATCGCCACCAGGAAGATCCCGACCCAATGCAGTTCCGGCAGGTCCGGATCGGCCAGCATCCAGATCACGGTCCACAGCGCCGAGCC
>LSKJ01000663.1 GCA_001557035.1 Rhodospirillaceae bacterium CCH5-H10 | reverse complement strand
CTCCCGGTGGCCGGCGCGGCAGCCCCCGTAACCTCAGCCTGCACGGCGCGCAGCGCTTCGATCATCTCCTGCCGAATCGCGTTGTATTCCGGCGAGCCGGCGAAGTAGCTCTTGGAATATTCGCCGAGCTGCAGGCTCTCGGCACCGAACCGGCCGATCGCGGCGGCATCGCCCGCCGAGGCCAGCGCATAGGTTGCCTGCCATCCGGCCCGCATCCCGGCGTATGTGCCGGAGGGGTCGAGGTTGGCGAGGTCGCCGCCCGGCATCAGCCGCTTGATGGCGTCCTCGAGTTGCGAGACCGCCCCGCCGTAGAGCTGCTCTTTCAGCGCCGCTTCCTTGCGCAGCAGCGCCTCGTTGATGCGCGCCGCGTCGACGGCAACATCGGTGTGC
>LSKJ01000662.1 GCA_001557035.1 Rhodospirillaceae bacterium CCH5-H10 | reverse complement strand
TACTTTACGACTTTGGTGACGACGCCGGCGCCGACGGTGCGACCGCCCTCGCGGATGGCGAAGCGCAGGCCCTCGTCCATGGCGATCGGCTGGATCAGCTCCACCACCAGGCGCGCGTTGTCGCCCGGCATCACCATCTCCGTGCCTTCCGGCAGCGTCACCACGCCCGTCACGTCCGTCGTGCGGAAGTAGAACTGCGGGCGGTAGTTCGTGAAGAACGGCGTGTGACGGCCGCCCTCTTCCTTCGTCAGGATGTACGCCTCGGCCTCGAAGTTCGTGTGCGGCGTGATCGCGCCCGGCTTCGACAGAACCTGACCGCGCTCCACGTCCTCACGGCCCACGCCGCGCAGCAGCGCGCCGATGTTGTCGCCCGCCTCGCCCGAGTCCAGCAGCTTGCGGAACATCTCGACGCCCGTGACCGTCGTCTTCGTCGTGGCCTTCAGGCCCACGATCTCGACTTCCTCACCGACCTTCACGATGCCGCGCTCCACGCGACCCGTAACCACCGTGCCGCGGCCCGAGATCGAGAACACGTCCTCGATCGGCATCAGGAACGGCTTGTCCTTGTCGCGCGCAGGCTGCGGAATGTACTTGTCGACCTCTTCCATCAGCTTCAGCACGGCCTGTTCGCCCAGCTCCGGCGACTTGTCTTCCAGCGCCATCAGCGCCGAGCCGCGGATCACCGGCAGGTCGTCGCCCGGGAACTGGTAGCTCTTCAGAAGCTCGCGCACTTCCAGCTCGACCAGGTCCAGAAGCTCCGGATCGTCGACCATGTCGCACTTGTTCATGAACACCACCAGCGCCGGAACGCCCACCTGGCGCGCCAGCAGGATGTGCTCGCGGGTCTGCGGCATCGGGCCGTCGGCCGCCGAAACCACCAGGATCGCGCCGTCCATCTGCGCCGCACCCGTGATCATGTTCTTCACGTAGTCGGCATGGCCCGGGCAGTCCACGTGCGCGTAGTGACGGTTCTGCGTCTCGTACTCGACATGCGCCGTCGAGATCGTGATGCCGCGCTCGCGCTCTTCCGGAGCCTTGTCGATCTGGTCGTACGCCGTGAACGTCGCGCCGCCCGTCTTCGCCAGGATCTTCGTGATCGCCGCCGTCAGAGACGTCTTGCCGTGATCAACGTGACCGATCGTGCCGATGTTGCAGTGCGGCTTGTTACGCTCGAATTTAGCTTTGCCCATAGT
>LSKJ01000661.1 GCA_001557035.1 Rhodospirillaceae bacterium CCH5-H10 | reverse complement strand
GGCCGATGTCGTCGTCGGCACCTCGGCGGGCTCCATCGCCGGCGCCGTCCTGAGCAGCGGCCGGCTGTGGCGGCTCACGGGCGAACTCGACATCTTCGCCAATTTTCCCAAGCTCTTTGCCGAGCTGGTGCCAGCGCTGCAGGCCAATCCCAGCCAGGAGCGCGCGCGCAAGCTCGCGGTCGATGCCCAGGATGCGAGCTTCGAGACGATCCGCAACATCGGCCGCGCCGCGATGGCCGCGCACAATCCCGCCGGCACCGACAAATACTTCAGCACGCTGCATCGCCTGATCGGCCCCACGACCTGGCCTTCGCCCGCGCTGCATACGACCGCGAACGACTGCTACACCGGCGAACGCATCGTCGTCTCGGCGAGCGCCGGCCTCCACATCGACGTCGCCTGCGCGGCGAGTTCGTCCCTGCCGGGATCGATGGGACCGACCTGGCTCAAGGACCGGCTGTGCATGGACGGCGGCATCTGCCAGACCAGCACGCATGCCGACGTCGTGACCGGCGTGAAGCGCGCGCTGGTCATCTCGTTGAGCGACGGCGGACCGCAGGCGGTGACGCAGGGGCTGCGCACCTCCGGCATGCCCAACACGCTGCAGCAGGAGATCCGCGACCTCGAAGCCGGCGGGACGCGCACCATGCTGACCGTCGCCGGCCTGCTGCCGGGCACACAGCATGTCGACAACATCATGGATCCCAAGTGGATCGGCCCCCTGCTGAAATACGGCCACGAACGCGGGTTGGCCGAGCTGCCGAAGGTCAGGGCACTCTGGGCATGAGGAACGCGCGCCGATGACGAAGATGAACCCGCTCGGCGCCCCGCGCGCCGGCCATAAATGGCGCGCCAGCACTCGTCATGTCGACATGGCGACGACGCCGGCGAGGCCCCGGCCACTCAAGCTCGCGGCCGCGCCGCAGGACGTCACCATCGACCTGAAGCGCACGGCCATCATCGTCGTCGACATGCAGAACGACTTCTGCGCCGAGGGCGGCTGGGTCGATCATCTCGGCGCCGACTACACGCCCGACCGTCTGCCGATCGCGCCGTTGCAGAAGCTGTTGCCGGCGCTGCGAAAAGCCCAGGTTCCCGTGATCTGGCTGAACTGGGGCAACCGGCCCGACCTTGCCAACATGCCGCCCAATCAGATCCATCTCTACAAGAACTCCGGCACGGGGATCGGGCTGGGCGATCCGCTGCCGGGCAGTGGCGCGCCGGTGCTGCAGAAGGATTCCTGGGCGGCAGCGGTGGTCGACGAACTCGCGCCGGCCCCGGCGGACATAAAGGTCGACAAGTATCGCATCAGCGGCTTCTGGGACACGCCGCTCGACAGCATCCTGCGCAACCTCGACATCCGCACCATTCTGTTCTCGGGCGTGAATACCGACCAGTGCGTATTGCACACGCTGACCGACGCGAACTTCCTGGGGTACGGCTGCGTGCTGGTAGAGGATTGCTGCGGCACCACCTCGCCGGATTTCTGCCGCGAGGCAACGGTGTGGAACGTGAAGAAGTGCTTCGGCTTCGTCACCGATTCGAAGAAGATCCTGAGAGCCCTCAAGAAGTAACTCCGAGAAGTCATCCCGCGTGCGTTCCCTCGTCCTTCTCCCCGGCTTCATGTGCGACGCCGATCTGTGGGCCGACATGGTCCCCGATCTCGAAGCATTCGGCTCCCTCCATTTCGGCAACGTCTATGAGGACGATTCGCTCGAAGGCATGGCGCGGCGCGTGCTGGCGGAAGCGCCGGAGCGCTTCGTGCTCGTCGGCTTCTCGATGGGTGGCTTCGTGGCGCGCGTGCTTACGCTGATGGCGCCGGAGCGCGTGACGGGCGTGGCCTTCGTCGCCTCCTCCGCGCGCGGCTACTCCGACGAGGAGCGCGCGCGTCGCCAGTCGGGCTATCGGCCGGGCGACCGGCCGCCTCGCGCCGCCGGCGCCGTCTCCAACGCAATGGGCCTGCATCCCGAGCGCGATACCGACCCGGTGCTGCTCGACCGGCTGCGCGGCATGCAGCGCCGGCTCGGCCCCGAGGTGCGCAAGCGCCAGGCCGCGCTGGTGCGACGCGACGGCTACGCCGATCTCGAACGCATCGCCTGCCCCTCTCTGGTGGTTGCCTGCCGCCAGGACCGGCTGCGCACCTTCGCCGAAACGGAGCGCATGGCGCAGGCACTGCCCAACTCAAGCTTCAGCATCCTCGAGGACTGCGGCCACATGGCCCCCCTCGAAAAGCCACACGAGCTGGCGGCACTGCTGGCCGCGTGGATCGAGCGGGTAGGACTTTAACGTTCCGCCCGAGTGACGTCGTCTCATTGGAGCGCGCCACTCCAGTGGCGCTCATGTCTTGTTGATCGACGAAGCATGAGCGCAACTGGAGTTGCGCGCTCCGTTGAGACGCCCTGCGTCAGGACTTTCGGCGGCTCCAGCGCGACAGGCACACGGCGCCCCCGAACAGCAGCGACACCGCGAAGGCGACGGCCGACGGCAGCCACAGATCGACGAACGACAGGATGCGGGCGCGGCTCGGCTGGTTGCGGTCGTAGACGACG
>LSKJ01000660.1 GCA_001557035.1 Rhodospirillaceae bacterium CCH5-H10 | reverse complement strand
CGTCCCACACCTGCGCGGCCTTCTGGTAAGGCGTCTCCGGCAGGGGTGTGTGGCCGTAACGGACGGACGAACGCTTGAACATCAGTGATTCCCTTCAGAAAGATCGATGGAGGAGCCGCCACCACCGTGATCGCCGGAACGGATGGCGTGCGTGGCGGCGGACGCTCCGTGGCTTGCGGCCTGACTCCGCCTCATGCGCCGTGCCCAGGCGGGCGGTGTGTCCGCCGATGCAGCCGCGGCGCCGGTCTCGGCACCCCCGGCAGCGGCGCGCCCGCCGGCTTCGAAGCTGCTCGAAACGCTTTCTGACGCCCGGCGGAGCGGGCTCGACGCGGCGGATGCGCCAGCCATGGTCACGCCGGACAGACCACCGGCGCGATAGGCAGTCGCGGCGCCACCTGCCAGAGCCGCAGAGCCTCGGGCGGCCGCGCCCGCGGTACCGGCCAGCGCACTCGCGCCGCCCGTCGCAAGGGCGCCGCCTGCGGCGGCAAGGCCGCCGGCCGCCAGCCCGGTTCCCACCGCCGCACCGGCACCCAGCTGAGGTCCACCCGAGACGATGCCGTTGGCGATGCCCGGCCCGAAGATACCGAGACCCAGCAGGGCCAAGGAGGCCAGCACGAGCGCCATGGCGTCCTCGATTGAAGGCTGGGCGCCAGCGCCTGAAGTGAACTGAGAGAAGAGCGT
>LSKJ01000659.1 GCA_001557035.1 Rhodospirillaceae bacterium CCH5-H10 | reverse complement strand
CGCCTGCTCGGCGCCGCGAGCGTCGATCGCTGGATGGACGCATCGGACGAGGTCGGACGGCTCTTTTCGCGCGCCGACGCGGTCAATCTCGACCGCAAGCAGACCGTGATGGGCGGCTTCCTGAAGCTCCAGGGGGCGGCGCGCTGAGCCCCTCGAACGGGGCGAAGTCTTGATCCATGCGGACGGGCATGGGAAAAGACTGGCCATGTTGCCCCGGTCCGACATCAGAGACTCAGCACCCTGCGATCGAATGCGGGCCTGATCGCGCTTGAGTCTCGTGCCCCGGTGGGGGCGTCATGTCAGTCCGGAGTTCAGTCGTCATGTCGGGCAACCGCACCTACTACGTCACCACGCCGATCTATTATGTCAACGACGTGCCCCATATCGGGCATGCCTATGCGACGCTCGCCTGCGACGTGCTGGCGCGTTTCAAGCGTCTCGACGGCTACGACGTTCACTTCCTGACCGGCACCGACGAGCACGGCCAAAAGGTCGAGAAGGCAGCGGCCGCGGCCGGCATGACGCCGCAGGCCTTCACCGACAAGGTGAGCCAGTCGTTCCGCGACCTGATCGGCGTGATGAACTACTCGCCCGACGGCTTCATCCGCACGACCGAGCCGCGCCATTACGCGTCGTGCCAGGCGCTGTGGGAGAAGCTCGTCGCCTCCGGCGACATCTATCTCGGCAAATATGCCGGCTGGTATTCGGTGCGCGACGAGGCCTTCTATGCCGAGGACGAAACCACGGTCGGTCCCGACGGCAAGCGCCGCGCCGGTCCGGTCAACAACGAGGTCGAGTGGGTCGAGGAGCCGTCCTACTTCTTCAAGCTCTCGGCATGGACCGAGCGGCTGCTGGAGTTCTACGAGAAGAACCCGCGCTTTATCGCGCCGGAGAGCCGCCGCAACGAGGTCATCAGCTTCGTGAAGGGCGGCCTACAGGACCTTTCCGTCTCGCGCACCAGCTTCTCCTGGGGCATCCCGGTGCCGGGCGACGAGAAGCACATCATGTACGTGTGGCTGGATGCCCTCACCAACTACATCACCGAGGTCGGCTACCCCGACGAAAGCAATCCGCTGTGGCGCTTCTGGCCGGCCGACGTGCATGTCGTCGGCAAGGACATCATCCGCTTCCACTGCGTGTTCTGGCCGGCATTCCTGCTGTCGGCCGGCGTCGCCGCGCCTAAGCGCGTCTTCGCGTCCGGCTGGTGGACGACCGAGGGCCAGAAGATCTCCAAGTCGCTGGGCAACGCCATCGATCCTGTGGCCGTAACCAAGGAGTTCGGCGTCGACCAGGTACGCTATTTCCTCTTGCGCGAAGTGCCGTTCGGCAACGACGGCGACTTCCAGCGCCGCGCCCTGATCGGCCGCATGAACGCCGACCTCGCCAACGCCTACGGCAATCTCTGCCAGCGCGTGTTGTCGATCGTCGCCAAGAACTGCGGCGAGAAGGTCCCGCCCAGGGGCGAGCTGGTCGAGGCCGACACGGCCTTGCTCGACCGTGCGAAGGGCCTGCTGGCCATCGTGCGCGCCGAGCTCGACGAGCAGGCCTTCCACAAGGCGCTGACCTCGATCTGGGAAGTGATCGCCGACGCCAACCGCTACGTCGATGCGCAAGCCCCGTGGGCGCTCGCCAAGACCGATCCGGCGCGGCGCGACACGGTCCTGTGGGCGCTGGCCGAGACCATCCGGCGCGTCACCCTGCTGGTGCAGCCCTTCATGCCCGACGCCACGGCGAAGATTCTCGACCAGCTCGCGGTGCCGCCGGATAAGCGCGTCTTCACGGCCTTCGACCGGGAGCTGGTCTCCGGCACGGCGCTGCCGCCGCCGCAGGGCGTCTTCCCGCGCTTCATCGAGCCGGCGGCGCCCGCCGCGCCGGCCAAGCCGCCGAAGCCACCCAAGGCGCCGAAGCAGCCGAAGGCGGCCGGCTGACATGCTGATCGACAGCCACTGCCATCTCGACTTCCCGGAGCTGACCTCGGACGAGAGCGGCGTACTGGCCCGCGCGCGGACCGCGGGTGTGGGCGGCATGCTCACGATCGGCACGCGGCTCGACCAGTTCGAGCGGGTGAGGGCGATCGCCGAGCGGCACGACAATGTCTGGTGTTCGGTGGGTGTCCATCCGCACGAGGCGAAGGAGGAGGGGCAACGCACCCCCGACCGGCTGATCGAAGCCGCCGCCCATCCCAAGGTGATCGGCATCGGCGAGACCGGCCTCGACTTCTTCTACGAGCACAGTCCGCGCGCCGAGCAGGCCGAGAGCTTCCGCGCCCATATCGCGGCGGCGCGCCAGACCGGCCTGCCGCTGATCGTCCATACGCGCGACGCCGATGCCGAGACCGGTGACATCCTGGAGGAGGAATACGCGAAGGGCGGCTTCCCTGGCCTGATCCACTGTTTCAGCTCGGGCCGCTCCGTCGCCGAGCGCGCGTTGGCACTGGGGCTCTATGTCTCGATCTCGGGCATCGTCACCTTCAAGGCCGCCGAAGATCTTCGCACCATCGTTCGCGACCTGCCGCTCGACCGGCTGCTGGTCGAGACCGATGCCCCGTACCTGGCGCCGATCCCCAAGCGTGGCAAGACGAACGAGCCGGCCTACGTCGCCCACACCGCCGCCAAGGTCGCCGAACTGAAGGGCGTCAGCCTGGCCGAACTGGAGGCCGCGACGACCGACAATTTCTTTCGGCTTTTCACCAAGGCGGAGCGTTCCCGGTGCGCGTGACCATCCTGGGCTGCGGCACCTCCGCGGGCGTTCCGCGGCCCGGCGGAAAGGACGGGAAGGGCGAGTGGGGGGCGGCGAACCCCGCCGACCCGCGCAACCGTCGCCGACGCTGTTCCATCCTCGTGCAGGACCAGGGCAAGACCGTGCTGGTCGACACCTCGCCCGACGTCCGCAGCCAGCTGCTCGACGCCGAGGTCGAGCGCGTCGATGCGGTGATCTGGACCCACGACCATGCCGACCAGGTCCACGGGATCGACGACCTGCGGCCATATGCACTGCGCCAGGGCCAGATCGAGTCCTGGTCGGACGCGCGCACCCATGCCGTGCTGACCCGGCGCTTCGGCTACTGCTTCCAGGCCGAGGGCTCGGGATTCTACAATCCGATCTACCGGCACACGGTGATCGAGGGCCCCTTTACGGCCGCCGGCCTGCCCGTGGTGCCGTTCGTGCAGGATCACGGCACCATCCCGTCGCTGGGCTTCCGCTTCGGCGGCGTAGGCTATGCCAACGACGTGGTGGCGCTGCCGGAGGAGTCCCTGGCTCTGCTGGAGGGGGTCGAGGTGCTGATCGTCGACGCCATGCGCTACCGGCCGCACCCGACGCACGCTCATCTCGACCAAGCGCTGGAATGGATCGATCGGCTGAAGCCGCGCCGGGCCTTCTTGACCAACATGCATGTCGATATGGACTATGCTGAGGTCGACCGGACGACACCCGATCACGTGACGCCTTGCCATGACGGTCTCCAGATCGATCTCTAGGGTGAAGAATTGTTGTATTCCAAATGGATACCGAATGATCCTCATCTGACGAACGAGCGTAAACGAAAGGAGTCCGGACGCCGGATGTTCCTGGTGGCGGCTCTGGTTACAGGCCTGGCGCCGTTTGGAGCCCTTGCGGCCGACAAGCTGGATCCGGGCGGGCTGACGTTCCGGGATTTCGGCACACCCGACAATGGCTCGAGCTATACCCGCGGCGAGCAGAGCATCGGCGGCGGCACCAGCCAGAGCTTTACAAAAGTACTGGGTATCGATCAGGCGCAGCAGGCCGTGCGCCTGCGCTTCGATTCGGTAAAGGTCGAACTGCTGCTGCCCATGGGCTGGCAGGCCAACGAGGATGGGGAGCGGGGTGTCGCCTACACGCTCGACAAGCGCATCCGTCTGATCGTCTGGCGCGTCGATTTCGCCCACGAAGGCGTCAAGGACGCCGAGCACTACGCGGCCACCAAGGCCGGCTCGATCAAGGCCCGGCGCCCCGGCGTGCAGGCTCAGGCCCGCAAGCTCTCTGACCGCAGTTTCGTGATCGTATACGAGAACGTGCCGAAGGGCCCGAACGACAGCGGTCCACGCAGTGTCTTCGATCTGCTGATTCCGGATCCTCGAAATCCCAAGGTCGGCCTCCTGCTGACGCTGGGTATGCCGGCGAATGAGGCGGGTCGTGGCTTGCAGCTTCTGGCACTGATCTCTCAGAACATGCGGATCGATTGGTAGTACCTTGTATAATATATATAGTCAGTATTTGTCATAATATATATTATACGATAACCGGGAATGAGTTCGACGCCATGACTTCAGGCAAGCCCACTCCGGAATCCCTGCCCAAGGAACCGCTCCCGCGGCTGCTGGCGGTCATGGCCTGGCTGCGCGATCGCCAGCATGGTTGCCCCTGGGACATCGACCAGACCTTCCGAACCATCGCGCCGTACACGATCGAGGAAGCGTACGAGGTCGCCGATGCCATCGAACGCGACGACCTGCCGGCGCTCAAAGAGGAACTTGGCGACCTGTTGCTGCAGGTCGTCTACCACAGCCAGATCGCCAGCGAGGCCAAGGCGTTCGGCTTCGACGACGTGGCCGCCGCGATCGCAGACAAGATGGTCGATCGCCACCCGCACGTCTTCGGCGATCTCGACATCAAGACCGCCGACGCCCAGACCGTGTCCTGGGAGGCCCGCAAGGCGGCCGAACGGGCGGCCAAGGCGGAGACGGCGACCGCAGGTGCCCTCGACGGGGTAGCACGCGCCCTTCCCGCCCTGATGCGCGCCGAGAAGATCCAGAAGCGCGCCGCCCACGTGGGCTTCGACTGGGCCACGATCGGTCCGGTCATCGACAAGATCGAGGAAGAACTGCGCGAATTGCGCGCCGAACTGGAAGCCGGAAAGGTCGAGCAGGCCAAGGTCGCCGACGAACTGGGCGATGTCCTGTTCGCGGTGGCGAACCTCGCCCGGCACTGCAAGGTCGACCCCGAGGTCGCCCTACGGGCCACCAACGACAAGTTCGAGAAGCGCTTCCGCCATATCGAGCGCCGCCTGGCAGAGAGCGGCCGCAAGCCGGACGACGCCTCTCTCGAAGAGATGGAAACTCTCTGGCAGGAAGCCAAGACGCAGGCTTGATTACTGGAGCGCGCCACTCCAGTGGCGCAATCATGAGCGCCACTGGAGTGGCGCGCTCCATTGAGATGCCGGGCTATGAACGCGGTGTGAGCAGCGGCATCTTCGAGGCTTCGAGGAGCGTCCTCGCCTCGGTCAGCGCCTCCTCGGTGGAGGCCGCGATCAGGCCGGCGTTGAGCGGCTGGGCCGGCATGTAGGGCGCATTGCCGAACTGGACGGCGCCGCCGCCCGCCTCGCGCATCATCAGCGTGCCAGCCGCGTGGTCCCACGGCTTGGTCATACGGTAGAGGCTGAAATTCGCGCGTCCCGCGAGAATTTCGAGATATTCCGCGCCGGCGCAGCGCAGGGTCGTGATCCTTCCGAGCCGCGCCCGATCGGCCGGGCTCAACTGCTCGTCGAAGGCCTTGGCGATCTTATAGCCGACGAAGCCGTCCAGCGGCTCGGAAGGATCACGACCCTGCGCTGCGC